>CAZLIE010000104.1:0-16024 GCA_964559345.1 uncultured Terriglobales bacterium
CACTTCAGGATTGTGAAAGCACAGTGTGTTCGCCTTCTTGCCCGAGAGCGTTACCTCCTGTAAACGTTCAATGCCATCGAGGTCAGGCCGGAACACATCCTCATACCAGCAGAACGTTTTCATTCCTCGCGATTTTGCTTCTGGGATAACACTCTCCAGAACATCGAAGCCAGGATGGTCTGGAGCCTGAATCTTCTTGAGGGATGTATGTGCGTAATACTGTTCATGCGTGCGCGCGAAGTTGCCGCCGTAGAAGTTGGTGTCGTACTCCGGTTTTCCGTGATCAGGGAATGGCTGCCCGGGAACCTGCCTTCCGGCGATGCCGCGGCCGTAGCTGAAGGTCGCGATCAGCAGAGTGTTTATCTTCGCGTCCTTCTGGAAACGATCGAGCAGGGGAGCGATGCCTTCATCGACAAAAGAGACCGCTCCCACTTGAATGGCAACAGTGCGATCAGGGGTTTGTGCTAAGACTGGAACATTTACGCCAATGCCTGCGGCGGCTATGAGTTTCGCGAAATCGCGTCGAGAGAGTTCTGTCATGGCGTTGGACAGTATAGAAGCGTGACGGGGAAGCGCTCCAAAGGAGCTTCTCGGAGGTTCCAGATCTTTAGGGAGCCTGCAATTGCTGTCTCTCTGACCTTGTTCGATTTTTCCGACGTCAACTTCTAGACTGAACCGCGCACAAGTTGTCTGCTCGCCTGGAGACCCACCATGGATCGACGCTCATTTCTTCTACTTACGGCTGCATCGGTTATTGCGCCACCAACAGAAATTCTTAATACGGGAATTTCAGAAAGAGAAAGCAAGTGGAAACCATGGTACGAAACGATGCGCCGCTGCGGTCAGATCAACTACAACGAACGCGATCCGCTCACGATGGATGCGAACGCATGGGGAGACTACTGGGCATCTCTCAAAGTTGACGCTGTGCTTTTGAATGGCGGTGGCATAGTCGCCTTCTATCCCACTCAGATCCCATATCACCACCGCAGTGAGTTTCTCGGCACTCGAGATTTGTTCGGTGAAATGGTGACTGCCATGAAGCGCAGAGGAATGCGCGCCGTCGCGCGCATGGACTGCAATCTTGCCTATGAAGACGCCTTGAAGGCACACGCTGAATGGTTTGAGCGCAATCGCGACGGCTCGCCGCGTCCTCACGATGAGTCACCGTGGCTGTTTTCTACGTGCATGTTCAGCAGCTACTTCACGGAGCAGATGCCCGCGATCTATCGCGAAATAAATCAGCATTATCCTGTCGACGGGTTCTTTACGAATGGCTGGCCATCTACCGGCGCACTGCGCGTGTGCTATTGCGAAAACTGTCGCCATTTATATGACCAGCTCGGTGGTGTTCCGCCTGAGGAGACGGATGCTTCCAATTCCTTTTATCGCAAGTATTACCAGGCGTACATGGATCGCGTGCGCGCGATTTGGCGTCTTTGGGATCAGGTCGTGCGAGAGAAAAATCCGCAGTCGGTGTACGTCGGCAATCTGGGCGGTGGACTCGACACAATCAAGGATCTGAAAGATATAAGTCAGGTTGCCGCCTGGTTTAACGCCGATCATCAAGGGCGTTCCGGCGATACTCCCATCTGGGCCTGCGCTCAGCAGGGCAGAGTTGCCAATTCAGTGATGCAGGGTCGCACCATTACGAATGTTGCCGGTGCTTATGCCAACGCTCAACCAAATTGGCGGCACGTTTCGAAACCCTCCGCTGAGCTGACGATGTGGCTCGCACAAACTACTGCAAGCGGCATGGTTCCATGGTTTCATTGGCTGGGCGGCTCTCCGGAAGACACACGTTGGCGTGAAGTTGGGCACTCCTTCTTCACCTGGATCGCAGAGAATGAAGCTCATTTCAGGAATCGCAGTTCGGTCGCGGATTTAGCAGTTCTATATCCGCAGCGTACGATCGCGTTTTACTCAAGACCGGAATCGCGCCGGCCACGATCCCGCGGCGGTTCAATTGATTACCTCCAGGGACTTTACTACACGCTGCTCGAAGGACGGTTCCTCTTCGACTTCATTCATGAAAGCAACCTTGACGAGGCTCCCCTGGATAGATACCGAGCTCTGCTGATTCCCAATGCTGCTTATCTCAGCGACCGGCACTGTGAAGCGATTCGCAAATATGTGAATAGTGGCGGATCGTTGCTCGCGACGTTCGAAACTTCTCGTTACGACGAATGGGGCAATCTACGTGCCGACTTTCAATTGGCTGACGTTTTCAGCGCGCACATAACGGGAGAAGTAATTGGACCGCACGGCAATAGCTATGCGCGAATCGAAAGGGCGCATCCAGTTGTCAACACTTTCAAGAGAACGGCCCTACTTCCCGGAGCTGAGAATCGCATCCCTATTCGGGCTGAATCATCATCGCTTGTGCTGAGCGTAGTGCCAGCCTATCCTGCTTTTCCACCAGAAATGGTGTATCCACGCACACCTCGCACGACGGAACCTGCAGCGGTATTTCGGGAAAAGGGGAATTCACGTATCGCGTTCTTCCCCGGAGAGGTCGACCGCACGTGCTGGCGCTCGGGAAACGAGGATCTCAGCCGTCTTTTGCAGAACACCATCCATTGGCTTCGCGGGGAAGGTCCTATGGTCTCGGTCACGGGTGCAGGATTGATTGAAATCTTCGCATGGGAAACCGAACCGGGATATGCGCTGCACATCCTGAACTACACGAATCCAAATGCGACACATGGATATATTCGGCGAGCTTATCCACTCGGTTCTCAGCAGGTCCGATTCCAAACTGATGGCCGCATTATTAAGAGCGCCCGCGCCTTGCGCTCAGGAACGTCCCTGACATTTCAGCAGCAGGGCGGAGCTGTCAGCTTCGAGATCCCGGTAATCGGAGATTATGAGGTTATTGCGTTGATGTAGGATGCAATCGGAGTTGCAGGCGGCGCGCAAACTTGTGCGCCGCAGTTTGTTTCACGGCAGGCCATTTTCCCATGTTGGTGTGGCTGATCGATAGATCAAATGTTCTTCTAAACTCTGACATGCTCAGAATTTTGTTCTTGAGACGCAAGTCCGCTCTAGGGTTCGCGTTGCTAATTTCCACTTGTTGTGCGATGCGAGCGAGCGACCTGCACACATGGCAGTTGTCGCCTGGCAGGGCCGTACCGGATACCAAGTTTCTCCTCGATCATCCACGCGATCAGGCGAGTTTCTTTCCAGTTTCAGTTTGGTACAGCGGGGGCAAAGCTCGTGCCCCTATGCTGGAGACGATCACTGCAGAATCCCCAGGGCTTTGGAAAGAAGATCTCAACAAAATCAAGACTCTTGGATTTAATACTGTGCGCACCTGGGTGGAGTGGAATGTTGGCGAGCCTCGCGAGGGCGAATACCACTTGGAAAATCTGGATCTGCTGCTGCGACTGGCCCAGGAAGTAAGATTGAAAGTCATCGTTCAGGTGTACGTAGATTCTGCGCCGGAGTGGGTGGGCACAAAATACCCTGACGGACACTATGCCGCGCAGGATGGCCAGCCCATTCCCTCGCAGGCGGCTCCCGGATATTGCTTCGATCATTCCGGCGTGCGCAAAGCTGTTCTCACCTTCTTCCAGGAGGTGGCGCGGCACGCGAGCAAGAGTCCGGCGTTTTACGGCTGGGATCTGTGGAGCGAACCGGCAGCCCTGAATTGGGCTCGCCTCGGTTATAAGGCCGAGCCGATGTTCTGTTTTTGCCCCAGCAGCATGGCTCGATTTCGCCGATGGCTCCAAGACAAGTACGGAACCCTCGACCACCTGAACGAAGCCTGGCATCGAACGTTCACCGATTGGGCGCAGGTCGAGCCGCCCCGTTTTGGAACAATTCTCACTTATACCGACTTCATCGATTGGCGCGTCTACTACGGCGAGAAGCTTGCCGAAGATCTAAAAATGCGAAATGACGCGGTGAAAGCCATCGATCCCACCCACGTAACTACGAGCCACGCTCCCAATCCATCTCCGCTCGTCCGAACGCTTGCTGATCCCTACGATCCAACGGACGATTTTCTGATGAAGCGCGCGGTGGACTTTTTTGGGGACCAGCTTCTACCCGAAGCTTACATCCGTGGACCGCAACTGGACTCTCGAGCGGCGCGTGCTAGCCATGGACTTGACGCGTGCGATCACCGGAGACCGCGGATTCTACGTCGGTGAACTGCAAAGCGGATTTGGAGTTCACGGAACCATTGTCGGATCTCCGGTCACTCCCAGCGATCTTCAGTTGTGGGCTTGGGGCCTAGTATCGCGTGGCGCACGCGCAATCAACTATTACGCCTTCTATCCCATGAACGCCGGGTACGAATCCGGTGGATACGGCATGATCAACATGGACGGAACGCTCACCGAGCGGAGCCGCCAAGCTGGCGAGACGGCAAGCTGCATCGCAAGAAACGCAGACCTCTTGTTGCAGGCCCATCCTGAGCGCGCCGAAGCTGCCGTTATTTTTAATCCGGTAGTCCCGCTGCTCGGCGGCTACGATGAGCAAGGCAGTCGCACGGCTATTCACCAGGCTATCGCCGGATATCACCGCATGTTCTTCGAGCGCAATCTGCCGCTCGACATCATCAGCTCGCGAGAACTCGCCCAAAACAATCTCTCGCCATACAAGCTCGTGATCGTTCCTTATCCCCTGATGCTCACTCATGAGGAGGCGCTCATCTTAAAGCAATACGTAAGTTTGGGAGGACATCTCTTTGTGGAGGCGCGACCCGGGTGGGTCGACGATCGCGGACATGCCCAAGCAAGAATTCCCGGTTTCGGATGGGACGAAATGCTCGGCGTGAAAGAGCGGGAGATTATTCCCGAGAAGGAATTTCAAGTGAAGTGGGGCAATGAGGAATTCCAGTCCATAACCTTTCTTGAGCATTTCGAGACCACGAATTCTCAGGCACAGGCTATCGCCTATGGCAGTGACGGAATTCCAGTCGCATACGAGAATCATTTCGGAAAGGGCAGCACCATCGTTTTCGGTAGTTTTGCCGGCCAGGAAAACTATCGCGCTCCTCGAGACATGCATCCGCTGGCCGATATTCTCGCTAAATGGGCACATCTCTCAGCGCCGAAGCTCCAGGTTTCGAGTTTCGTCGAATTGCGACAGATGCGTGCTCCCGACGGGCGCCTCGTCTTTTTCTTCAACCACTCGGAAAAGCCGGTGCAGGTGGAGTTTACCCGCATGTTGGACAAGCCGGCAGCAGCAGTTCACGAGATCGTTACTGGTCGAAGCGAGCAACCCGAGGGAATGACTTTGTCCCTCAAGACCGAGGTGCCGGCTGAGAGCGTAAGAATCTACCGCATCGATTTTTAGTACGCACAGCCTTTGTGCTGCGCTTTCCTTAGCTTTCATGGAGGATACAGGTGTGTCGTTCAATATCACGATCGAATAACCGAAGTCTAAATCGTCTTTGGCCGCGACGGCCGATCTGTTTCTTGCGCCGCTGAGAAAGTCGATGTTTTCGCACGCACAGCGGTTGGCGGCGCGCAAAGTCAAATTGGTGGTGAGCCGACTCGGAAACCTGATCAATGTCTTGGGTTGTGCACGCCTCGCCTGGGAAGCGGCTGGCAAGTCCATTCTGTCAAAACGATAGGCATTGTATCGATATGAATCGCCTCGCAATTTTCTGTTTACTTGCACTTACGACCGCGTCCTGTCCTCGCGCAGATGCATCGCGACACAGAACTCCCGCCCTCACGACGCTTATGTACCTTGTGAATCGGCCACCATCGATTGCCAGCTTCGATGCTCATGCAAGCCAGATTTCGATCATCGCTCCCCAGGTGTTCAGCATGGATTCGGAAGGATTTGTCGCCGGAGAGGTTCCGCCAGCCGTGATGGGAATTGCGGCGCGGCGACACATCGCGATAATGCCGCTAGTTACCAATCGAGGCTTTAACCAGGAGTTGATGCATACCGTTCTGGACAATGCGCCTGCTCGCGCACGCGCCATTCGCTATTTGCTGTATTACGCGCTACGTGATGGTTATATCGCCTTTCAATTTGAGTACGAGAACATTCATTACACTTATCGTGACAAGTTTACGGACTTCGTTTGCCAGGCCGCTCGTAGCTTTCACCAGTACGGTCTGTTGCTGAGCGTAGCCGTAGTAGGAAAATACAGCGACGATCGCAACTCGGAATCTCCGGGAGGTTATGACAACTGGAGCGGTGTCTATGATTACGGAGCGCTGGGGCGAGTGGCGGATTTTCTCAGCATCATGGCTTATCCGGAGCATGCTGGTTTTTCCGATCCCGGACCGCTAGCCGGCTTGCCATGGGTGCAGCAGATCAGCCTTTTGTTGCCACAACTGTCGACTTGTGACCGCTCACAAGAGGGACAGGGCGCCGAGGAACCTGTTAAACTCAATCAAGTCAATGAGTCCCCGTCGTCTAGCCCGGCCTAGGACATCGCCCTTTCACGGCGGTAACACGGGTTCAAATCCCGTCGGGGACGCCAGTTCTTTTTCAACCACTTAGCCCGATCCGGTCCGAACCCGCGGTACAACCTCGCGGTACAACTTCTTTTTTCGGCAAAATCATGCTCACCAGCTTGCTCTGCGCCGCCCGCTTGGCCGGACTGAGCGCCTGCGAGTAGGTATCAAGCGTCATCTTTGCCGAAGCATGACGCAGGAGTTCCTGTACCACCTTCACGTCCTCTCCATTCGCCTTCAGCAAAGTCGAAAATGTGTGGCGAAACGTGTGCCAGGAGACTTTCTTTGTGATTCCCAGAGCGCGTGCTTTGGGCTGGATGTGATAGCGCATAACGGTACTCAACCACAGAGGCTGTTTTCCCCGATTGGCACCGGCGCGGCGGCTGTCGGAGGCGAAGACCCAGTCAGAAGGATTCCGGTAGGGAGTCTGCTCCCGCCAGCTCCGAAGGTCGCGAGCGAGATATTCATCGATCGGGACCGGTTTTCTCGAAACCTCGGTCTTCGTTTCGCCGACCCGCTGATTGACCAGAGATCGGGTTACGTTGATCGAGAGTTTCTCGAAGTTCACATCCTCCCACTTGAGGCCGGCCAATTCGCCTCTACGCAAGCCGATACCCATATCCAGGAATACCATCGTCCGCTCCCGCAGCTCGAGACCCCCAAGAAGCAGTTGCATCTCCTCGACGTCAAGAACATCGGGTATGCGTTCGCGCTTGCCGGAAACGCGTACTCCAGACCCTTTCACCGGGCCGCGAATGGGATTGCGGTCGGTGAATTCCCAGCGGATTGCGTGATTGAAAACGCTGCTCATGGCGTCGCGGATCTTCCTTTTGGTGCCTCCTGCCAGAGGTTTAGGTTCACCGAATTTAGCGGTCATCAGCAACTTAAGCCACTGTTCGACCGCTACTGTCTTGATGGCTCCGAGCTCCAGCCTTCCCCAGCGCGGAAGAACCCAGCGATCGAACACCAGCGTCTTCTGGCGGCGAGTCGAATAGGCCTTCCCGCTGTCGGCTGAATCCGACAGTTCGTGCAATTCATAGTGTTGAATTGCCTTCGCCATCGTGATCGCAGTCAGATCGGTGGGGCCATCACGGTTTATGCTCAGCCGCAATTTCGCAAGGAGATCCTCGAGCTTCCTGCTGCCCTGAGGATATTCCTCAATTGGGCCTATCGTTTTCTTGCGCTCGCGGATCACGCCGTCAGGGCTGCGCGTGTTCCAGCGAAACTGCCATCTTTCAATTCCGTCCTTTCGTTTTACCTTCTGCAAACATCCGTTTTTGTGTCGTGCCAGCATTCTTCAGCTCCTTGAATTCTGGCACCGGTCGCTGCCTGAATCTAACCGACGGCGCGCCCAGGCGTCTAGCTCGGATAGAAGGAAGCGCCAGATGTGACGGCGGCGGCCGGTCAAGGGATGAGCAGGAATTGATCCGCGACGCGCGAGGCGGAGCAGCGTTTTGGGATGCAGCTTGAGGAAGCCAGCAGCTTCTGCAACGTCTACAAACGGTTCGGTCCTTTGTACATGGCCATCGGTTGCCCCAGGCGCGAGCACCGCCTCCTGGAAAGGATGAGGCCCTTCCAGCCTTGGTGTTGTGCGATCTCCGACGACTTCGATGAGAGCTTTCATTGTCGACTCCACGCAAACCTGCATTCCGGTTTGTATCCGACCCCCAGAAGTCCGTCAAAAAAGCGATCACCGCGAAGAAATTTGACCAAGATTCGGACCGCACGTAGGTTGTTCTCGCTTCTGGACGTTTTTCAAAGCAACTGGATGAAGGAGAAATAGTGTTCTCGTCTCTTGGTCATGTCCACACCGGGCTTGCTCGCGTCGGCTATATCGGCGATGAAGTCATCACCACAACTGTTTATCTGGCGGCCAGGCTGAATAGACCGATCCTGCTAGAGGGGCCACCGGGAAGCGGAAAGACCGAACTTGCCTATGCTGTTGCCAAAACCACAGGCGCAGAGTTAGAGCGCCTGCAGTGCTTTGAGGGAATCAATGAAGAAAAGGCTATTGGCAAGTTCGATGAATGCTTGCAGGGGCTTGCGGTTGAGTTGTTTTCCCGCTCTGGCCCCATTCAATGGGAAACACTGAAGCAACAGTTGCATGGGGAAGCCTTCTTTAGCACGGGCCCCTTGTTTAAAGCTTTGCAGTATCCGAAACCCTGTGTGCTGCTCATTGACGAGCTCGACAAGGTCGACGCGGCTTTCGAAGCCATGCTGCTTGAACTCCTAAGCGTGTGGCAGTTGAGCATTCCCAAATTAGGGGTTGTACGAGCGACAAGCATTCCCTTTGTTGTGCTGACCTCCAATGAAGAGCGGAGGATCGGAGATCCACTACGGCGAAGGAGTTTTTACTTGCGCGTAGAACATCCGACTCCACAACGAGAAGCCAAGATTTTGCAATTGAAGACCCCCAACCGAAGCACAGCGTTTCACTGCGAAATGGCTGGATTTGCAAAGGCGCTGCGCGGTTGGAGCCTGGAAAAGCCACCTTCGATTTCAGAAATGCTCGACCTCGCGCAAGCCCTTGAACTGCTCGGAGAGGAACAGATCACCACGGAGATGCGCGATTTAATTCTGCCGCTTCTGGCGAAGACGGAGGCAGATCGAAAAAAACTCCTTTTGCGTGACGGTTGGGCGAGTCTGGTCTACGACGCTCATCAGTACAGCATCGAGGCAGGCCAACAATGAAGTGTGCCGCGTTATTTCTCATTCTGATTTCAGCTTGCCGGCTTTGGGCAAAGGTCAGCAGTGAATCCAGGCGGGAAGCCGAATACTACGTGATTGCTTACGCGCGGCATTACAACGTTCCCGTTGAATTTGTGGCCGCAATAGTCGAGCAGGAGTCTGGATGGCAACGATGTCCGGTTTCACGAAAAGGCGCAGCGGGCCTGATGCAGCTGATGCCCGAGACGGCCAGAAGATTGAATGTTCAGAACCGTTGCGACCTGAACCAAAACGTCTTAGGCGGTGTGCGTTATCTGGCATGGCTGATGAACAGATTCAACGGGGACCTCAGACTAGTCGCAGCCGCGTATTTCGCGGGTGACCACGCAATTGAACGTGAACGACTCAAATACTCGAACCGCGATGTAGTGACTTATGTGATGAACGTTCGCGAGCGCTTTGAGCATTTGAAAAGATTTCGGAGCGTCAGACTTCAAGGCACTCCAGGGAGAACACGATGAGAGTGCACCTCATTTTGATTGTCTGTTTGATGGGCAGCATCGGCATGGCCCAAATTGAAAATTTGGGAGTTATTCCCAGTGTCACAACAGTGCCCATCGAAAATGGCGCAGTGACCGTGGTGCACCTTGGGCTGGGCTACACAACTTCTGTAAGGCTTCCGGAAGAGATCAGCTCAGTAGTGATTGGCAATCCGGTAGCCTTCAAGGCGGAGCATTCTGACGCTGAACCAAGACTGGTGTTCTTGAAGCCGATTACGGCTCAGCCTTGCGAGAGTAACGCCCTAATTACCACTCGGTCCGGTCAAGAGATCGCCTTGCATCTGGTGAGCGCCGGCAAGGCAAGCACAAATGCACACGTCGACTTTCTTGTCGAATACCGCAGGCCGCAGAGCCTAGTGATCGATTCGGATCGGCAGAGTTTTCTCATCTCCGACACTCACCGAGTTTCTCCGGCTACCGCAGTCGAACGTTCTCCCGTTCGTATCGAACTGCCGGATCTGATTGCTGAGCAGTTCGACGAGCAGAAAAGTTCGTCCTCTCCTCTCTGGGAAGGCACGGAGTTGCTCGCCGCGGTTGGAAAATCGCGCCAAGACGATAACCGGACCATCTTGGGCTTTTCGATTCTCAACAGCTCAAAACGAGTGATCGAACTGTTACCACCACAGATTGAGTTGAGCGGCGCAGGGCACGGAGCAAAGAGAATCAAGGCGGAACCCGTCCCCATTTCCGAATATCGCTTAACAGCTCGACGGCTTGCACCGGGACAACGCGCTGATGGCGTCGTTGTGTTTGAGCGACCGCCATTCAAGGAATTTGGTGAAAAATTGCAATTGCAGCTAACAGAGGCGGAGCAGGTGGATCGTCCTCTCATCTTGCCCGTTCCGTTTGTGGCGAGCAGTCAGGGAGTTGCGCAATGAACCGAGCGGAAGAGAACGGATTTGCTGAAAATGCCACAATGGAAGAGACGCAGCCACAAATCACCACCAGTGCGCTACTAAACCGAAATGGGAAAATGCCCTTTGTCCCGCAAAGGGTCAAGACAAAGCCGTCGCTCAAAGATAACGGCCGACTCTTATTCATCGGAGCTGGCATTGTGCTGATTCTTCTCTTGCTGGCTTTTAATGGCATTTCGCGGCGGTCATTGCCAGCACAGAAAAACTCTGTCGCGAACGTCAAATCTCAACAGGCCGCGCAGACCGTGGATAGCTCCGGCTCCTCAGCAAGCGTGACACCGATTCTGGACAGCGGTCGCTCGCCCGAACAGGAGACGGACGGCAGCCGAGTGAATCCGGACCAGATCGGGCGCATGGCGAACCGGACGACAAAAGAGAAGGCGCCCACTAGCCTTGGCGATGTTCGCCCTTTCGACAATTCTCAATCATGGCAGTCGAAACCGTACCAGCCGGGATCAGAACCCTTGATGAGCCCTGAAGGTCTAGCAGTACCCGCCGCAGGGTCTCCTCAAGTCAGGAGCGAGCACGATGCCATGGATAAGGCATCGCTCGTGTTTGTCAGGAGCAATGCTTCTTCTGTGAATTCGGAGAAAGCGCAAGATACGATGCTCCAGATTGACTTCGGAATCGGCCTGGCCCCCGGCACAAAGTTGCGCGCCAGACTCGAATCAGCCATAAGTACCGCAGTCCGCACGCCGGTGGTCGCAGTCATTGAATACAACTATGAACAGAACAGCGAGATCGTGATCCCGGCAGGCGCGAAAGCGTGCGGCAATCTGGAAGCCGCAGACCGCTCCGGCTACATCGGAATTCGCTTCGACTCACTTCTGATGCCGGATGGATCGTCTGTGAAGCTTGAGGCTGCCGCGACCGACCTTCAGCTTCATCCGTTACGAGGGAAGGTCGAGGGCATGCACACTGGCAAGAATATTCTTGTCCGTTCGTTTGCTGGATTGGGGGAAATCGCTGCGACTCTGGTTGGCCGAGGAAGCCTGAATCAGCCGCTAAGCGAGGCGGATCTGTTGCGGGAAAGAGTTAGCAACAACATAGGACAGGCTTCGGATCAAAACCTCGCCAACTTGGCCGTGACCGAACACATTGTGGTTTCTGTTCCTGCCGGCACGGACATTTATATCGTGTTGCAGAAGTCAGCTAAAGAAAGCGTCCTTCAAAGTCGCCCCAGCGAGGCGCCTACGCAAACGGCAGCCCAGCCCAGTATCGACGAATTGCGCCAACTCATGCAGCTACAACGCGAATTGAACCAAACCCAAACCCCCAGAGTGAAGCCGGCGGAATAATCCCTTGTTAGTTGCGCGAGCTGTAGTCGCTTTGGTTGCCGCGCAAATCATTCAGAGTCACTGGACAAAAATCCAAACCTAGTGCCAGCGAGACCTCTTCCCGCTTTAGGAATCCGAACGGCGACGATCCGCCCAGAGCGTCTATCTTCGTACATAATTCTTCGGTGTCACTGGGATAAAAGGCCGATGACGAAGTTCGCTCGGCCTGAGCTCTGGCGCGGATATCGTTCCAGAGGACGCCCCTCCGGGCGTGGCACAGGTTGCGATACTGACGTCCGGTGATTTGCGGACCATTGAATCGACGTTGACCGGGGTCTCTCCCGGACAGATTGAACTTTGTTCATGCTCTACCCCTAGGGACGACAAATACAAGTCCGCATCAACATCGAACAATTCGTGTGGTCAGAGGCGGTCTTAGGATCCTCAAGCCGGTGAATCGAACTCTACGGATTCACGTGTAGATCGTCAATTTCTCACAAGCGATTGGTAACGATCAGTCGGCATGTGCAACGTGATTTTCGGACGGCGCCCTTGGATCACAGCTACATGGAGTAATGCTACCTGGCAGCAGAGCTGCATCGAGTCGCCGGATGAAAGTCCGAACCTCGTGCCAGTGACACACCGTTTCATTGTGGGAACTTGCGCAGACGGACGAGCTGCGTAGGCTTCAATTCCGTCCAGAGAGTCGATGGGCAAAAATGCAAACGTCGTGTCTACGACTGTCGTCGAAGACAGAACGCTTAAAACAGGCATTTAATGATCTTCTACCGTTTTCTCCTGACCCTCACACCCTCAGTCCATCTAAACCTTGCCTGCAACAATCAGTCAAATTTTGATTTCGAAGTAATACTCACATCGCGATTCCAACTTAGTCGATTTGCGCGAGTTTCCATTCGCTCCTATGTTTTCTCCCGCTAGGCGAACAAAAACTATCAATTGTTCCGTGGAGAGGGCGCTGATGCATCTTCCGCAATTCAGATATTCGAAGCGAATCACTGCGTTGTTTCTCACCTTCATAGTGCTGACTCAAATTGCGCCGTTACTGGTCCATGCGCAGAACCTGGGTGGAACGCCGCAGGTGAATAAGGCTGTTCAGGGACAGACGGCCGCGCAACCAGAGGGGGCATTCCTGAACTTAGTTAACTGGATCGGAAACGTAATTGCGCCAGTAGGAGCTGCGCTTTGCGTCGTCATGGCAATCATCAGCTACACCAATGGCCGCGGCGTCGCGCGATGGGCGATTGCCGGTGGAGGTCTGCTGATGATCTCTGGTCTCACAAGACTTATCGAGTTCTGGATTCAGCAAGGTCAAGCGGGAATCCAATAGGGCCGGGCAACGCTAGTAATGAAGAGGCAAGAGATGACGATACCGAAGCTACCGTCCGACCTGTTGCAACTGCTATTCGATATGGCCGTGCCAGGCGCAATGTGCACGATGCTACTCGCCGGACTTGCCCTGCGGCAGGAAAGCGGCGTCAATTTCGAGATCGGCGGACGCTTTCAGAGATGGATGTTGTGGTCGGTCATCCTGCTGACCCTACCGCAGTTTCTGTCGTGGTTCGCGGCCCAAGGCATAACGCTACCCCCTCAAGGCGTCGGCATCAGTGGCGTATGGCTATGCGGGCTGGAGACTAGCTTCTCCAGCTTCATCTCGGACGTGATTGTTGCGAAGCTCGTGCCGGTTCTCGCATCTTTCTTCGTTCTCAAGGCCGCTCTTGATGCTGCTCAGGGGTCGGGTCCTCTGGGCTCGATCGTGACAGCGATCTTCTTGTTGGGGATTTCAGGCACGGTACGGCTCATGCAGAGTTTCAACAGCGGTGGCGAGTTCGCGACCACGGACATGCTGGTCTCTCTTTGGAACTATTTGTCGGGAACGATTCTGCCGGAGGCAGCAGGACTGGCTGTGGTAGGGGCTGTCATCAACTATTCGCGGAAAAAGCCGTTTATGCCACTGGTGTTCTCGTCACTAGCTTTTCTCAGCGTCACGGCGTTGTGGAAGCTTGTCCAGGCAATGGTCAGGTGAAACAGGGATCGGAGGTGATGCATGTTTGAAACCGGGCTGCTGAACCTGACCAACTGGGCAGGCAACGTCATCATGCCAACGCTCGCCGGCCTTTTTTTTGCAGCGGCGATTTATCGCTTTAGCAAATCCCATCCTTATTCGCATTTGTCGTGGGCAGGCTTCGCATCCCTGATGTGTTCGGGCTTGCTCAGGGCGCTTGAAGCCTTTGCTCAACAGGCAGGCCCAAACGATCCAGATCGGTACTGGATCTCCATCCTTACCCTCGTCAATTGGGTGGGAAACGTGATGTTGCCCCTCTACGGGGTCATACAGGTCGTAATGATGGTTTTGCATTCGGCCGGTGTGCTGGAACGCCTGACGATTGGCGATGCCTGGGTAAAAAATTTCGCAACAGCGATGATGTGCTTCGGCCTGTCGGGTCTCTTGCGTCTCGCCGAATTTTGGATTCAGAACGGGACGGCAGGAGTGAGGTAACAGATATGGGCTTAGATGTAACGCCAGTGAACCGCAACCTGCATACGAGAGTGACATTCATGTCGCTCGAGTTTGAGGATCTCTTCGTTGTGCTCGGACTCGCAGCCGTCATGAACGTCGTTAGCCGATTTGTCAATGGCTCGATGAGCGCCTATTTGCAATACGGCGTACCACTCTCGGTAGTCCCATTTTTGATGATCTTCAAGTACGGGAAGCCACGCGGTTATTTGCGAGACCTATTCCACTGGTACACGAAGCCACGTGCCTATTGCGCAGCAGCTCGCGACTCGAGACTCAGAGCTGGTTACATCACGGAGGAACAGCAGTAATGCCTGTGACCTGGGAACTACATGAAAAGGAACTCGAAGATCCTGCGCTGTGCGAACAGCTCCCAGTGCGCGATTACCTGGATAACGTAATGGTGCGCACGAACGGAGCGTTCGTTGCCGGTTACGAACTGACTGGAATTACTTCATATTTCGCCAGCGATGAGGACCGTGGCCGCAACAAAGTGATGCTGGGCGCCCTGCTCAAATCGATTCCTGAGCAGAGCATGAGAGTACAAGTCCGCTATGAGGTCGCACAAGACGTTGGCAACCTGCTTGAGACTTATGCTGCGCAGGACCGTTCAGGCCATGAGATTGGTCGTGCCCTGGACGAAGTGAGACTAGAAGCCTGGCACGTGAAGGCCGACGCTGGACATTATTTGCGGCCTCTGCTTCACGTGTACTTCGTCTGGGATCTGGCCATACATCACCGAGTCGCCGGGAAAACTACGAAACGTAATCCCAGTTGGGTTCTCTCTGCCAACAAGTGCATCCAGCGCAGCCGTCGCGAACACGAAGAATTGTTGGCCGAATTTGAAAGCCTGCTGGTCGGTATTAAAACCACAATGCAGGCGGCAGGTCTAGGACCACGTCGGCTCACAGATCAGGAGCTGTTCCTTGAGGCGAAGCGCGCACTGAATCCTATTGAGCCAGATATTCGCGACCACATCCCTGGTGAAGACCACCTTGAATATCGCAGTGCACGCCAGCAGTTGGCGAACGTCAGCATTGTCGATGAGACAGATTCGTATCTGAATATTGGCGGGCTGCTTTATTCAGTTGTCAGTCTCAAAGAACTTCCAGATGCAACCTTTCCAGGAATCTTGCGCGAGTTGGTCGCGCTCGATTTTCCGATCATGGTAAACGCCAGTTTGAGCATCCCTGACCAAACGAAGGTTTTGAAGGGATACAAGAGTCGTCTCAGAAAAATGCAAGCGGCGCAGCGCGACACCCACGGTGGATTCCGAGTGAATGTTGAGGCACAGGTCGCGGAGTCGCAGTTGTTCAAGGTACAGCAGGAGATCATCGCGAGCTCCATCAAGACGGCGAAGCTGAGTTTAGTCATCGCTACACGTACGTCCAAGCCGGTCATTACACGAAGTGAATTTGAAGAGGCCCAGCGCATCATCAGCAATCGGCGCCAGCAGCTTATTTACGCCGTTGCACGGATGAATGGCGCCAAAGCGATCACCGAGACGCTGGCGAAAAGACGTTTGTTTTTTAACTCCCTGCCAGGGATGTCTGAAGCCGATAGGCGCGAGCAGGACATGTTGACGACCAATGCGGCGGATCTTCTTCCAGTGGAAGCTCCGTGGCAAGGAACGGCTCGGTCGCCA
>CAZLIE010000105.1:0-15844 GCA_964559345.1 uncultured Terriglobales bacterium
ATCGCTTCTTTTAAAAGAACTGGAACATGACGCTGCTTGCCACCACCTTCGCCATGTCCGGCCTCCTGAGAGGCCTTGAAACTTTCGGTCACTAGATGCCCAAATCAGCGAGCGTCTGTTCATCCTCTGGAGTGATGGGGTTCTCTTCGAGGTGCTTGCGGAAGGCCTCGGCGTTCCGCACTTCGAGATACGTCAGGTTCCCGAACACCAGCACTTCGCCCTTCACATCCGCCGATTCCCGCAAAATCTGCGGAATCAGCAATCTTCCCTGGCTGTCGATCTCAACCATCTGGCCGTAATAATTCACCCGGTCCAGGAACTTCTTCTTGGCTGGATTGAAGTTCGACACCTTTGCCAGCTTCTCTTCGATCCGCTGCCACTCCTCAAATGGATAAATCTCGGCAACACGTCCATCGCGGCTCGTGATGTAAAATTGCCCGCCGCCATACGTCTCGTCGATGGTGCGCTTGAATTCCGCAGGGACCTTGATTCGTCCCTTTTCGTCAATGCGCGTTGGGTGATTGCCGCGAAACATTTGTGTTCCGTCTCTTCCTGACCTGTGTTCTTGCCCAGGATCAGAAGAGCGAAGGAGGCTGAAGCAGCGAAGATTCTGGTTCTATTGGTTATTTCAGGGTGGTTTGTCGGCGTGTTAAGGATTATTTGCATCCCCTGCCACTCTCGACCACTTTTACCAATAGTCTCATGAACTCGACCACTTTCAACCACTTTTGACCACATCCTACGCCGAAGTGCTTGAATGTCAATGCCTTTTTTTAGGTTTGGTGTGTCTGACCGATATGCTTTGTGGCAAAACCAACCGCTCGTGGGAACCACGAAGGCAAACACCAGAACTGGTGTTTAGAACGATGGTTCAGGGAAGATCGCAGTAGAGATCTGCGAAGTCAGGCCTGAAATCCTTCTGCGCCGATCAAAGGAACGAACGCGCACCCTTCCAATCGGGAGGTTTGGATTCCACCCCGCGTCTTTCTGACAAGGACGAGGTTCTGGGACTGACGGACTCCAACCGGTATTACCAAGCGTCCGTTCACTGCCAGCTGATCAACCAGTGGCCGTGGGACGTGAGGCGCCGCGGCTGAGACCATCACCACGTCATAGGGAGCTCCTTCCGGATAGCCCAGCGTTCCATCAGCCGCGATCACTTCAACGTTTGAATATCCAAGCCTGCTCAATCGCTCGCGCGCAGTTTCGGCTAGCTCAGGATGACGTTCCAGACTTACGACCGTCTTTGCCAGCTCCGCCAGCAACGCCGTCTGATAACCCGATCCGGTGCCGAGCTCAAGCACCTGATCCTCGGGACGCACATCGGCAGCCTGGAGCATGTAAGCAACTATGAACGGTTGTGAGATCGTTTGCGAGCACCCAATGCTGAGTGGACGATCTTCATAGGCATGCTCTTGCAAGTCGGACGCGACAAATTCCTCTCGCGGCACTCTGGCGAATGCAGCAAGCACGCGCTCATTGTTGATGGCGCGCGCTTTGAGTTGACGCGAGACCATCAGAAGCCGGTCGGCTTCGGAGTTGCGGGGCTCATTCATGGCGCAAACTGTAATTGGTAGCGGACGAAAAATCGAGCGGATACCTGCGCCTCAGCGCTTGCGCTGCCGTATGCGAAGGTCGATTGCGAGAACGCCGGTGTAGTCACGCAAGGCGACAATCGCAACATTCTTGTTGATGTTGTATTCGACTTGAAGAACCTGCTGCGCCGTCTGCCCGAGATTGGTTAGATATGTGACGGTAACGTTGTTTGAGATCTGTTGCTCGATGGTCAGACGCGCATTCGGGTTCTCTTCAGTCCCGCCGAGGTTAGGATCGATTTTGATGCGGCTGATCCCAAACAACTTCTGGACCCGGCTGCTCACAGCGGAGTTGAGCGCTTCACCCAGGATGGCATTGGACGCGGTGACTGCGAAGCTCTGCTCTGTAGCTGCCTGCGAGCCTTGCTCGGCCTGGATCTCGCCTTCTTGTCGCGTGCGGCCGAAGGCCAGGAGCGCGATGATGTCGGCGGAAGGCAGAGGTGGTTCGGACCGGTACGTGACATTTAATTTGTCAGGCGTGCCATGGAATCCCAGAGTGATGTCGTAATCGCGCACTCGGGCTGATGCTTCCACGTTGACCACTGGCTCTATGCGCACGGGGTTCGCGAAGAGGATGTCGCCGCGCTCCAAGTGGTAGGTGGTCCCATTGAAGGTCACGTCGCCTTCCGCAAGGCTGACCCGACCCAGTACTGAGGGACGCGCCGCAGTACCGCGCAACCGGAGATCGACGTCCCCGGAGAGCCGGGCGAGCGAAGTCTCGACGCGGAGTTCCGGAGTGCTGACCACGTGGACATCGAGACGCACATTATTCAGCGTTGAGTCCGGACTGGCAGTAATCGGTTGCTGCTTCGCGCGTTCGACATAGGTTGCGAGATCGAACTGCGGCGTGATTCCAAACTTTGTGACTGTGACATCTCCCGAAAGCACCGCGCTTTGCGCCGTTCCGACCAGGCGAAGATCTGCCGTCTCCTGGGAACTGATTCCCTCGGGATAGCGCATGCGGATATCGCGCCCGGAAACCGTCAGATCAACGAAGAGGCCATTTGCGTAAGTAACGTATCCGCCGAGCTGTAATTCTCCGCCGCCACTCCGGGCCGTCAGTTTTTGCACGCGCAGCCGATTTTTGTCGAAGTTGAGCGTGCCATTCATTTGGCTGAGGCCATTCGGCAGATCGATGAGCGAGAGCGCTCCATCGATGAACTGCACGTTCCCACTTAGCGACGGATCGGTGAGCCTTCCAGTTGCATTTACCGTGAATCCCATTTGCCCGGAAGACATCAGGTCGGGTTTAAAGCTCCGCAGCATAGCCAGATTTGCATGACCTTTTGCATGTAAGTCCATGCTCTGCGCGCCGAAGAATTCCACAGTGCCACTGCCGGTTATGTCTGTGCCGTTTCCGACGATGTGGGCCTGCTGAACAGTTGCAACGCCATTCCCGACCGAAAAACGAAGCGGGCCGTCGTTCTGCAGAGTAACGTTCTGTACGTTTGCCGAGAATTGATTAATGTCTGCCTGCACCGTGATGGCTCTCGGATTCTTCAAGGGGCCGCGTAAAACTAGCGCGCCGGACAATGAGGAGTGACCAGTAACTTTACCGGCGAGGTAAATTTTAAGGAGCGGATCGAAATCGAATTTCGCGAGCTGCGCATGAATTTCCGCTGGAAAATCGTCGCGTAAATGTATGTTCCCGTTGAGGTCCAGAGTGGCAGCCTGCATATTGGTGTGCGCCTCTAGATGCATGTCACTGCCATGCGTGACAGCCGTCGCGACGATGTCGCCCGCAGGATCACCGCTTAAAACCAGCCGTGTGAGTTGGAAATGCGCATCGATAGCCGGTTCTTCCAAAGTCCCCGAGCCGCTCGCCCTGAATTCTGCCTTCCCGGCAACGGAAAGCTTCTTTGTTTGGATTCTCGTCAGATTTGCGAGTTCGAAGTTCTTGCCTTCGGCTGTAAACGTGAAGGCTCGCGTCGAGAGATCGTAAGTGGCGCTGCCGGTCATATGGCCACCGCCTTCTTCAGCTACGAAATTCTGAAACTGCAGCCCAGAACCCCGAAAGGTCAGATCGGTCGAGGCGCTGCGATAGGGCTCACCATAGGCGCTCCCGTGTGCGAGTTCCACATGCCCGGAGCCTGACAAATCATTCTTATGACCGGCGATCGCGATTCTTGCATTCGTAGTTCCGGTAATCGGATAAGTCATGCCAGCGATGGGCTGGAGCACGGACAAATCGGCGTCCCGAGCAGCAAGCTTGAGTTGTAGAGTTGAGTCCGGCGTTGGCACTCCTTTTGTGAGGACCATCTCTCCATCGGCGCTGATCTGGGACTCGCCGGTTTTTATCAGCGCATTGTGAACCGCGAACAGAGTTGCCGAGTAGGTGAGGTTCGCCGTCAGAGAATCCCAGTGGATCTCGCGTTCTACCGCCTTGCTGCTCGACGAAGACGCAGGCTGGATATATGGACTTCCGGCGAAGCTCGCAGGCAACACCGTATCGAAGTCGGTCGCTTGCAGGCGGCCGGAAAGACCGGGCGATGAGAGATTCCCGCTGACTACGCCGTTGAAAGATGCCCGCCCGTGCAGCAGCGCGGGTAGTGGTTCGGTTCCACCGAATGCGTGGATGACAGGGTCGATCTCGCTGAGGTCTGTTGCATTCAGCGAGACTCGCAGTTGCGAGGACTTGTCCAGCCTGCCAGTGGCAGAGAGACGAGTAGCGCGGGCTGCGAGAGTCGCGCTCGCAACATTTACACCGTCCTCGCCAGCGGAATATGCAGCTTGAATCGCACCAGTCAGCGGCAACTCGGATCGCATCGCATGTGGCGAGCCTTCGATCTCGAGATTCAAGTTAACTTTCGAGTCTTTTGGTGTTCCCGTCCATTTCACCTCTACCGAACCGGTTGCTACTGAAGCGATTCGAAGCTTTTCCGCTGGGCTTTTCGGCGGAAACAACGCCGCAAGCGCCTGACCAACTTGCACGGATGAAGCTTTCAATTCGATTGATCCCTGTTGTGATCGCGTGGGGATTCTTCGTTTGCCTTCGCCTAGCAACGCGCCCGACGCCGGAACCTTATTCCAGTGCACGATCGCCGCCTGGCCAGTCAGGCTCCCACCCAGCGCGCGTATGTTCATGCGCGGCAAAGTAATTCGATCTGCATCCACGGCGAAATCGGAATCCGCTTGCACTCCGGAAACATGAATTGCTTTCGCAGAGTAAATTCCATCTCGAAAGAGAACTTTTCCCGAAGCGAAAAGATTTTCGACCGAGATATACCTTCCTGTTCCGTTAATGTCTAAGACTCCGCTGCGCAATTCGGCAATTTGAAAAAAGTTTGCAATGTCTCGCGCGTCAAGCACGGCGTGATAGGTTGCGGTCACATGGGGATTTTGTAAGTCCGTGATTTTGGCATTGGCTTCGATGTGAGAACTGCGATCTGACCAACGTATCCACGGAATCTCTATGGAATTGGGCTGCAGGACAAATTCGGCGGCAGCTTGCGACGTGAATTCAGGGGAATGTTGCCGATCGAACTCAAGTTTGCTGGAGTGAATCTCGCCAACATACCTCGCGGGACGCGTCTTGAACGCCATGAAGGCCCCAACATCCTGGGCGCGCACATTAAACGGTATGTGGCGATCGTTCCAGACCAGATGTCCGTCGTTGATTTCAAGATGATCGACGGCAACATCAAAGACGTTGAATGCACCGGAGCGCCCGGTTCCCTTCAGCTTCGGCCTGGGTTGATTCGTGCTTCCATCGGTATTGACGATGATATGAAAGACCGGCTGCTGGATTTGCACGTCCCGCAGTCCAATTCGACCACCCAGCAGATTGATGATCTTTAGTCGAACGTGCGCATGCTTGAAGTGCGCATAGGGAATGTCGCCCGGCTTCTCGAGCCCGTGAATTGTCAGACCATTGATGTCGAAGAGAAGATTCGAGAAACGCCATGTGAAGCTCTCCAGCTCGACTCGGCCGCCGGTAATCTGCTCCAGTTCGGAGACAACGCTCTTGCGGACGCGAACGCGAAAGGCATTGCTATTCAAATACACAGCCAGGCCGATCACGATCAGCAGCAGGCACACCCCAGTGCCGAGCTGAATCCACTTGATCCTGCTTCGCGATTGAGAGGGTGGTTCCATCGGGAGCGTTACGGCTTGACCGCCTGCGTCTCTCCTGCGGTTCGGAGCGGGAGGAAGCGCAGGTCAGAAATATCGGGCGTCTTCTTTGTAAGCCCGGCAAGTGGAAGCGTCGGGTCGAAGGTCTGGATGCGTGCTTGAGTGCGCAGATTCTTCAACCAATCCGCGATCAGATTGTTCTCGCGCTGCTCCCGCAATATCTGCTCAATCTGGTCCTGCACGTCGGCGAGCGGAGGAGGAGCGACATTCTTCTTGTTCATCTCGGGGACAAATACGGAATCGTAATAAGTCTGGATGGCCTTCGGGCCGACACGCACCTCGGAGCGAAAACGCATATCGACAAACCGCAACGTTTGGACCTCTTGCGAAACGTGCTGCTCGACGACACCTTCGCCGAGGCCATAGCGTTCGAGCAGTTGCTGCCATCCTGCCGCGGTCTCGGCTCCCGGAATCTGGTTGCGGATTTCCTGGACGCGCGATTTGACGGCCTCCTCCGATACAGGCACTCCACCCAGCGCGGAAATTTGATCATCGATCAATGCCCGATCTACCAAACGATCCAGCGCCGCCAACTTTTCTTCGGTGGTGATCTCTCCCGATTTGCCAGCGATTAGTGCGCTAAAGCGGGCTTCTTCCTCGACGTCGCTGCGGAGGACCGCATGATGGCCTACCGTGGCTACGATTCGGTCGAGCGGCTCTCCCGAAAACAACTGGAGGACACAGACGATGCTCATCGCGAATGCGGCCAGGACTCTCATCAGAACGTCTGCCCAATGCTGAAGTAGAAGTTTAGGTGGCTGGTACGATCCAGAAACGGGCCTCGCGTGAGATCGTCCCTTACAGGAAACACCGGAGGATTAAGGTTGTATCCGACATCTACGCGCACCGGCCCGATGGGCGTACGATACCGCACTCCGAGACCTACAGCTTGGGAAATGTAGTTGAAGCTACAAGGAGAACTAGATTCTGGAGCACACGTTTCCTTGTGCGGTTGCGACCAGTGACCGAGACTCGGAAAAATATCACTGGCAGAAGCAAAGACATTCCCTGCGTCGTGGAACAACACTGCGCTGAGATTCTCGCCTACATATGGCAGCGCAATCGGTGGAGTACGCAGCTCCAGGTTATTAATGAAGAGCCCATCGCCGCCGAGAGGAAAGCCAGTCGTCGCATCGCGCGGACCCGCCTGGTTGATCGCGAAGCCACGATGTGAGTTGCTGCCGCCGGTGAAGAACCGCTCAGGTAAGGGGACCGTGCCGGCCACGGTGTTCGAATTCGCGCCAAACGAGTTCTCTGCCCCGATGCGAGTCGAGCGCGCAAACGTCCACCTGCGTCCCGTGGCGTTCTTGTTTTGCGCAAACGTGAGATACGTGGAGTTCTGGGCAAATACTCGCGTGTAGTTTTCTTGAGATCAGAAGATGCTGGATTCGTCTCCAAAGTCCACTGCATTGAAGGTACCGCGATGCGAATCAATCGGATCGTCACGGTGGTCGCGAACATAGCTGAAACTCGGTATGCCCACTCTGACGGGACGCGATAGCAATGGAATCAGATCAGGACTGATCTGCAACGTGCTCTGATCCACTTTTACTCGCCGGTATGTAAAGCGGTACAGAAAAGTTTCGCCTTTACGCCATTGCTGAAGCGCCTGCACAGAGCCTTCGAGACGCTGCGAGCTGAAGGTGAGAACGTCTCGCGTGCTGTCATAGAAGGCATTGAAGGTGAGCGTGAGATCGTCACGGTTTAACCAGTGCGGCTGCTCGTATGAAACCAGAGCCCGCTGCTGCAGGTAACCGAGATTAGTTCGGAAGACAATCGTGTCATCTCGACCGCGGAAGTTCGACCGCGTGACTCCAAGAGTCGCCAGCGGACTGAAACCAGTACCTCCGCCCGGATTGCAGACCAGCGTCGATGTGGGATTTAACTGAATCCTCTTGCAATCGCTACTTACGTTTCCGGTCTGCGCCTGAAAGCCCAAGCCGTAATCGAAGGTGTAACGCTTGGCTTCTTCGAGTTGCACCATCAGATCCTTCTTATTCACTTGCCCATCGGGATTGGCAGCAGCGATATCCACCTGGTTAAAGATGGTGAGGTCATACAGCCTGCGCTGAGTATTCAGTATTCGCGACTGGCTCTCGGGATCATCCTTGTGGATCTCGAATTCACGCGAAACGATGAACGGCTTGGTGAAATGCAAGCCGGAAATCAGAATGTTGTCGATGAAGACCTGGCGCCCTTCAACTATCTTCACGGATACATCCTGCCGATTGGGCTTCCCCGGCGCAGCACTCGTCGTCATCTCGATGCGAACGTCGGGAAAGCCGTGGTCGAAGTAATAGTTGATCAGGGAATCGCGATCATTAGCAACGATCGAAGGCGAGAATGGCTGACCCGCGGACGTGCTCATCTGCTCCGTGAGGACGTCTGACGAGTAATGATTGTTGCCGGACAGTTGCACAAAATTCACCAGTGTCTGCGGACCTTCTTCTATGTTTATGTCCACGCGCAACTTTCCCGGGGTGCCCTCGTAGTCGTCAATCACTGTGCTCGAGACTTGCACATTCTGGAATCCGTTTAATTGATAGAGACCCTTGATTGTGTTTAAGTCGCGCGTCAGCAATGCTGAGCTGAACAGCCCGTGCCGCAAAAGGATATCCGCCGGTTGCACTGACATGCGCTCACGTATGGTTTCTCTCGAAAAGTATTTGTTGCCGCGAACCACAAGATCGGTCAACTTGTGCACCTTGCCGCGATCGACATCGAAGATCACCAGCCGACGGCCGCTCTTATCCAGCGTCACCTGCGACGAAATTGCGACGTCAAAGTATCCTTTAGTCTGGAAGTAATCGCGTAGATTACGTTGGCCCTCGTTCAACAGGTCCTGGTCCACCGCGTTCTCTTCAAAGACTGGGACGTACTTCTTAATCAACCCTTTGCGGAGATGCGCACCTTCTACGCGCACCTCCACTATGGGTCCGCGATTGATCTGAAATGTGTAGTCGAGCCGGTCGGTATCGGTGTGGTAGTTGCGATCGGTAATCGCGACCTGCGCTTGGAGGCGGTTTTTCTTCTGATACTTCTTCCGCAACCGATTCAATCCGCGGCTGACGCGTGCGGCTGAGACCGGATCGCCGGGATGGATCTTCGCGATGCTGCGAATCTTGGCCGGAGGATAACCCGAATCGCCCAAAACGTTGATCTGTCCCACCTTGGCATGTTTTCCACGATCTATAACGAAGTTGACTTGAATGCGTTGGTTAGGAGGATCGACAAAGGAGTCCATCCGGATGGTTGGCTCGAAATAACCGTTCTCCACGAGAACGCGCTTTATACGTTCGATGCCGGAAGCAATGTCGTCCTCGTCGAACTCCTGACCCAGTTGCAACTTGCTGGCGTTGACTAGCTGGTTTGCAGTGGGGGGTCGCGGCGCGCCATAAACCACGATGCTTCCGACGAAGAGCTTCTCGTCCACCACAAAAACCACATCCACGCTGCGATTGGTCTGAGGCACTGCCTCGGCCGCTATGGTGTGAAACCTCCCAGTAGCGAATAGTTGCTGAATGCTGGCGCGCAAGCGATTGGCCTCGAGTGGCTGCCCAGGTTTCAGAGGCAGGTCCCGCAGCAGATCAGCCTGATCCGTCCGGTGCGCGCCGCTCATGCTGATATCGCGAACCAAGTAGCCGGAGTACCGGGTCATCGCGCTGCTTGAATTCGGAGCAACCGCCAATCCGGTAGAAGATCCCTGTGCCGCACGCTGGTTAGCCGCTGCAAATGGGCAGAGCGCAGCCGCAAACAGAACCAGGAGACTCCGGATTAACTTCCAGCTTGAGGTCATCGGCCTCGTCTAGGACGGGGAAAACTCGGCATCTCAGGAAAACACGAACGGAGTGACCGCGGAGAGGAAGAGGAGAGAGCGCAGTCACAACCGTTTTGGTGACCCTTCAGAATGTCGGGATACACACGCCTATAATAGTTGCTTCCGTGAATGAATCCTCTAAGAACAACAACTCAGCTCAGGATCGTTACTCCCGCCAGATTCTGTTTCCCGGCATTGGGGCGGAAGGCCAGCAACGCATTGCGAAAGCCAAGATCGCGGTCGTAGGCTGCGGAGCGATCGGCGCCTCGGTGGTCACGCTGTTGTCGCGGGCCGGAGTCGGAAAGCTCACCATTATCGATCGCGACTACGTTGAAGAGAGCAATCTTCAGCGCCAGGTTTTATTCGACGAAGAAGACGCTCGGCAGAGCCTCCCGAAGGCGGAAGCCGCTGCCCGGAAAATCGCGGCCATCAATTCCAGCGTCGAGATCGACGCCTGCGTAAAGGACCTGACGCCTACCTCCATCGGACTGCTGGGCAGCTCGGACCTGACCTTGGATTGCACTGACAATTTCGAGACACGTTACCTGATCAATGACTACGCAGTACAACAGCGCAAGCCTTGGATTTACGCTGCTGCCGTCGGCTCGTACGCGGTCACGATGAATGTTTTGCCGGAACAGACGGCATGTCTGGCCTGTATTTTTCCGGAGCCGCCGCGAGGTACATTTGCGACCTGCGAGACTGCCGGAATTCTCAATTCAGCGGCGAACCTGGTCGCTTCACTCCAGGTAACGGAAGCTCTCAAGCTGATGGTCGGCGCAACTGCGCAATTGCGGCGAACGCTTCTCTCGATCGATGTTTGGACGAACCAACAATCTGAAATCTCAGCCGAGCGCCGACGTCCTGAGTGCCAGGTATGTGAACTGAAGGTGTTCAACCACCTCGCTGGCAAAGCACGCCCACAGATCACATTGTGCGGGAGAAACTCCGTGCAGATTCACGAGCGGGAGCGTCCCGTGGACTTCGCAGAGATAAGCTCTCGCCTCACGGCTCACGGCAATGTCCGATACAACGATATGGTTCTGAAGTTCTCGCGGGAAGCTTACGAGATGACTCTTTTCCGGGACGGAAGAGCGATCATCAAGGGCACTGCCGATCCAGCAGTCGCCCGCAGCTTGTATGCCAAATTCGTAGGTTCTTGAAAAAAGCAGCGAGGATGCGGGGCGCCCTCGCCCGCGAATTTTGCCAGCAGAACCGAAGTGAGAGAGTTAAGCTTCCGCCAGCGGCTCTTGAAAACCTACCGATTCAGGTGGAGCGCTGGGCTTGGCAGTTCGCGCTTCCAATGAGCGGTCCATCAACTCCAAGTACTTCTTCGCCATTTGGACGGCGGCATCCTCAGACGCTTCATGTCCCCAATAAATGATGTGGCCCGAGCCTTCGCGTTGAACGCTGTAACGGAACGTCTGATCATGAAGCTTGAGATCCTGCAGCTTCACGACCTCCGCCAAATGCGCCGTGCCTTTGATCACCATACTCGTCTCCGGGGACACTACAATTGCGCGACTGCCGGTTGAGATGCAATCGAAACAAGCGCGTATGTACCTGACAAGTAAACTTTCAGGAGTTCACCCTTGAGTTGTCAGTGATTGGTTACTTTGCGAGTGCAGCAGCCCTGCGGAACCAGGGACGCTCGCGGCGTTTCAGATATCCCGGCAGAGTTCGTTTTTTCGCAAGGACTTGTCGGGCCCAATCCCGAGCTTCCGACTCCCGTCCCTGCGACCTCAAGAACTCTGCATAGTTCACAATCGTCTCGGACAACGTAGAGAGTTGCAGCACGCGAGCGAATTGAGCGGCCGCAGCTTCCATTTGTCCAGTGCATGCGAGCGCGTGAGCCAACAGACCGGCGGCCCGATCGTAGTCGTATCGGGCGTCTTTTGCGAGCACCCGTTGTAGGTCGGCGACTGCTGCCGGATAATCCGCGAGCGCTAATTCGCAAAGCGCTCGGCGATAGAACGGATCGGGCAAATCTGTACGGCTTGAAATGGCCTTGTCATAACACTCGCGTGCCTGAGCGTATTTGCCATCTTCGTAATAGAGATCGGCTAACTCCTCATAATTTCCGGCCGATGGATTATCGAGAATGATGGCCTCAAGCCGGAGTATGCGGCTTCGTCTGGGGAAAACCTGGAAGCTGCGCGCCAGCAAGCCAATGTCCGGCAGCACTTCGATGCAGATGTAGGCGAGGGCACCAATGCCGCCACCGAGAATGATGATCCACAGCCAATAATTGTCTGGCCTGCGCCGGACAAAGTGGATGATCGCAATCGCCTGGAGGATAATGCCGTAGCTGAAAAATGCAGGTATTCCCATCGAGTCACGTAAGCATACCGTAATCTAAGTCCAACACTCCGAATGTTAAAATCAACTTAGTGAGTTCTCCTGTTCGCCTGATCGCGGTCGATATCGATGGCACTCTCATCGACTCTACCCTGGACATTCCTTCAGCCAACCTCGACGCTCTGCGTCGTGCTAACGCAACCGGTATCCACGTGGTCCTGGTGACAGGGCGAAGGCATCGTTTCGCGATGCCAATAGCCGAGCAACTCGGCTTTGAATGCTGTCTCATCAGTTCAAACGGGGCGATTACCCGTTCGACCGCCGGCATTCTCCATCACTCCGAAATGATGCCGGCATCGACAGCGCGCAGAGTCTGCGAGCATATGGCTGAGTTCAGCGCCTGCACTGTTCTGACGTTCGACAGCGAAGAGCGCGGCGCGATTGTGATACAAAGCTCCCACAATTTGGGAAACCACATTCAGGGATGGATCGATAAGAACGCATTGTTCATCCGCGAAATGGCGCCCATTACGGCTGCCCTGGTTTGCGATCCTGTGCAGGCGATGTTCTGCGGAACTGTTGAGAAGATGCGCCCTGCCGAAGCCCGTCTTAAGGACGGAACACTGAACGGTGAAGTCACCATTCTGAAGACGCAGTATGATCATCGCGATCTCTGCATACTCGATGTCCTGCGAGATGGCTGCTCGAAAGGATCCGCGCTGGCTCGCTGGGCCGCGCATCTCGGCGTAGATCGTGGCGAGGTAATGGCAATCGGCGATAATTACAATGACATCGAGATGCTGGAATTTGCCGGATATCCATATCTTATGGGTAATGCCTCGGACGCAATCAAGCAGAATGGATGGCCGGTAACTCTCGACAACGAAGCTTGCGGAGTAGCCGCTGCCATCCAGGAAGTACTCGCGGGAGCTTTGCTATGAGGACGATTCGCGTTCTTTGCGCGACCAGCAGCTTGTTACTGCTGACAACCTCCCTCTACGCTCGCGATAACGCCGTCCTGCGCAGCGGATTCTCTATTTCCCACGATCATCGCCAAGTGATCGGAACTACTACACGACTATTCTTATCGGAATCCGAACGGGAGTTTGTTGACGTTTCCTCTGCGGAGATCGACCGCTTCGAAAAAGATGAGACACCTCCTCCGCCGCCTGTGGAGCTCCCAGTCGCAGCAAAGTCATCTCCGGATCTGAATACGATCGTCACCTCCGCCGCTCGTGACAACCAACTCGATGCCGACTTCGTGCACTCCGTAATCCGAGCTGAGAGCAATGGGAACTCGAAAGCGGTGTCGCGCAAAGGGGCGCAGGGCCTGATGCAGCTCATGCCACAGACGGCTACAGCACTCGGCGTCAAGAACAGCTTCGACGCAAATGAGAACATAAGCGCAGGCTCCAAGTATCTTCGCGAGCTTCTGGCCAAATATCACAATGATCCCGTTCGCGCGCTCGCCGCATATAACGCCGGAGCGGCACGCGTGAAGCAGTATGGCGGCGTGCCTCCGTATCCTGAGACGCGCACTTACATCGCCGCCATCATTCGCGATTTCAATCGCCGCAAAGCTGAAGCCGCACGAAGCTTGCGGAGCAGCAAGAAGATGGCCGGTAACAATCCTGCTCCAGTGACCCCATTGCCCTCTCAGTCCCCGGATGGCAACTGACGCGCGTGGACCGAAAGCGGCTCATCATCACCTGCGCAGTGGTGGTAGTGCTCATCGTCCTGATCGTTCTTCAAGCGCACTCGTACAAAAAATTTGACTGGAGCGCCTTTGCCTATGAACTGGAACAGGTTAACTGGTGGGTGATTCTGGCGGCAGTTTCAGTTGTGCTGCTGGCAGACGCATTGCGCGCTGTGCGCTGGGCGATCTTTCTCAAACCCGTTCGGCGAGTCAGTCCCAAAGACCTTCTCGCTGCCCAATACATCGGCTTTGCCGGATTGGCGTTGCTGGGCCGTCCTGGCGAGTTCATTCGCCCATACATTATTTCGAAGCGAGCTCAATTGAGCTTTGCTTCGCAAGTTGCGGTATGGACGGTAGAGCGCATCTTCGATACCTCCTCGGTCGCGATCATTCTCTCCATCGATCTGCTATTGGCGCAGAACCTGCGCACATTTCCGCAATTTGCCAGTATTCGTACCGGCGGCCTCACTCTGGTCTCACTAGTCGCAGTTGGCGCGGCGGTCGCATTCTTGGTTTGGAAATACGGGACCCAGATCGCTCGCGGACTCGAAGCCTGTCATGACCCGTCGAGCGTCCGCCATCGCATTGCGTTTCGCATCCGCTCCTTCGGTGAAGGACTTCATACCATCCACGATTTCTCGTCCTTCATCTCGGTCGCGGTACTTTCCTTGATGATCTGGATGCTGATCGCCACAGCGTACTGGCTGGTGCTCCACTCCTATTCCGATCCGGAGTTGACGACTCTCAACATTGCGCACGCGGTGCTGCTGATGTCGGGAAGCGTAGCCGGCGGCATTCTCCAGTTGCCCGTGATTGGCGGCGGCTCGCAGCTCGCGACCATCAACCTTCTTCTTTACCTCTTCAATGTAAATCCCGATCAGCCTGAGCTCGCTACAAGCTGCGGCATCCTGCTCTGGCTGGTGACATTCATGTCAGTGATCCCGTTAGGATTGGCGCTCGCGCACCGGGAACATTTGTCGCTCCGCAAGATTTCGCGGAAGAGCGTGCAGCAGGAGGAGCAGCTCGAAACGCAGGCTTAGGCGTCCGACCCGTTTCACCGGGCGCTGATCCTTCACCTCTCTTGCTTGCGTGTTATATTTTTCCTTCTAATGTTTGATGACTTCACAGCCATAGATCGCTGGACAGGCGAGGCGATCCATTGCACCTGGCAAGCTAACATCGTGGCCATTGCCACCCGTCACGCTGACGCGATAGACATAAAATTTTTCGCCAATGGACGTCCCGTCTGGATCGCACTTCCCCATCTGGCGTGGGTCCGTTACAAGGAACGTACCAGTAAGGCGATCACGGATGCACTTGCCGTGCAGATTGCCGGGCACTATCTGCTCTCCGCCATCGAGTCTGGCTATGACAATGGGCGCGAGATGTACACGCTTTCAGTCGAAGAGACGCTCGAACACCTCAATGCCGTGATGGAAGAATTTAAGAACGCGCGCAGCATTCCGATGGTACCCCGCGTCGAAGCGTGAGTAGCCCGTTAGCTCGCGCGATCCCGCAATCATCTAAAGACTCCCTCGCTAACGTTCTGCAGCAAGCTCCCTGATGCGACTTATCTTTTGTGGCACGCCGCAGTTCGCCGTTCCAACTCTGGAAGGGCTGATCACTGCTGGGCACAAGGTCGAACTCGTCGTCACGCAACCAGACCGGCCGCAAGGACGCGGGCTCACGGTCGCAGCCTCTCCGATCAAGCAAATCGCGCAGAGGCACAGTCTTCCGATCGAGCAGCCGGAAAAGATCAGGAAAAATGCAGAGTTCCAAAATTTGATTGAGCAGATCGCCCCTGATGCCATCATCGTGGTTGGTTATGGTCGGTTGATTCCTCCCTGGATGCTCACTCTTCCCCGTTTCGGCAACCTCAATCTGCATGCTTCGTTGTTGCCAAAGTATCGTGGCGCCGCGCCCATTCAGTGGGCCCTTGCCGAAGGCGAAACCGTGAGCGGCGTCACCACCATGCATCTCGATGAAGGACTCGACACCGGCGACATTCTCCTTCAGCAGGAGCTGCCTGTCGAAGCCAACGAGACCGCGGTCCAATACTCTGAGCGCCTGGCTCCGCTCGGTGCGGGGCTGATGGTGGAAACGCTGCGCGGACTGGAAGCAGGCACGATCACACCACAGCCGCAGGATCACAGCAACGCGTCGCTGGCGCCGATCCTGACAAAGCAGGATGGCGAGATTAACTTTTCATTTCCCTCACATAGAATTTACAACCGGCTGCGCGGCTTTCAACCCTGGCCGGGATGCTACACATCGTTTCGCGGACGCAAGCTCGCCATTGTCGCAGCC
>CAZLIE010000106.1:0-4393 GCA_964559345.1 uncultured Terriglobales bacterium
AGTGGAAGACTTTCCAGCGACGCGGTTGAGAGGTTGGCGTACCGTAGGTCCAGCCCTTCGCGCATGCGCTGCTCTTCGTCATTCCAATCCACAGGCCCACTTTTGCCATCATTCTCATGCGTAGCCAATAACCACTCGATGTCTGCCCGTTTCAGAGGGATGCTTTTGAATGGGTACATACCCTTCTCTGGGTCGGGATAAACTGAACGCCGCTGTGCAAGATACCGCTGACGGTCCTCATCAATCTCTGGCTGAGTGCGCCATGGCATGCCTCGTGACTTCCAATACACTTGCCATGTATCGAAGCCATCTGGTGGTGTCTGTTGGGATTCGTTGCTCATCTGTTCGTCCTCGCTGCCACTCCGTTGCGACCAGTGTAGAGCAGCAAGTCAACGGAGTAATTCGAATTGTGGCGTAGCCAGCCCTCGACAACAGGCAAGCGGCAGGCGTATCATGGCGTGGCTATTATTTCACTAGGCGGAGGCGGAACGAGGTGAAGAGTATGCGGAAACTGCTGAACGTCGTTTCGCGTTGGTGGAGTGGCGGCATTTGGCGGAGAATCGGCCTCCTTGCCACAGCATTACTCCTCTGCATGTGCACGTGTTGTAGTTCGCTCGTCGTATTTGCGGCAACACCTTATGGCCAGCAGCTTGCACGCGAGACGGAAGCTACTGAGACGGCATCTGCACTTGCGAATGCCAAGGCCGCGGCAACGGCCACAGAATATGCCCGTCTCCATCCGTCACCGACCAGTACACCACGCCCTACTGCCAGACCTCGCACATCATCGACTGCAATTCCAACGCCTACACGTACGCCAACTCCTGCACACACCTTCGCTCCTACGGCAACCGCGACACCCCATCGCCCACCAACTGCCACACCAGTACCTACCATCAGCATCAATGCTGCAACGTTAGGCGGGAGCGTCAAGGCATTCGACAACAAGTTCGGGGACAACAATTGCTGCCGAGAGGATGGTTGGGACTACCAAGGGCCATTTGGCGCGACATGGACCGGCGTCTATGCCGGTGACAGCAACTTTGACTGGCTCTCAAACTCGCGGGTCTTCGGCGTACTGACCGAGCCGCAGCCCTCAGGCCAGAGCTGGGACGCCTCTCAAACGGGCACAATGCAGAGCCAATTCATGCCCTCCGATGCGGTGCTCAAGAGCACTCAACCCGCATATTTGGGGAACCTCGTGGAAGGTCAGGAGAAGACGTACTTCAGCGCACTGCTCGCTCACACGCTGCCCGCATCTGATTTCAAGGACAACAGTGGGAACCTGGTGCAGCCCGGCACAGTTTATGTCTACCTGCACTTTGCTGATTATGGCAACGACTCAAGCCACTTCGACCAGTGCGCACTTAGCACCGATGAGCATTTTGCGCTGAATCCGTTTTAGGCAATGAGAATAGTGCTCGACAACGACCAAGCAGAGTGAAGGCATCTTTCGAGCGGTGATAATTTTGGGCGGCAACAACCAAATAGTCGGCTGCGAAGTCTCTTGCGCTGAAGCATCGGGTTCCTGGCTTAGTTGCTAGGTATGCGCCGAAAGCAAAGCGCAGAGTTCGCTCAGTCGCGCAGAATGACGAAGATGCACCAACCATGGTGAAAGACGGTCAGCAAACTCTGACATTGATTGGAAGGCATAGAGGGAGCAAGTTCGAGCAGACTGGTAGAAGGTGGTCGGTATGGGCGTACCGCAGAGGGCATGGAAAGGCATTCAGAAGCTTTAGCTAATACATGTTATCTCTAGCTTGGTGATTTGGCGTGGCTGGCCAAGAGTCACCACTAGGTTATCTCCACTGTCCGCTAGCAGCTCGACTCGCAGGTAGGCATCGGTTGATTGGCGAGGTGTGCTGAACTCAGTCAAAGCGAACATGACAGTTTGATGCGTGTGTACGTTCCCAGTACTTTGCTGGCGTACTCGTGCCGAGCGAGCCTGATAGATGACACGTCTTGTGCGGGACAGACCCGCAGATTGCTTTGTTTGATTCGCTGTTGGGAGAGGGACTGAATATAAAGTATGGTAAATGGATACTGGATAGTACTACTAATGAATTTATGGGTTGACAGTGCAAGGCGCTACCGAATGCCTCTCAGTGGATGAGAGTCTGCCTCATTCCGCTTGCAGTCTAGCGTGAAGCCAGTCTACTTTATGTCGATTTGCTAAAACAGGTTCCCTACAGAATATGTTACAATGTCTATAGAGAGTATAAAACAACAGGTTCACAACGAAGGGGGTGACAGAGAGAACCTTTAGCGCATCCCAACACACACACGCACACAGGAAGAAGCCAGCGAGCGAGACGTGCTCGGTGGCATTTACTATTTTCCTGGCATGAACGACGAATCCGGCCCCTGCGGTCAACAGGAACCGGACTCTGACACCCGCACTGGGATAAGCAGTACGGATGCTGGCGTGCATGATAGCACGTCAGACGATGCACCGCGACCAGTGCTCTCGAAACGGAGCACATAGAAGTGGAGAACCAAGCACCGGCTCATGGGGAGCCAAACGACACGCAGCTCGACATTACCCTCTTCAGCGTCATGCTTGACATCAAACTGTATCCCCTGATTCGCACCTTGCATGAGACGCTTGCTCTGCTGAACGCACCTGCGGAACGGCAGGTGGCGGGATGAAAACCTACCAAGAGCACGCATTTGTTCATCGGCTGGCAGGTACGCTCCGCTTCCTAGAAGACGTGGTAAACGTCCTTAGCGGGCCGCTGATTTCGCTCGGATTCATCCTCACGGTCATGGACTTGTTGAGTGGGAACGGCATCACTTCGAGACTTCCGTGGATGACCTTGGTTTGGGCCGGATGCATTGCGACAGGCGTAGACGCGCAGCTCGTTGCCACATCAGATAGATTCCGCAGAGCATGCTTAGAGCGTCGTTGGGGCACACTCCTTCCTCTCCTAGCGATTGGCATACTCTTGTGCCACGTCGCCTTCATCGGTGCGGTCGCCTACGGACTTCAAGAGTCATTGCACATCGGCGAAGCGCAAGCGCTTGGCATGTTTGGCCTGACGCCTGTTGCCTTCCAGATAGAGCGAGCCGTGCTGACCGTTTCGCTAGTCGTTTATTCAGGTATGACACGTCCTGTCCAGGCGGCGTTGACGCATGCAGATAGACTCCGTGACGTACGAGAGCAGAACGAGTTGGCGATTGCGCGGGCGCAAGGCGATGTTGCCTTGGCTGAACTCCAGAAGGGCGTGAAGAAGAGTACCGCTCCGAAGCCGAAGCCGAAGCTTGGTGCTTCGAATCCACCCAGCGGCCCATTGTTCCCGACTGGTGGCGGCACGCCGCTTCAGGCGCTTCCGACAGCAACAGTTGGGACGGCTGAGTCGCTGAAGGTGCTCCCGCTCGAAGTAGCGGAGATTTCGCATCAACGAAGAGCAGCGCGGGCAAGACTAACGCTGAAAGAGAAGGTTTACCGAGCGTTGGACGCGGAGCCCGGCCTGACAAAGAGCCAAATCGCCAAGAGGTTCCGGTGCAGTGAGTCGAGAGCTTCAGCCCTGAAGCGGGAGCACGCTGCGGAGCGGGAAGGGAGCATGGCGTTATGACCCGTCTTCCTCTTCACTCCGTTGGCCGCGTCAGGGCGATACTGGATGCGAATAAAGCGTTTCGGAAGCACGTGTCGATGACGGATGAAGCTGTCAGTGACCGTGCGTGGGAAGTGGTGTCGGCTTGGGCTGCGACTCGGAAGACGCCAATAACGCTTGCTGACAGGGCAAAACTGATGCTGACGTACCGGCGGGAGTACGCTCAGCGGCTCGACGTGCTAAGGGCGCGACAGGTCCGTGACCCAATCATGCGGCGGATGGCCCTCTATCGGGCACTACAGGGGGCGCAGTGATGAAATACGCTGCTTCGCTCGCCTGTCTCCTGGTGGGCATCATCCTGTTACCTGTCTTCCCAATACTGACGCTCGTTGTGTTTGTCCTTGTAGTGGTTGGGGGCGTTCGTCTCCTACTCGCATACAGTTGAGTTTATGAAGGGGAGTAGGCGCGGTGCTTACTCCCCGATGAAGAGAGAAAGGTATTGCTTGTGAAGATTGATGAAGTAGACAACATCGGCGGGTATTACACGATAGAATCCTGTGCGCGTGCGCTCGGTCTGACGGACGGAGCAGTACGCTATCGAGTCTTCCGGTACGGTGTGCCAGTCAAGCGCATCGGCGCTACCCAGTTCGTGAGACTGGTGGATGTGCGCGACGTACCGCTGGACAATCGTGGTGGGGTAAATCGCGGGAAGCGAAAGGCGGACACCATGTAGAGACGCTGAATAACCGAATAGCCTGAACCAATACCGGACGCTGAATGAGGCGAGCCGGTTTCTTATTACCCTCAACACCAAGGGAGCATTGAATGTGAAGACACTA
>CAZLIE010000106.1:4403-15712 GCA_964559345.1 uncultured Terriglobales bacterium
TAACGATACTCGATATGTACTGCGCCGGAAGCCTTTTGGTGGCTGGCGCGAAACTCACGAAGGTCACGAACAACGGCGGCATCACCGCATTCGATTTTGATGATACGGACGGAGCAGCCAGCCGGGGACTGGGTGAATGGCGAAATCGCCGCACGTTTGTCAATGCCCGCGAATACGCTCAATCGCTCCGCGCCATTAAGAAACTCATTTACATCAGCCGTCAGACGGCACCTATAATTGCGGAGAATTCGAATGACTACGCAGCAAGTGGTTCGCACCAGAGCTAATCGAGAAGAGATTGTAAGAGCACTTCGACTACTCACGCTGGACGGACAAACAATCGAGTTGCGCGTACTCCTGGCCGCTGGCGCAGGTGCCCGGTCATATATATTTCGAGATGTTGAGGCGCTTACAGACAAGGCAGTAAACCATGACGAAGATGCCAAGGGCATCTACATTACCTTGAACCCCGTCAATCCGCAGGTGACGAGCAGTACCAAAGACAGCGATATTACGGTGCGTATGTGGCTCCCGATTGACTCTGACCCTGAACGCCCAGCAAATGCATCTTCGAGTGATGCCGAGCACGCAGCGGCATTGGAGCGCATTCAGGCAATACGCACCTTCCTGACAGAACGTGGTTGGCCTGAGCCAGTCGTGGCCGATAGCGGAAATGGGGCACATGCTCTCTACCGCATTGACCTTCCTGCGAAGGACGGCGGACTGGTAGAGCGGGTGCTGAAAACGCTTGACCTGCGCTTCGCTGATGGCCGAGTCAACATTGACCAGACTGTGAAGAACCCGGCTCGCATCTGGAAGTTGTACGGCACCGTGGCACGGAAGGGTGAGGACACTGTGGAGCGTCCGCATCGGATGTCTCGGTTGCTCTCCGTGCCTGAGCACATCCAGGTTGTCACCCGCGAACAGTTGGAAGCGGTCGCTGCGTTACTGCCTGACAAACAAGAGGCGACCGTAGAGCACGGACAGACCGGTACGGCGCTCAACATTGCGGCATGGCTTACGCAGCATGGAGTGGAGTGGAAGACTACCAAGCAAGTTGATGGCGGGACACTGTATGTGCTCGAAGAGTGTCCGTGGTCTGAGATGCACTCAACTGGACCTGACGGTGCCTTCGTGATTCAGTGGCCTGACGGCAAACTGATTTTCAGGTGTCATCACAGCCATTGTGCAGAACGCAAGTGGAGCGACTTTCGAGAGCATTACGAGCCGGATGCGTATGCGGTGCGGCCTGCTATGGGTTCGAGCGTGGGCAGTGTGGCAGACATGCCAGCGGAATTGGAGTTCACGGATACTGGTAACGCACAACGGCTTGCGCGGCAGTACGGGGCGGGGCTGCGCTACGTTAAACAGTGGGGTTGGCTCGCATATGTTGATGGCCGGTGGCAGCGCGACGGTGAAGCGCACGCGATGCAATGCGCCAAGGCATGTATAAATGGCATGCTGCGGGAGGCAATCGAGACACCTGACAGAATCCGCCGTGACATGCTGCTTGACCACGCCAAACGCTCGTTCAACGCGAACAAACTGGAAGCCATGCTCTCGCTCGCCCGGTCAGAGCCAGGCATCGTGGCGCGGGTAGAGGAGTTCGACACGAACCCTTGGCTTGTGAATGTGCTGAACGGGACGCTAGATGTGCGAACGGGTGTGCTTAGGCCACATAATCCCGACGACAGAATCACGAGACTTGCGCCAGTGGTGTATAGCCCAACTACCACAGCTCCGCGTTTCAAGCGATTCCTAGCCGAAGTCTTCAGTGGTGACAGTGACCTGATTGGGTTCGTGCAGCGCGCACTTGGCTACAGCATGACAGGCGTGACGCAAGGCCAAGCATTCTTTACCTGTTGGGGAGCAGGCTCGAACGGGAAGTCTACGCTGCTCAACGCTATTGCTCGTGTACTCGGAGACTACGCCAAGCCATTGAAGGCTGATGCCCTCATGTCCAGCCCGTACAAGAACAGTAGCGGTGCGGACCCGGAGATAGCGTCACTCGTTGGAGCACGGTTTGTGACCGCTTCAGAGCCGCGCGGCGGAGAGTTGGACACTGCGAAGGTCAAAGAGCTGACGGGTGGCGACCCGATGCAGGTGCGAGAGCTTCACAAGATGCCGTTTACCTTCGTGCCGCAATTCAAGATGTGGCTCTCCACGAACGAACGTCCGACCGTCACCGAGACGACAACAGGCATCTGGCGTCGTATCAAGCTCATTCCCTTCACGGTGTCGTTTGAGGGCCGGAGAGATGAGACATTGCCAGAGGCGCTTGCCGCAGAGGCGTCAGGCATTCTCAACTGGTTGCTCGAAGGTGTGCGGCAGTGGCAAGAACACGGACTCGTCGAAGCCCAGGCGGTGCGTGACGCCACAAAAGAGTACCGGGATGAAGAAGACCCGTACAACGACTTCTTTACAGAGGTACTTGTGCGTGGGATTGCCTCTGAGCGTGTAGAGCTAAAGGTGGCGTATGAAGCGTTCACGAGTTGGGCACAGCAGAACGAAGCACCGTTACTGAGTGACAAGGAGTTTCCCAAACGAGCGGAAGCGCGGGGATACCATAAGACACGCAGCAACGGAAAGCGGTGGTTGGTTGGGTGCAGGCTCGTGGATAGGTCCCAGGGTTCAACCAGTGCCGCAAGTGCCGATAATCGACACTCTTGCACAAATCTCTCTCAGGAAGCGGTATCTAGAGAAAAATGTGCAGAACACCCCGAAAGCGGCACTAGCGACACTGAATCGGCACTGCGCTCAGACATTGAATCAGATATCGCCAGCGCGAAGTTCGATGGACTGCTCGAAGAGTCACCAGACGACTTCTTAGACAGACTCTTCCCCGACGACTGGCCTTACTAAACCGGGACACCACAGGACGTGCGGCAAAGGACTGCCGCTTGTCCACTCTTTGTCCAGTCTCCGCTCCGCGATTGCACCTACCCCCGTCCGAGGTGTGGCCTTGCTCCGGTGCACAAGCAGTACGTAAACAGGGCCACTCGAACAGCCCACCAGCCGAGACTACGCCTAGGCCGAAGGCATCCTTCATTTTCGACAACTACACAACCATGAAGAAAGATTGAACAAAGTGCGTGCAACTACACAAGTCCAGCCGGTGGCAGCCATGCGCCCACGTGGCAGGCCCAAGAAACAGCCAACGGCAGTTCCAAAGCCTGTCCCAATCAAGACAAAGAAACGCACCAGGAAGGAGACAAAACAGACACCTAAAACGAGTCCGACAATCACGCCTGACAGCCCTCAGCTCCGAGCAAAGCTCGCCAGCCTGAAAGCCGAGCGTGACGACACCCTCTGCTCTTTGTGCGGACTGGGGTTTCACATCCCGAAAGTGGTCTACGAGAATCGCCGCATCTGTCTGGTATGTAGGGAGATGGTTGCGAGAGTGCCAGCGCATAAACGAGCCGCGCTGTACGCCTTAGATGAAATGCGACTGAAGACCCTGCGGCTCCGCTGGTATAGCGACTACGCGATTGACCCTCATGCCTTTGACCATTGGCTAGACGAAGCCAACTAGTCTGTAATGATTTTAAACAAGGAGACTCCGAAAATGAATCCCAACGACACCGAGACGACTATCACGCTCAATCCCACTGCGCTGTCTGAGGCTCGACGACTGTACTCTGTCATGCTCTATCTCGAACAACAGTACGCGGCCACCAAGTCCAGCCTGGAACGGCTTGTGGTCACTGCATCTGGCGCGGACATCGTGAATGAGGACTGGCGGCTGGACGTTGATTCAGGCACCCTGACGCGCACATCGCCGTCTGCTGTGCAAGCAGCTCCCACCGTAGACTAACCCGCTCGATTTTGTTATGCGGGGCCACCGCGCGGTGGCCCCTTAGTTATGGAGAATCAACCAAGTGCCTATTATCGTAGTGAGCGCGGGCACACAAGCTGTGCCAACACACGTCAATCAATATCATGACCTCTTGACCGGTGTGCTGAACGATACGCCCCTCTTCTTCAAGTACACCCCCGGCAACAACACCAACGCGGTCCTTGGTCTGCAAGGCGACGGCAGTGCTGACCTACTCAGAGGTTATAAGTCTGATGGCGCGACTGAGGTGTTCGTCATAGATGCCAGTGGTAACGCCACGTTCAAGACGATTAGCACGCAAGGTGGCGGACTCACCCTCACATCGTTGACGGTCAACGGCACTGAGACAGAGAATGGCAACCTGACCGTCACCGGCACCGCTACGCTCGGTAACATCTCGTCTGACGGCGGCAAAATCACCACAGACGGTAGTGGCAACCTCGCCGCGACAGGCTACATGCACCTGGGCGCACAGGACTCAACTGGCGCAACACGTGGCGGCTCAGTAGCACGCTTTCAGGGTTTCTTCTCCGCGCTCGACATCTACTGCGATAGCAGCACCGGTAACTGGTCTATCGCGCCAGCCTGGGGCGGTTCAGGGAACGCGCGCGGCCTGACACTCTTTGGTGCGGATGGCAGTAACGGCACACACGCTGGTATCACCATTGACGGGAACGGCAATCTGCACGTCGTCAACGGGGTTATCCAGTCAAGTATCAGCTTCCTCGGCTTCAAGGACTCATCGGGCAACAAGATTGGCGAGATGAAGAACGGCTCGTTCATCATCGGTGGACATGCTATCGCCAACGGCGACGGCACCGGCACCACCACCTTTGGCGCGGGCAGCTTCGATGGATTTGACCTGGGAGAGCTATACCCCACAGACGCTACGTACCCAGGCGGCACAGTCGTATGTCCCAACGCAGAGGGCGTATTTGTGCGCTGCACGCATGACAAGTGCCCATACGCCATGATTGTGTCCGCAACCCCTGGCATCGGTATTGGGCAGATTGATGATGTTCCCAACCACCAGTACCTTGCTCTCACTGGACGCATGCTCGTGGACACGCAGGACACCGCGCTTGCGGTGATGGCATGGGTGACATCGGACGGCGCAGGCGGTGTTCGCGGCTTCGTGGCTGGCGAGAGCGGGCATGCACTTGGCTATGTCATCGCTCCTTCGACGAATGGGCAAGTCGGAATTGTCGTCCGCCCGATGATGTACCAGGGCTAAAGACGGTTGCTACACAAGGGCTGCTCTTCAACGTGGGGAGTGGCCCTCTTTTACTGCCTGTTACCTTCAACGCCATGTCGCGTCTAGCAAGATAGCAGTAAACGTGTGGAGATACAACGACGTATGAAAGGACGTTGGACTGTGAGGAAGTGGCTCGCGCTAATTGCCCTGCTGTGTGTGATGTGGGGAGTGTGCATGGCGTGCAGTGACAGCACGGCGCAGGATGTTGCCAGCTCATCAACCCCAACAATGGTCCAACAACCCAAAGCCACTGCGACAGGTAAGGCACAGGCCACGCCGCGTCCGAAGCCAGCTCCCACAGCAACTCCGAATATGACAGGCATTGGCTATCACATGGTTATCGGAGAGGGCCACGCGACCAACTCCACGGACTGCTGCCTTGCGAGCCAGAAGGACACCTTCACATCGAGCGACCAGTTTGGATTTGCAGTTGTCCTTGACCATGCCTTCGGAGTTTCGCATGTCGGGATGAGTGTGTTGCAAGAGATGCCGGATAGGACGACTGTAACCAAGCTCGCCATTACTCTCACGATTGACCCAACAGACAAGACCATCGGCAATCAGTATCCGATGTCCACCATGATGCAAGATGACCCGCCTGGGAAATATAAGCTCGAATTCACCACGGAAACGGCCCTCCTAGCGTGGGCTGAGTTTACATATTTGGGCTAGCCTATTGCATCCCACCTCACTTGCCCGTTGGGGAGAAATCCTGGCGGGCATTCTATTTTAGATGACTTCCGACTGAGGAATTGCAAAGCACGCTTGCCGTCGCTATACTAGCAGCACTTTAGTGTGTGCTCGGTAGACGACAAGGAGAGCGCCCGTATGACACCTCCAACGTGGCCTGGCGCGTCTAACAATCAACCGCCTCAGCGTCCACAGCAACCTCAGCAACCTCAGCAACCGCCACAAGGTCCACAACTGTATCGTCGTGGTGGCAAGGTGCTCGCTGTACTGGCGGCAGTCTACTTCATTGCTTGGTGGTTTGCCGTCTTAGGTGAGATGGGCAACGCTGCCATATTCGGCATCAGTATCACAGTGCTGACTGTCCTCTGTTATGGCCTCTTCGCAGTGGATTGGCGCGGGTACACGTCGCTCAACGGTCTCATCAAATGGAACCAGATGCAGACCAGCAAAAAGGCTGGCATGGGCTGTCTGTTCTTTATCCTACTTCCCTTCATGCCCTTGGTGTACTTCGTCCGCGCTATCCAGCAGCACAATGCCGCGACGCAACAGACGATAAACACTCGCTTGCAAAGCGCATGGCAGGGCTTCAAGACATCCTCTCGCAAAAATCAGGCAGTCATTAGCGCCGTCCTCGCAGTCGCTGTCCTCGCGTTCTGTTCCCTTTCAAGCGCCGCAGCGAGTGGCGGAAACGGACTCGGCACCTCTACCCCGCCGGTAAATCAGGTCGCAGGCACAGGTGGTAGTGTTGCCACGTCTACGAGCCAGCCAACCGCTACGCGAGTGCCGACAGCGACTCCAACCCGCGTTCCTCCGACTGCCACATCTGTCCCGCCTACACCTACGTCAGTACCCCCAACAGCAGTACCCCCAACAGCAGTACCCCCAACAGCAATACCCGCTCCCGCACAACCAACCTGCGACACAGGCGGTGCCCCGTCGAACCCTTGGTGCTACACCTTCGCCAACACTGGGAAGCTCATCTACAGCCCACCGAGCAACTTCTGTGGATATTTCAACTGCATCCCGTCCTTCTGGCAGAGCACCAATGGCTACGTAGACGAGTGCGTTGATGGGACATACAGCCATTCAGGCGGCGTCCAAGGTGCATGTTCACATCACCAGGGCGAGAAGCGTCCGCTGTACCAGCCGTAGTCAGGAAAGGGGAGGCCAGCGATGCCGAGGCACTACCGCATGTTCCGCTATCGTCGTCCGTCGCTGAAGACAGCTCTTGGTGTCACGAAGGCCAAGCGTCGCTTGAAGACACAGACAGGCTACTACGCAGCGACACGATGGATGCGAGCGCCACAGAACTACAAGCGGCGTGTTCTTCGACGGGCTGGCTACTATTCTGGCCCCATGAAGTTCATGCGCTTCCTCTTTCGCATGTTTCGGTAAGTGGTTGGCCCAACAGGAAGTAGTGAATGAAGACGTTTGACCGAACGTTGTGTATCAATGCTGGCTTGTTGGGCATCCTGGTTTTCGTCGTGGTGCTCTGGCGTGGTGACACTGCGCTGCGTCCCTCAGGCATCGGAGTGTTGCTATTCGGCTTGGTGGTATCCTCGTTCGTGGTGTTGCGCGGGTAACACCTAGAGAGCAGAATGCCGCAAGTGTAAAGTCGATGTGAGGGGTTGGCAATCGTGGACTCGAATATCGTTGCTGCTTTCATAGGATTGGGCGGCATCGTTCTTGGCGTAATACTCACAGCAGCATTTAACTGGGCGCAAGGCAGAGCGCGCCAGAAAGACCAGAAAGTAGAGTATCGCAGGGTTCTCACATTACTCCAAGCTGAGTGTGAGCGAAACCAGGTCGCATTCGTTGAGACATGGGACAAGGTGACGAGCAATGCGTACTGGGTGCCGAACACCGGATATACGTTTGCCGAGCAAGAATTCCACAAGCGCCTGCGGCTCGTACGTCTGCCGTTGCCAGTATGGAGCCGTCAAATATGGGAAGGTGATAGAGCACTCATAAGGAAGGCTATCGACGCCACGAAGATTATAGACATAGCTGGCCTCTATGCAGACCTCGACGCCTTCACATCAGTACGTGCGAAGCTTCTTGAAGCTTTCAACACCGAGACAAATAAGAAACTTGCGGACGATTTCACCGCCTGGATGGAGGCGAAAAGCCTGCGAACGGCGCAAAATAAGTCAATGTCAAGCTCGTACGAGCGGGATATTCATGCGGCCATTTCCACGTTCAACGACCAAACCCTTGAACTATGGAACGAGTGTCAAGTTATCGCTGAACACATCAAGAAATACCATAGCCCCATTCCTCAGCCATAATTTGGCGTTGCCAGTACCTTAGTTAGGTCACTCACACATGCTTGTCCATCGCATGCCTGAAGGAGCGCAACCAAGTTCCGGCAGGCACAAGCAGCGGCGAACGGAGTGAGACGAAGCGCGTAGACCTAGAAAGTTACGAAGTGCGTCCACTTGCGGCCATTCCAGTGTCCGTGGCATACTATCGGATGACTGTGGTGCCGGAATCTGGCCTGCTGGTGACGTGGCTAACAGACAAGATTCGCAGGTTTACCCGACAAGACATTGTACATGTGACCTGTGGGGGAAGCGGCGCAAAGCTAGAATTCAAGCGGGTTCGTGGGCGGTTGCTGGAATCGGCAGACAGGCCAGACTTAGGATCTGGTGGGGTAACACCCGTGAGAGTTCGAGCCTCTCACCGCCCACTCGTTGGCGGCCACCTGCCCCGCAGATGAGCTGCTGGAGGCACTGGCCATCGTACGTGTGACCGTGGGGGCGGGGTACTGGCTACCCCGCCTTCCGTTTTTTGGGAGCGCATCGCGCTGGCAACCCAGGTTTCAGGTTGACGACTCCGTGGCGCCGCTGGGGACACCGGCATGCTGCCCTACCCAATCCGTCGCGACCCAGTTTCTCTCTCGAAGGTGCGATTGCCCGCATCTCTCTGTCGAACCGTCGCGCTCCGCTCCGCACATCCAGTCCGCGGACCAGCGCGACCTGTGGAGGCTCGAAGTTGAAAGTTACCGTCGAACGCACGCCCGAGAGCGAGGCCGTGCTGAATGTCGAGATCGATTGGTCAGAGCTTGAGAAGGCGTCTGATCGTGCGTACCGCAAGCTGGCGCAGAAGTACAACGTGCCCGGCTTCCGCAAGGGACACGCGCCGCGCTCGATGCTGGAGCGCATGCTCGGCAAAGAGGCAATCTACCAGGAGGGCCTTGAGGACCTCATGGACGAGAGCTATCGGAACGCCGTGCGCGAGAACGACCTGCGCCCGATCGGTCAGCCGACACTCGACGCTCCGCCGATCGAGCTGGGACAGAACTACACGTTCACCGCGCGCGTCCCGATTCTGACGCCCGCGACGCTCGGCGACTACACGTCCGTCCGTGTCGAGCGGCCGGTCGTGACGGTGACCGACGAGGAAGTGCAGCAGGTGCTCGAACGCCTCCAGCAGGATCAGGCGATGTGGCTGCCAGTGGAGCGGCCAGCGGAGTACGACGACAAGGTGACCGTCGACCTGAGGCTCACCGTCGGCGAGCGTGAAGTCAGCAACCTGCACGACAACGAGTTCGAGCTGACCCGCGAACGCAACGGCATCTTCACGGGTATGGACGAGCACGTCGTCGGCATGACCGAGGGGCAGTCTAAAGAGTTCACGACGACGATCCCCGAGGACTACGCGAATCCCGAGCTGGCCGGCAAAGAGGCGCAGTACAGCGTCACGCTCAAGGGGGTGAAGCACCGCGAGTTGCCCGAGCTGGACGACGAGCTCGCCAAGTCGGTCGGCGACTTCGCCTCGATCGACGAGGTGCGCCAGGCCATCCGCGAGCAGTTGCGCTCGCAGAAGTCGAACGAAGCCAGCCGCGAGCTGCGCGAGAATGCCGTCAAGGCGGTCGTCGACAGCTCAGAGGTCGAGGTCCATCCGGTGCTCGTCTCCGACGAGGTTGACTCGATGATGCGCGAGATGGAGCAGATGCTCGGCCAGAGCCGCATCTCGCTGCCGCAGTTCCTTGAAATGAGCCAGAAGAGCGAAGACGAGTACCGCGCGGAGCTGGAGCCGGAGGCGCGTGAGCGAGTCAAGCGCGACCTCGTGCTGAGTGCGGTCGCGAATGCCGAGGGCCTCTACGTCAGCGACGCCGAGGTGGAAGGCTACCTGCAGGCGCTCAGCGCGATGGGCGGCAAGGTTCCCACGTTCCGGCAGCTCTCTGCGAACCAGCGGGCGAGCCTCGAAACGCGGCTGGCCCGCGAGAAGGCCCAGGCGCGCATTCTCGATATCGCGACCGAGGGCAACCCCGAGCCGATCATCGAGGGCGCGGAGACCGAGACGGCTGAGTCCACTGAGGTGAACGCCCGCGAGGCCGCAGCGGTCGCCAGAGAGATCGAGACGCCCGCCGAGGTCCGCACCGGCGCGTCGGTCGACTCGCCTATGGAGGCGGTCGTGACGCCCGCTGCGGTCGAGACGGACGCATCCGTTGAGACTGCCGCCGACGACGAACCAGAGCCAGCGAACGCCGAGCAGGCCAGGGCTGAGGAGACTCAGACACCGCCCGCTGGGAAATAAACAAGAAGTACCACGTTCCGCATGCGAGCCAATGGCACACGTGCGGACGGGGTATACTGGCAACACATAACGTGCGGAGCAGGGCATGAAGCGAATTCCGCACGCAGGTAACTTGAATCGGCGTGACCATCCTGGTATGGCCGAGAACGGGCAGGCAGTGATACTCTCTGTAGTGATCAGCGTCTCAATCAATAACACGAAACGGTGATCTCACGACGGAGGAGTGGAAAGGCGCCTGTCACATGAAGGCTGAAGCCTTTCGATCACTCGCTGGTCGCGGTTGACCAGCGAGTGACTCAGACATTCCAATATCCGTAGTCGGCCGGAACTCGCAGCCCTCTCTGCATCGACAGTGAGGTCGCATCGGCCACAGTCTGGTGGCGAAACCACCGGCCAACGAGGGGATGGTAGCACCGTGGCGAATACGAGGGGGACACGCATGACGTACCGCTGCTCCTTCTGCGGCAAAAGCCAGGATCAGGTTCAGCGCCTGATCGCCGGCCCGGGCGGAGTGTATATCTGTGACGAGTGCGTGGATCTGTGTCGGGAGATCATCGAGGAGGAGCAATCTTCCGCGAAACCCCGTGTCGCACCGGGCAAGATTCCCACACCACATAAGATCTACGATCAACTCAACCAATATGTGATCGGCCAGGATCGCGCCAAGAAGACGCTCTCCGTGGCGGTCTACAACCACTACAAGCGCATCAACTCGGGCATGCAGATCGACGATGTGGAGCTGGGCAAGAGCAACATCCTGCTCATCGGCCCGACGGGCTGCGGCAAGATGCTGCTCGCGCAGACGCTGGCGAAGATCCTCGACGTGCCATTCTGCATCGCCGACGCGACCGCGCTGACCGAGGCGGGCTACGTCGGCGAGGATGTGGAGAACATCCTGCTGCGTCTGATCCAGATGGCCGACTTCGACGTGGCGCGCGCCGAGCGCGGCATCGTCTACATCGACGAGATCGACAAGATCGCGCGCAA
>CAZLIE010000107.1:0-15556 GCA_964559345.1 uncultured Terriglobales bacterium
GCCGAGCTCAACCTCAACATCCGCAATGATCTCGCGGCGTCTCTGGGTGGAGAAGCGGCGCTCGCGCTGGACGGCGCGCTGCTTCCAACGCCATCATGGAAGCTGATTGTCGAAGTCAACGATCCGAGCCGGCTGCAGTACAGCATCGGGAAACTCGTTGAAGCCGCCAATCGATCGGCTGCGAAGCGAGGCTCCGCAGGCGTGGCGCTCGAATCCGAGCAGGTGCACGGTCGCCAGTTCTACACCATCCGCTCGCTCGATCCAAAGATTCCATTTGAGCTGCATTACTCCTACGTCAACGGTTACCTCGTAGCCGCGGCGACTCAAGGACTGGTGCAACAGTCCATTCACACACAAGAGAGTGGCGACAACATCGGGGTCTCCGGCACGTTCCGCGCGTTGCTGCCATCGGACCAGCATGTTGATGTGTCCGGCTTAATCTACCAAAACCTGGCGCCGGTGATCGCCCCGATCGCAAGTCAGGTGTCGGCAGCGCAGTTGCAATCGCTGCAAACCATTGCGCAAAACTCGGAGCCTTCGCTGATCTGCGCATATGGCGGCGATCAGCAGATCGAAATCGCGAGCAACAGCAAGCGCCTCGGATTCGATTTGAAGATGTTGACGCTCTCGACTTTGTTGGAGCAAGTGCATTCGGGAACCCGGAAGGACGCAACTCCGTAACAGAGATCGATGGCTCCAGTGATCCAACTCGACGGCCTGGAAGTTCGCTTCGGCGCACGTGCGGTGCTGAAACAGCTCAGGGGCACGCTGCAGGGACGCTGCATCGGTTTGCTCGGTCCGAACGGTTCGGGCAAATCGACGCTGCTGAACACATTGCTGGGTTTCTATCCACCCGCGCAGGGAACCGCGCGCATCTTCGGCAAGGATATCCAGGCGCATAGCCGAGAGCTGCGTGCGCTGATCGGATACATGCCGGAGAGCGATGCGTTCATCTCTAACATGACCGGCCTGCATTTTGTGCGATACATGGCGGAGCTCTCCGGATTGTCTTCCAACCACGCATTGGAACGCGCGCATGAGGCAATGTTCTATGTGGGTCTCGGCGAAGTTCGCTACCGCAAGGTCGGAACGTACTCGTTGGGAATGAAGCAACTGGCAAAGCTGGCACAAGCCATCGCCCACGGCCCCAAACTCATCTTCCTCGATGAGCCGACGAACGGACTCGATCCGCCGGCACGCTCGCGCATGATCCAACTGATACGTGACATTCGCACCGCAGGCGACATGCACGTGGTGATCTCGTCGCATCTGCTCCGCGATGTTGACGAGGTCTGCGATGAGGTCATCATCCTGCGCGACGGACAGATTGCCGGCATCTGCAACATCGAAGAAGAGCGTCGCACGAATCGCAAGTTTCTTGAACTTGAGACCCACGGAGAGAGTGGCACATTCGCTGATGCCATCCAGAAACTCGGCTGTGAATGCGCGCTGTTCGGCAAAGGCAGATTGAAGGTGGTATTGCCGGAATCGATCGAAGTACGTGAGCTCTATCGCCTGGCGGCGCAGCGCGACGTGCAAATTCGCGGCATGAACTACCGGCGCGACTCGCTCGAAGACATCTTCCTCAAGGCCATGGAGGAAGTGGGGGCTCGCAATGGCAGTTTATAAGCGTAGCTATCGCACTTACGAGGGAACTACGACGGCGCAGCGCTGGCGTTTTCTCGTCCTCACCCGCTATGGGTTTGCGGGCATGTTCGATTCCCGCCCATTCACCGTAGCTTTCGTCCTAAGCCTCGTGCCATTCCTGCTGGCACTGGCAATGATCTACATAAGCCACAATAATACCGTTCGCGCATTGTTACAGTTTCAAGGACCGAACCCGATCGAGGTGAATAATTACTTCTTCGCAGGCTTTCTTGGGCTGCAGGCCTGGCTTGCGTTTCTGCTGATCACGTGGCAAGGGCCGCAACTTGTTGCCGGAGATCTGGCGAACAACGGACTACCACTGATCCTCAGCCGGCCGATTTCCCGTAGTGAGTATGTTTTGGGGAAGTTCGGTGTTATTGCGGTCTTGCTCTCGGTAATTACGTGGCTTCCCACGCTCATTCTTTTTCTCGTGAATGCCGCGCTTGAAGGGCATGGATGGCTGTGGTCGCATCTTTGGCTTGCAGGCTCCATCTTTCTGGCCGCATGGATGTGGATTGCGATCGTCGGCCTGTTCGCCCTCGCGATTTCAGCCTGGCTGAAGTGGCGGGTCGCGGCGAGCGCCATGATGCTGGCCCTGTTTTTTGTCGGGCCGGCTTTTGGTGGCGCCGTGAATCTGATCCTGGACACAACCTGGGGACACGTGCTCGACGTAATGTATGCCGCCAAAGTCATCTGGTTCAGAATGTTCCGCGTGCCGATGGAAACACTCGACCGACTCCATGTGAGCGATCTTCCGTTGTGGGCCGCGTGGTGCTCCGTGATCTCGATCTGCGCAATCTCGGTGCTGCTGCTGAATCGCAGGCTGAAGGCGCGTGAGGTAGTGCGAGGATGAGCCGCAACGATCGAATCACGTTCGAGAATGTGTCGAAGTTCTATGGCGAAGTTCTCGGTGTGAACCGCGTAAACCTGTCGATCCCGCCGGGCGTGACCAGTCTCGTCGGGCCGAATGGATCGGGCAAAACAACGCTGATGAACTTGATGACAGGCCTGATCCATCCCACCCAAGGCAGTATTCGTGTGCTTGGCCTCTCCCCGGATGAACCCGAGCAACTCTTTCGCCGGGTCGGCTATTGCTCGCAATTTGATTCATTCCCAAAGGGCGTCACGGGATTTTCTTTCATCTACAACATGCTCAGCCTGCATGGGATCGACGATCGCGAGGCGTGGAGGTTGGCTAACGAGGCGCTGGCGCGGGTAAACATGATGGAAGCCGCGCATCGGAAGGTCGCCGGATACAGCAAAGGCATGAGACAGCGCATTCGACTGGCGCAGGCAATCAGTCATCATCCGTCGGTTCTCGTGCTTGACGAGCCGCTCAATGGCCTGGATCCAATGGCGCGCTCGGAATCGATGGAGCTTTTCCAGGCGCTGGGCAAACAGGGACTTCACCTCATCATATCCAGCCACATCCTGCACGAGGTGGACAAGATTTCAGACCAGGTCATCTTGATGAGCAGCGGCTATGTGGTTGCCGAAGGAGAGATACACGCGGTACGAACCGAAGTAAAAGAGCATCCGATGCAGATACTGGTGCGCTGTTCCGATCCGAATCTGCTGGCATCGCGAGTCTTCGCCCAGGACCACGTCGTCGAAGCCAAGCTTAGCGCCGACGGAAAAGGAGTGCTTGTGCGCACTCTCGATGCCAACCGCTTCTACGATCTCGTGAACGAGCTCGTGGTGGTTGGCGATGTGGAACTCGAAACCGTCGCTCCCGCGGATGACGACGTGAACTCCGTCTATCAGTATCTGATCGGCTCGGAGAACAAGACGATATGACGGCGCTCAGCCAATTTCGCGAAACCGTTCGAGAGCAGCCATGGGAGCTGTGGAGCCGGCAAATCAGGTCCATCGTTCGTATGGACCTGAAGAAGAACTTCCTCTCGCGCCGCGGCATTTGGATTTATCTGCTCGCCTTCGCGCCTGTGGCGCTCATCGCTGCGCATGCTGTGTTTGTGCTTCGACACATGACCTCAGACACAATGGAAATGGACACGCAGGTTCTTGCCGGTATCTTTCAGTTCTACTATTTGCGACTGGGGATCTTCTTCGGATGCCTGGGCATATTTACGTGGCTTATTCGAGGCGAGATCATCGAGAAGAGTTTGCACTATTACTTCCTCTCGCCAGTTCGACGCGAGGTATTGCTCATAGGGAAGTTCCTTTGCGGCTTGATCGTCGCGGTAACTGCGTTTGCCTTGGGCGTATTTAGCTCATTTGTGTTGATGTATTTGCCTTGCGGCGAGCAGGGTAAATTCTTCGTCCTCAACGGTCCCGGGTTGGGACACTTGGCTGCCTATCTAGGAATTACCGTGCTTGCATGCGTCGGCTATGGTGCACTCTTCCTTGCGCTTAGTCTGTTGCTTCGCAATCCTGTGGTCGCCGCGATGATTGTTCTCGGGTGGGAGACGATCAGCCCAGTGTTGCCTTCGGTCCTACAGCGGCTGAGCATTACCTTCTACTTGAAGCAGCTTTGCCCAGTCGCTGTTCCCGTCGAGGGTCTTCTGGGGCTGTTCACGGTTGTGAGCGAACCCGTGAGCACGGTTGCTGCGGTGTTAGGACCCATATTATTGGCTGTGCTGGTATTGTTCTTCGCGTGCCGGTTCGTGCGCCGCGTTGAAATCAGCTACGTCGCTGAATAGGAGTGTCAGCCACCTGTCAATAGCAGAAGCTCTCGTCCGCGCCCAGACGCAAAAGGGAATCACTCTTGCCGCACTCAGTGCAGAGCGTCCGCTGCTGCTCGTCTTCCTGCGTCATTTTGGTTGACCCTACTGCATGCAGGCGGTTTCGGAGATCCGTGACAAGCGGTCCGAAATCGCAGCGACAGGAGCGCAGTTGGCGTTCGTCCATATGGGCAGTGAAGAGCAGGCGCAGAAGTTCTTCTCCAAATTCGGGCTGCAGGATGAGCAACGTGTCAGCGACCCCGGCCAGTCGATCTATGGCGAATTCTCTTTGCAGCGCGGAAGACTCGGTCAGCTCTTTGGGTGGAAGGTGTGGAAGCGCGAGCTCCGCGATCGCGTGATGCTCAAAAACGGAATAAGCAAAGTGATAGGAGATTCCTTTCAGCTTCCGGGCGTCTTCCTCATCCACCATTCCGAAGTGCTGAAAACCTTCAGGCACGAGAGCGTAGCAGACGAAGTGAATTGGGTAGAGATGGCAAGGTGAGTGGTGGAGTGGAACTGAAGAGAATGTCAGGTCCCCAATGCCGTCTTTTCATATCGGGTAGCTTCGAAACTGCTTCGGGGCCGAACGCCGATAGCCGAACGCCGAAGGCCTATTTTGTCGGCTCCATCATCAACACATCATTCACCCGATTGAAGTAGTTGAACAGCCCGATGGCCGTTACCAGCTCGATGATCTCGCCTTCATTGAAGTGCTTGCGCAGATCTAGCCAGCGGGCGTCGTCGAATGACTGAGGATCGCGGGTTTCGATCTCGGCGAGGCGCAGCGCAGCCTTTTCGCGAGCGTCAAAGTCGCTGCGCGACTCGAACTCAGCCAGATGCGCAATCTGATCGTCGGTCCAGCCCAGCCGTCTTGCCAAGACGGTGTGTGAGGCCAGTCAATACTCGCAGCGGTTGATCTGCGACGTGCGCACGATCACCAACTCTTTGAGCTTCGCCGGCACTGTGCCGCTCTCCATGATTGCGCGGAAGTGCGCGACCATGGTGCGCATGATCTCCGGGCGATGGGCCATCGTGCGAAACATGTTAGGAACATTGCCGCGGACTTTCTGGAAGTGATCAAAGAGTTCGGCTGATTTCTCGTCAACGGTCGAACGATCAAGCCGAGAGATGCGCATGCGGAGGCCCTTAGGAATTCTGATGTCGTGACGGGAATGTTAAAAAACTGCGGCCTGGGCCCACGAGCCCAGGCCTTCTGACCGAAGCTTACTTCGCGAAGGCTTTTATCGCTGAGGCCTCGTCGTCTTTGACATCAAAGACGGTGTAAAGCTTCGTGATCTGCAGAAGGTCGTGGACCTTCTTGGTCAGGTTGAGCAGCTTCAGTTCGCCGCCCTGGTTGCGCACGGTGGTGAAGGCGCTAACCAGTTCGCCGATACCCGAACTGTCGATGTAGGTGACGTCGCCTAAATTCAGCAGGATCTTCTTCTCGCTCTTTCCGATGAGCTCCCGGATCTGGTCGCGCAGCACTACGCTGCCCTCCCCCAGGGTGATGCGTCCGCTCAAATCGAGAATGGTAACGCCGTCAACGCGCCGGCTACTTGCTTTCATTGTCACTTTGAACCCTCCGTGGCCGCTCCTGAAGAGTGGCCGATGTGTTTGACCAGCGTGATTTCGGTCCCCGGCTCCAGGTCCCGGAAGCGTACCTCATCCATGAATGACCGGATGAGAAAGATGCCCCGCCCGGATTGCTTCAACAGATTGTCTTCCGCCAGCGGATCGGGAAGCTCATCTTCCTTGAGCCCGCGGCCCTGGTCGGCAATGGTAATCACCAGGGATCCGCCGGTGTTCTCAAAGGAAATGGTCATCTTTTTCTTCGGATCATAGGCGTTGCCGTGCAGGACTGCGTTGACTGCGGCTTCGCGTACAGCCATCGAGATCCGGTGGCGCTCATCATCATCAAAAGGCATTCGACTAACGACCTTTTCCGCCGTCTCTTCCGCCGTGTTGACGCTGTCGAGTGTTGAATCCAGCGTGTATGAGACCCGTTCTGAGGTCATGTGGTTGTTCCAAGCGAACGAAAGCCGTGAATACAGCGTATGGAAAAGCCCGTCTGCTCGGATGAAATGGGTAGTTTGCCTGTCATGCACGAGAAATGTCAAACAATCCTTAAATGCACTTCCGCTTGAGGTTCGCTGGTCGAATGAGCCCGACTACTGAAGAAACTTTTGCAGGTGTTGAGTTATGCTGCGAAGCGTGCCGACCATTGCCCTTTCACGACTGCTGGGTAGCCGCGTAGCCGACGCTAGTGGCGCGGTCGTGGGGCGGGTGCGTGAAGTGGCCCTCCGGCCCCAGGAGGACACAACCCGCGTCTCGGGCCTGGTGGTGCGCACGCCCGACGGTGACCGTTTTCTCCTGCCCAGAATGGTGAGACTCGGTCCCGATCTGCAAATCATTGCAACTGTCCCCGCCGGCGAGTGGCCGAACGTAAATAGTCTGGAGGATTTCTTCCTTCTCGAACGTGACTTGCTGGACCAGCAGATCATCGATGTCCATGGCCGCAAGGTCGTACGAGTGAACGATGTCGATCTAAAGCCCGAAGAAGCAAATGGCGGCTTCGAACTAAAAATCGCCGAGGTTGACATTGGACTGCGAGGCGCAGTCCGCCGAGTGCTAAAGGGCGTGATCCCATCGGTCGCAATTGAGAGCTTCGTGGTCAAGCTCAAGGCCCGCGTGATTCCCTGGGATTTCGTCGATCTCATTGAGACCGATCCGGCACGAAGGGTGAAGCTGCGCATCGAACACGAACGGCTGTCGCAGCTCCATCCGGCAGACATCGCCGACATCATCGAAGACCTCGCTCCCGCTGAGCGCGAAGCGGTCTTCGAGACGCTGAATGAAGAAGTCGCGGCCGAAGCGCTGGAGGAGATAGACCCCGACGTTCAGGTCTCGATCGTTGAATCTCTCGATTCGGATCGCGCGGCTGACATTGTCGAGGAGATGGATCCCGACGCCGCTGCAGATCTACTTGAGCAACTCCCGGCTGAGACCTCGGAGGAAATCCTCGAGGAGATGGAACCTGAGGAGCGTCAGGAAATCGAAGACTTGCTTGAACACGGCGAGAACACCGCGGCAGGCCGAATGACTACTGAGTTCGTCTCAGCCGCGCCGGACACCACGGCGGCCCAGGCAATTGAATTGTTACGGAACTTTGAAGGTGGGGTTGAAAGTGTGGCAAACATTTATCTGGTTGAGCCGGATGGGAAGCTGGTCGGCTCAGTCCCGCTGCAGAGGATTGTGCTTGCGTCGCCCACTGCGCCGCTGTCGGAACTCACGGCCAAGCCGCTGGCCTTTGTCCGTGAAGACGACAAGCAGAATGAAGTCGCCGAGTTGATGGACAAGTACAACCTTTACACCCTGGCGGTGGTCGATGAGCAGCAGCATCTCAAGGGCGTGATCACTGCCGATGATGTGATCACGCTACTACGCGAGCAGACGTAGATTTTTATTGGTTCTTGCTGTTCGTATCTGTGATCCGCATTTATTCTTGACTGACTCCGCACTCGCTGAGTTGATTCCAAACCATCTGTTCGAGAGCACCCGGTGAAGCCGAAGAGAATACTGTCTCGATCATGGAAGAAGATACTGCTCTTCCTTGCCGTCGTTGGCCCGGGCTTCATCACGGCAAACGTTGATAACGATGCGGGCGGCATCTTCGTCTATTCGCAGGCCGGTGCGCAGTTCGGCTACAGGCTGCTGTGGACCATGATCCCGATCACGATCTCGCTCATCGTGATTCAGGAAATGTCTGCACGCATGGGCGCCGCAACCGGGAAGGGACTGAGCGACCTGATCCGCGAGGAGTATGGGATTCGGGCGACCTTCCTGATGATGGTAGCGCTGATTGTGGTGAACTTCGGGAATGTGATCAGCGAATTCCTCGGGATCGTCGGCAGTCTTGAGTTATTTGGTATCAGTCGATACATCAGTGTGCCCCTATGCGCTGCGCTGGTGTGGTTCATGGTGGTGAAGGGAACCTACACCAGCGTCGAAAAGGTATTCCTTGGGGCTTCGTTCTTTTACGTCTCCTACATCATCGCCGGTGTGCTGGCACATCCGAACTGGGGAGAGGCCCTCGCCCGCACGGTGCGTCCACCACATATCTCGGAGCTGAACAATTCCGCTTATCTCGCGATGATTATCAGTTTGATCGGAACCACTATCGCTCCGTGGATGCAGTTCTACCTTCAAGCTTCCGTCGCGGAAAAAGGAGTCACGATCCGGCAGTATGCGTTGTCCCGTCTTGATGTGATCGTGGGGTGTTTCGTCACGGATATTGTCGCCTGGTTCATCATCGTCAGCTGCGCCGCTACGTTGTTTGCCGTCGGTCACACGGACATCCACAACGCGGCAGATGCGGCGCAGGCACTGAAGCCACTTGCTGGGAAGTATGCATCGATACTCTTCGCCGCGGGACTCTTCAACGCGTCGCTGTTTGCGGCGTCCATTCTGCCGATATCGACGGCTTATACAGTATGCGAGGGACTGGGGTTCGAATCCGGCGTGGACAAAGGCTTTCGCGAGGCCCCAGTCTTTTACTGGCTCTATACGGTCTTGCTCGGGGCGGGAGCAGGGGTGGTTCTCATTCCCGGACTGCCGTTGGTGAAAGTGATCATCTTTTCCCAGTACGTGAACGGCATTGCGCTGCCGCCGGTGCTGATCTTTATGCTGCTGCTGATCAACAAGAAAGAATTGATGGGACGCCACACGAATTCTCGTCTGTTCAACGTGATTGCCTGGACGACGACAATCATCGTGATTGCGCTGACGCTTGCCTCGCCCTTTGCTCAGTGAAGCCCTCAGCCCATTAGAAATCCACATGTATTCGAATTCCCGGCACGATCACCGGCCCGCGATCTTTGTTGTATCCGGGATGCACGATGTACTCGAGCAACGCAGCCGCGTACACTCCGCGCCAGAGATGCAGGTTGTAGTAGCTCTCGAGGATGTTCTCGCGCCCGTAGTTCAACCTGCCATCACCGAGAAGGAAGCCGAGTCCTCCCAGTGCGAGGTACTCGCGATGATCCTGGGACAGACCATTCGTCACTGTCGCTAATCCCACGCGGTCGAATTTTCGCGACCAGCGCTCGCCGGAGATGTCGGCGCCTGTGGAGAATGTGTTATTGACCTCCGTATAGGCGAAGGACTCGTGCTTGCCTTCGTTCCATCCGACACGGAAGTAGAAACGGATCGAAGCAGGCAGCTCCTGCTCGAAGTTCAGGCCGAAACCCTGTTTCAGCGTATCGAAGTGCCTGTGAGCAGTGATATCAGGCATGGCATCCCGGCCGCTCAGGAAAGCGCTGATCGCCTCGCGATAGCTGCCCATGTTGGCGTGATTCAGATAAGCAAGCGGACGGATAACAGTCTTGCGCCCTTTGAGCAGCTCTGGGCGAAGTTCGAACTCGAGGTTCTCGGCGTGGGAGTGGCGAAGATTGAAGTCGAGGTCGATGCCATTCGCAACTTTTGGCATGAGCAACTCACCAAAACGAATGCCGATCTTGGGTGACTGATACTCGATAATCGCTCCGTAGGTGTAGCCGCGTGTGTCCGCGGCATAGTCGTAGCCGCCGTTGTTATCGACAGTCCAGTTGGTGAACTGAAGATGACTATCTGAACCCACCGAGTTCAGGTCAAAGAAGTCGGCTAGGCCGAGCTTGCCGATACGAAATTCAAGGCGGCGCCGCGGCAATGAGGTTGTCAAAGCCAGGGGAGTGCGTCCAGCTTCGTCCTTCTGTTTGCTTAGCGGGACGATCTGCCGCAGCATTACGCGTGCGATGTACGGCGCAGGTCCAAGGCTAGGATTGCGCACGACATCGAGATTGGTAAAGCCGGCCAGCCCGAAGGCATCGCTGAGCCCTCGTCCGCCTGTCTCTTCGACATCGAACAGGAACTCCGTCGTGTTTGTCGGTTGCCATCCCAGAAACAGCGTGGCGACCCGTGAGAGCGCATGCTCGCCGGTGTTCTTGAAACTTTGCGGCCCAGAATAGAGAGCGTGAAACGGCGGAGCAGCCTGGAAGATGAAGTTGATCTGTCCGCTTATGTAGTAAGGCAGACGGTCCGAGTGAGTAAAGACCGTCGGATCCTCCTCTGCCTTTGGACTAGAGCCTCTGGGCGTGGCTAGGGTCGGATCGTCCGCCGCACCAGCGGACTGCGCTGCTTGCGAATCGGGATGGTCTTGGGCGCGAGCGCCTTGCAGTATCAGGAGAAGCAGACCAACACAGACGAAAGTGAATCGTCGCTGCCTATGCGCGAAGCAGAGTGCCACTAGCGATTTGGCGAACGATATCATGGTCGGCATCGAGAAAGTCGAACCGCGGCAGGTCGCGGCGATCTACCCAGCGTATCTGTTCGAAGATCTGGTTCTTCAGCTCGCCTTCAAATTCAGCCACTCGGTAGAAGTGCAGCTCAACCGCCCCACCCTTCTTATAATGATGCTGCGCCGTCGTAACCTTCTCGCCGATAGTGGCTGAGATGCCAAGCTCTTCCTCGAGCTCCCGCCTCAGAGCTTGCGGCGCCTCTTCGCCTGGCTCGATCTTGCCTCCGGGAAACTCCCACTTGAGTCCCATCGGCTGATACTTCGTACGCTGACAGATCAATACCGAGTTGTTGCGGACGATCAATGCAGCAACGACCTGTTTCACTCGCTGATACTCCGAATATACCGTCTAGATCTCAGCTGGATGTTGCAGTTTGTTGAATGGCGGCTTGGTCATCATACATTTGCAGGCGCCACTTGGGACGTTTGGATTCGCCGCAGGCCCGGTGCTTCTCCGTGGTTGATAGCAGCCTCGAGTGCATGCAGGCCTGAGAGCAGCGTTGGTCCGGGCGTGTTGAGATACTCGTCGTTGATGCAATATACCCGTCCTTCGCGTACCGCCGTTATTGGCTCCCACGCGCGTTGAACCACGATCTTTTCGAGCGGCACTCGGTCTCCCGCGCCGCACCAGGCTGCAATGATGACCTCGGGATCGAGTAAGCGGACCGCCTCAGCATCGGTCTGCCTGCCGGCGTCACCCACGAAGACTCCGCCCGCAGCCTCCACAAGTTCCGCCACCCACGGCTGCGAGTGGATCAATGGCTTGCCCCACTCTTCGCAATAGACCCGCGAACGGTGGTCGAGCTTAGAGCTACGCGAGCGCACGCGCTCAATCTCCATTTCCATCTCGCGGATCAAGTACTGACCGCGATTGGGTTCATTCATGATTCCCGCGATAGATGCGATGTCCGCATAAACGTCCCGCAGCGATCGAGGCGCGAGCCCGAGGAACTGCGCGCCGGCCTTGAGGATCTCAGCCACGGCTTCGACCTGGTAGGGAACCGAGGCAATCACCAGGTCAGGCTTCGCGGCGATGATCTGATCTGCATTGGCCGTCCATGAATCGTGGATGACCGTAGCGCCTGAAGAGGTGACGGCCGGACATATCTCGGCGCACCACTTTGTACAAGCGACCACGCGGTCAAGCAGTCCGAGGCGCTCCAGCGTCGATGTGATCGACGGCTGAAGAGATACGACGCGTCGCGGCGTGAAGTCCCCGAGTTTGGAAAGTACGCTCATGAATCCCAACATCCCGATGCTATCAGCATGGTTTGTTAGAATCGCGCATCGCAATGCATCCTCTTTTCAATGCCGGCCAGATGCAGCACATGCAGTTCCTTACCTCGAGTGTCGCTCGTCTGCTGCTCGCGGCGGCGCTTGGGGGGGCCATCGGCCTGGAGAGGACGATTCGTCACAAAGCGGCAGGCATTCGAACCAACATGTTCATCTGCATGGGCGCGGCGATGTTCACAATTCTTTCAGACGTGATCCCTGAAGCCTCGGTAGCCGATCGCACCAGGATCTCTGCCAATATCGTTCAAGGTATAGGGTTCCTGGGTGCAGGCGCGATCCTGCATGGCAAGACTGGCGTCTCAGGCATGACCACGGCGGCCGCGATCTGGATGGTCGCCTCCGTGGGCATGGCATGTGGCGCAGGACACTATCTGCTCGCCGTTGTCGCCACCATCACACTGCTGATCGCACTGAACCTCTTTGGATACTTCGAGACTGCTGTTGGCCTGAAGGCCATCACGATGAACTACCAGGTCAAAGGGAAGAGCACCACGGAATTGCTGGATCGTCTGAATGAAGTATTGGGTGAGTCGCATCATGGCCTGCAGGGTTTGCAGATTGGCACAAACCAAGGCACACCTTCGCTCACCTTCCGCCTGACCTGTACCTTACCCGATCACCGGGACCTGCAAGCCCGCCTGCGGATGGATCCTGTGTTCGAGAGTCTTACCACGTTCCATGCCGACCCTGACGAATGAGCGAGCAGCGGATCCATTTCTACAAAGCTGAGGCATGCGGCAATGACTTCCTCATCGTCGAAGCGCGCTACATGGGCGATGATCCCGTGCGGCTCTCACGGCATTTGTGCGACAGGCACTACGGTATCGGAGCAGATGGTGTGGAATGGGTAACGGGCAATGCTGCCGGAACAGTCATGGCTCGTCTATTCAACGCTGACGGATCGGAAGCTGAGATCTCGGGTAACGGCACCCGATGTGTCGCCGCCTGGGCCATTGAGACCCGTGGTGGGTCGCGAGTGAACGTAATCACTGCTGCCGGCGAAAAAGAGTGCGTGCTGCTGCGTCGCTCCGACAATGAATTCGAATTCATCGTCGAGATGGGTGCAGCCCGAGTCCTTGGCGAGAAGACAGTAGGCAGCGTCACCGGCCTGGAGATCTCGACTGGCAATCCTCACTTCGTGCAGTTTGTCGATGAGTTCCCCAGCGGATGGCAGGCAGGTGCGTCGCGTCTCTCCACCAGTCCTGAGTTCCCGCACGGGACGAACGTGGAGCTGGTGCGCGTGCTCGGGCGCAACAGCCTCGACTTCCGCATCTTCGAACGCGGCGCGGGAGAAACTCAATCGTCAGGCACAGGTTCGTGCGCGTCCGCAATAGCCGCGATTCACACCGGACGCGCCGTGTCGCCGGTCGAGGCGCACGCTCCTGGCGGCAAACAAGTCGTCCACTGGGATGGCAAAGACGCGCTGCTGCTCGAAGGTGCGGCGCGCCTGGTCTGTCAGGGAGAATTCTTTCTGATCGGCTGATTGAAAACATCGGCTAAGATGATTTTCTGTGTCTGCTCCCAATCAAACGCTGCGTCCGGCATCTCTCAGGCGCGGAGATGCCATTGGCATTGTCGCTCCTGCCGGTCCAGTGGAAAAGGAGGCGTTTGACCGGGGTTGTGCGCGCCTGGACGACTTGGGATACAAGCCGGTTTATTCGCAAAGCATTTTCAATCGCGACCTGTTTTTTGCAGGTGGTGTTCAGCGCCGTCTCGATGAACTGCACGAGCTCATCCGCGTTCCGCACATCAAGGCGATCATCTGCGCGCGTGGCGGCTACGGCTCCAACTATCTGCTGGAGCGTCTTGATCTTGATCTGATAAAGGCGAATCCAAAAATCATTTGCGGATACAGCGACCTCACGACACTCCAAACTTTTATTTACTCGCAGACCGGACTCGTCATGTTTCATGGCCCCATGTTGACGAAAGATTTTCCCAAGCCAGACGGCATTCATCTGAATTCTTTCGCGAGCGCCACCACGGGGGAATACCGTTGGCAGATTAATTCCAGCGATTCGCCGGGCTTGGAACCGCTGCAAACCGGCACGGCCGAAGGCGTACTGTTCGGCGGCTGTCTCTCATTGCTGGTCGCCTCGTTGGGGACTCCGTACGAAATCCAAACCGACAACACGCTGCTGTTCGTCGAAGATCTGGGCGAACGGCCGTATCAGATCGATCGCATGCTCATGCATCTCCGGCTCGCGGGAAAACTGAAGAACGTGCGCGGCATCATCTTCGGAGAGATGCTCGATTGCGGTCCGCCGAAAGATGCTGATTACACGCTGAAGCAGGTGTTGCAACGAGCAGTCGCCGACCTGAGAGTTCCTGTCGCATTTGGTGTGCGTTCCGGACACGTTTCCGCGGGCAACATCACCTTGCCTATCGGAGTGCAGGCTCGCCTGACGGTGTCCGATGAAGTCACGCTGGACATTCTCGAGAGTGCCACCACGCTCATTTCAGGAACGACCAACGCGGGGATGCAGTGAGCGATCGCGAGCATATTCACCTCATCGGAATTTGCGGTACAGCTATGGCTTCGCTCGCCGGACTGCTCAAACAGCGCGGCTTTCATGTGACTGGTTCCGATGCCGCCGCCTATCCGCCCATGTCCGACCTCTTGCGCAGCATGAGCATTCCCGTCGCAGAACCGTATGCGGAAGCGAATCTAAAACCCCGGCCCAGCTTCGTCGTAGTCGGTAACGCTATTTCGCGCGGGAACGTCGAGCTGGAGTACATCCTCGACAGCCACATTCCTTTCAAGTCTCTGCCGCAAGTGCTGCACGAAAGCTTTCTGCGCGGACGCGAGTCGCTTGTGGTCGCCGGCACGCATGGGAAGACGACTACAACCTCGATGCTGGCGTGGATTTTTCAAGTGGCCGGAAAGGATCCGTCATTCCTTGTCGGAGGAGTGGCCGAGAACTTCGGCACGAGCTTCGCCTTGCGGCAGAGTAAGCACTTTATTCTCGAAGGAGACGAGTACGACACCGCCTTCTTCGACAAAGGCCCCAAGTTTCTTCATTACTTTCCCGATTCGGTGATCCTGACCTCAGTCGAGTTCGACCATGCCGACATCTACAAAGATCTCGACGCGGTCAAGACTGCATTCAAGCGCCTGATCAACCTCGTGCCGCGCAGTGGGTACGTCGTCGCCTATGACCATTCAGCCAACGTGGACGAATGCATAGCTCGCGCCTTCAACAAAGTTGAGCGCTACGGGATGCGCGAAGGATCGGAGTGGCGTGTCACCGACTTGAATTTCGGTTCTGCAGAGACGTCGTGGAATTTACTGAGACAGGGTCAGCCCTGGGCAAGTTTGAGCATGTCACTTGCGGGTGAATACAACGTCCTGAATGCGACGGCTGCCGCTGCAATGGCGGCTCATTACGATATCTCGGCCGAAGCGATCGCCGAAGCGTTCTCTACGTTTAAAAGCGTGAAACGACGGCTCGAAGTAAAGGCCGAGGTCTGCGGAGTCACAATCATCGACGATTTCGCGCATCATCCCACCGCAATCGGTGAGACTCTGAAGGCGTTGCGCACGCGGTACAAGGGACGCCGCTTATGGGCAGTGCTGGAGCCGCGATCAAATACCTTGCGCCGG
>CAZLIE010000108.1:0-15410 GCA_964559345.1 uncultured Terriglobales bacterium
CGGAGAAGAATAAGGCGATCGTACTGAAGGCATTCGATACCCTGTTCAATAAGCGAGACTACGCGGCGGCAGAGCGGTTCTGGTCTTCTAACTACATTCAACACAGTGCCCATATTGAGCCAGGACGAGACGGGCTCTTCAACCTGGTGAAGGCCGCGCCGCCGTCGCTCAAGTACGAGCCTGGGGCGATTCTTGCAGAAGGTGACTACGTAATCGTTCATGGCCGGTTCTCCAACATCGGACTGCCGGTGAACTGGATTGCAGCGGATGTTGTTCGCATGAAGGATGGCGTTCTCGTCGAGCACTGGGACGTTATTCAGGACGAGGCTACACGGCAACAGTCCAAGAGCGGGAATCCCATGTTTGGTGACAAGTTCGATCAGTAACGGCTAGGTTGGCTTTCCCGCACCGCCACAGAACATTGGCCCACTAGCAAGCCGCACACTTTTACTTAAGATTGGAGAGCGAAATGAGCCGTAAACCTTTCACCATTTTGGTAAGCATCCCTCTCAAGCCAGGTCGGGCTGCTGAGTTCCTGACACTCCTCAACGATGTCTTTGATGCAATGAAGGTCGAGGACACCTTCGTGAACGCGACCGCCCTGCGTAAAGCCGACGACCCGGACACGATCATGCTGTTTGAAACCTGGCTTGACCGTGAAAACTTCATGTCGGAACAAATGGAGCGTCCCTATCGCGCTCAGTACGAGGCGCGTCTGCCGGATCTTCTCCGCACACCTCGCGAGTTGTCGTTTTATGAGCCTATCCGTAGCATGCCGTAATGAGAATGGCCCACTCGCATACAAATCAATTAAGAACGGCCTTCCCATCTTCGGAGAGAAGCTTCCGGAATAGTTCTTGGATCCCGCTTCGCGATTTTTGAGAATCAGGAAACGCGCCTTTATGAACAATTTATTAAACGTTGTTACCGAAGCCCACGGCGGAGTGGACCGCTGGAATCAACTGACAACACTGAAGGCGCATTTGTCGGTCAAGGGCGGGCTTTGGCAAAGTTAAGGGCAGACCGAATCTATTAAAGGATATTCGCATCGAACTTCCTCTTCATGAGGAACGTCTGATCACGCACCTTGTCGGACAGGATAAGCGTTTCGTCTTCACGCCGCACCAGGTCTCCGTCGAGGACGAGCAAGGGAACCTCATTGAGAAGCGCGATGACCCGCGTCGTGCCTTCGAGGGGCAGAGCATTGAGACTCCCTGGGATGATCTGCACGTCGCATATTTCGATAGCTATGCTCTGTGGACATATCTTACGATTCCGTTTCTTTATACCTACCCAGGCTTTGTGACCGAGGAGCTTCCGCCCTGGCAAGAAGACGGCGAGACATGGCGGCCACTGAGAGTGACTTTTCCTGACAACATCGCGAGCCACACGCGAAAGCAGATCTCATACTTCCGCCCGGATGGATTGTTGAGGAGGCACGAATATACCGTCGATGTTCTTGGCAATGCTCCGGGACTCAATTACGCCTCCGCCTACCGAACCACAAACGGAATTGTAGTGCCACATGAGCGCCGAGTGTTTGCCTACGACAGCGAAAAGCGAAAGGTAGCGGAGCCTCTGCTCGTCGCAATCGATATCCACGAGATCGAATTCGACTAGTTTCGCCGACTCCAATCTGTCCTAGTGACAACGGCGATTAAGAAAAGGAGAACACATGAAAAATGCGAGACATCTTCTGGAAGAGTTCACAGCCTCTTCGTTTCGGGACCCAAAGAAGGGTGCGGAAATGTTCGCTGAGGACGGTGCTTTCGAGATGCCATATCTGGAGAGCTTCGGCTTTCCATGGCGCTATGAAGGCCGCGAGAAGGTCGAAGGGTTCTTCACGTTCGTTCGCGATCTCTATCCGGAAGTGGATTTTCACGATCTGAAGGTTGTGTGCGAAACACCTGACATCGTGGTCGGCGAGTATGAATTCACCACTAAATCAAGCAAGACGGGTCGAATGATTCATCAGCTGTTTGTGGGGCGGCTCGAAGCTGAAAACGGGCAGATCAAACTGCTTCGCGAATCGATCAATCTGGTTGAACTGGGATTGGCCATCTATGCGAACGGGCTGGCTGACTACAAGGTGCCACAGGAGAATGAGGCAAATTCGATTCCGGTTACTTGACGGCCAGAATTATCTGTCCCAAGTGGTAGGACATGTGATTGGTTCGGCTCAGCAGAACAGCCAAACGGTTCCGCGTTGGATCTTTGGCATAGTCTTCCCCGGACATTGCGTTATGCCGCTGCAACCATTCGTCGTCGGAAAAAATTGAAAACTGCGAAAGCAGTTTGCCATTCACTTCGTTCCAATATTTTCTCAGCTCTGGCACAGTGGGCAACTGTGCCCCTGCCCTGTCAGGACTAGAGACGAAGATTGCATCGAGTTCCGGATGCAGCCGCTCTCCTAGACCGAGAATCGGGAACATGGCATCGTGAATGGCAGTGAGGTGTCCCCATAGATAAATGAGACGGTTTCTCCCTGGAGCTATCTCTTTCAAAAGTTGCTCTTCAGTTAGATTTGAAAGTGTCTTGTTTACTCTTTCCAAGACAAGTCGCCATGAACTAATCGCCACCTGCACTGACAATTCCTGCGAGATCACTGTAATAAGCCTCTCTTTCCGGTCCTCCCGCACTCCCCCGATCGGTCGGGCGGATAGTCTCATAGACCTCAAAATGGGCATTGGCATCGAGTAGCAACAAACCGCCGCTGCTGCGGGGGCAGATAGCTAAAGCTCTACCCAGAATGGAGTAGTGAAGAGACCATATGGTTGCAAAATATTAACCGCGTAGCACTGGGACGATCATAAAAACGCTGCAAGCAACTGTCGCGGCTACCGCGACTAGCGAAGCCGTTGGTTTGTTTCCAAGGTCCCATGCTTGTGAGGCATTGACGCCAGCTCAACAAAGTATGCTCTCAGGGCGCTACCGCAAGCGTGTATCGCAATCTAACGGAGTGATCCCATCAGAGGGATAAATTGCGATTCGTAATCGTGAAGGAGGGTCAGGATAATGAGTCAAGGAGTATTTCTCGCTGAAGTTGGCGGTTCGAATGTCACGCACGCGCATGAGTCTACTGAGCCGCTTCTTACTCCATTCCGGATGGGGAATCTCGATCTTCCCAATCGTGTAATCATGGCTCCTCTCACTCGGATGCGGGCGAATTCCGAGGATCACGTGCCTACAATTCTGCAGGCAGAGTATTATGCACAACGCGCTTCGGCGGGACTTATTATCGGCGAGGCCACAGCGATCAGCCCCGAAGGATTTGGTTGGGCAGATACGCCAGGTCTGTGGAGTGAGGAACAGGTTCGCGGATCGAGCCGGGTCACCGATGCGGTTCATGCGGCAGGCGGTCGCATCATCGCGCAGCTGTGGCATACGGGCGCAATGTCTCATCCTGAGCTCCGGGATGGTTTGCAGCCTGTGTCGGCTTCCGATATTGACCCGCTTCAACTATCGGTGACGCGGACGGGCCGAAAGCCGACAGTAAGGCCACGACCTCTTACAAAGCGCGAAATTCAAGCAACAGTGGCGGACTTCGGACGGGCTGCGCGAAATGCGTTGGTGGCCGGCTTCGACGGCGTACAGATCCTTGCCAATTACCTTTACCTGATTGCTCAGTTCCTTAATGGGGCTACCAACATCCGCGAAGATGAGTACGGAGGAAGCCTTGAGAACCGTTCGCGATTCCTCTTCGAGGTGGTAGAAACAGTCCTCAATGAAGTTGATGCAACGCGGGTCGGAGTCAAGATAAGTCCAATGCACGAGGGGGGCGCGTTTGCAGCAAATGACGAGACTTTGCCGATTACCGAGTATGCCATCCGGAAATTGAACGCATATAACCTTTCGCACCTCTTGCTCATGGGAAGCACCACTGACTTTTCCGGCACTCCCCTGGAAAAGCTGACTGACGATGGCATGTTCCGGCATTTCCGCCCTATCTATAAAGGGACGTTGATCGCCAACGTGAATATGCATCGTGACCGCGGGAATCGCCTCATCGCGGAAGGGTTAGCTGACCTGATTGCGTTTGGCCGCCCTTACATCGCAAATCCCGATCTCGTGCAGAGGTTCGTCACGGGTGCACCTCTTGCGGACGTGGATTGGGAAACCGTCTACGCCTCTGGGGCACACGGTTATTCCGATTACCCCATTTACGAACCCTCATCACCAGTATTACTTCACAGATTGGAGCAAAGATGAATCTCACTGGAAATACTAATCTTCATTACTGGCGGTGGATCGGGCATTGGGCGCGCTCTAAGCCGAAGCGCTACACAAATGCAAGAACAGAGTAATCATCTCGGGTCGGCGCAAGGGCCATCTGGACGCCGTTGTTACGTCCAATCCAATCAGCAAATGCAGGAGCTATTCACTTCAAGTCACACGTAGGCGGTATTGATCGTATTACGTTTCATAGCAACCGAACCATCATTCAAAAATGTACATGTGAGGACGCTTTGTTCTATTACTTTCCGGAAAACTACACCTGGTCGTCAGCGTTTCACCTGGCCCTAATGGCAGGAGCTCAATTCGGTGAGATGGATCGCTGGCTCGCTCCCTTGAAGGACCGTGAACCGAACGCGGAAATCTGGAGCAAGGCGTGGTCCGACATGGCGCGGCAGCAGGAAGATGAGGCCGCGCTTGACTTGAAAGAGGGATACCAACGAAGTGCCGGTGCCCGTTACCTTCGAGCCGCAGTGTACCGTTTCAGCGGCGAGAGGCAGATACCGCCGGGGCCGGAAAAGAGCGCCGGCTATCAAGCCGCGAGAGCTTCCTTCGCAAAAGCTATCGAGCTGATGCCGTTGCCGCTTGAGCATGTCGAGGTCAATTCTCCGGACGGAGTGTTGCCGGGCTATCTCATCCGGGCTGCAACGGAAAGACCCGCGCCGGTGGTTATCTTCTATTCTGGATTCGATGTCGTGAAAGAAATGCTCTACTGCTTTATCCGCGAGGAGTTCGCGCACCGCGGTATCAGCTGTCTAGTGATCGATACGCCGGGCGTCGGAGAGCCTTTGCGGCTTCGGAACGTCCCATCGCGACCCGACTACGAGGTTCCCACACGAGCCATCGTCGACTATCTGGAGACGCGTGCTGACATCGATAAATCCCGCATCGGGATTCTGGGGATCAGCTTGGGCGGATATTACGCGCCCCGTTCGGCCGCATTCGAACGACGGATCAAAGCTTGCGTCGCTTGGGGCGCGATCTGGGATTATGGTGCGATCTGGCAGAAACGCTGGGCTGCTCGATCCAAGAGCGTCTCCGTTCCATTCTTTCAGCTTCCTTGGGTGATGGGGACCAAGACGATGGAACAGGCTCTCGAACGCGTCAAGCAGTGGACGTTGGCAGACGTCTTGGCCCAGTTGAAGCAGCCATTCCTCATCCTGCATGGCGAAAACGATCTCGCAATTCCCCTAGAGGATGCGCGCAAAGCTTATGCAGCGGCGGGCTCGACGGATAAACAGCTGCGAGTCTTCACCGTTGCTCAAGGTGGCGCTGAGCATGTCCAGGCCGACCAACCTGACCAGGCCAGACAACTCATCGCTGACTGGTTCGCCCAACGCCTCAGCCAAAGTGCAGCTACGAAGCTTGGAGGCGCCCCCGAGTAGCGCAGTTTCCGAGTACCGAGCGGAAGCTGATCCCGGAGGGCTGCATGACCCGGAGTTCGAAGCTGAATAAAACACCGCTGAATTTGAGGGTCCAAACTTCGTAAATCAACGGTCTCGCCGTGCCCAATTCCAGGGAGCGCACTCTGGGTCTTGGCCCGGGAATTCAGCTTGGCGGGCCGGGGAATCTGGTTCCGCGTGAATAGCTACATGGAAACGGACGTGCGCAATCGTCCGAGCGGAATCAAGGTGACGTTCTGCATCTCCAAAGCTCTACAGACCGGGAAGTCCGAACCATAGAAAAAGCAGCATTCAAAATTGGGTAACACACTAGGTAACAACCTCGCCTAAATCTGCCTACTTGTGACCACGAAAATCGTTGGGAAACCGCTGAAACCATTGATTTGTAGGTTCCTGATTGAAAATCAGTAGGTTGAAGGTTCACTCAGCACTTTTCAATAGCTTAGGCAGTACCGCGTGCTATTTGCGTCTGTTTGCAACAACAAGCCAGCGATCTTGGCCAGCGCCTCACTCTCCTGATTGGTGATTACATCCACCATAAACGTTCATCGTCGCTCTGATATCGGTGTGACGCATCAATTTCTGCTGCACGGCGAGTGGTGTTCCCACGCTGTTGAACAGCGATTGATGCGTGTGTCGAGGTGAGTGAATCCCGAGTTTGCCGATTCCCGCAGCCGAACGAGGCAATCGTTCCTGCAAAGCACGTAGCTGTCGCATTCACCGGAAACTGCCGGCGCGATTTCAACCGCTGGTTCTCCGGAGAAGATTATAGCGACGGCACTCGAGCGTTGCTGCGCCTGCTTCGCAGCGCGCGTCCGGCCAGCGCGCCTGTGTACTTGCCGTTTTCCACCGCGAGCTTTCCATTCACCAGGACGTACTTCATACCTTGCGCAAGAACGTCGGGATGCTCGTAGGTTGATTCCTCGGAGATGGTCTTGGGATCGAAGGCGATCACGTCGGCGAAGTAGCCTGCGCGCAGCAGCCCGCGGTCCGTGAGTCCGATCGTCTGAGCGGTGAGCGCGCTGCTCGAGTGGAGCGCAAAGGCCAAGGTGATGACTTTCCTCTTTAACGCATACTCCCGGATTTTTCGTGGAAAGGTGCCGTACTTGCGCGGATGTCCGGGCGAGCCGTCGGAGCCGGTCATCACCCAATCCAGCTTCATAAAATTTTCGATATCGGCCTCGCTCATATTGAACGATGCGACATCGTTCGCTCCCGCCTTGATGATCTCCAGTGCGGCGTCGAGCGGAGCTTCGTGACGTTCGCCGGCGATCTGCTGCAGGTTCTTGCCAACAGCGCGTGAATCGGCAGACGAGGTGATCAGCAGAGATTCCGCTCCGCCGCGCCGTTTAAGATTGGCCGCCATTTCTTCGAGCAGGCGTAGACGGACCTGAGGATCGTCGAAGCGCTTCAGCATCTGTTCGCGTCCACCGGCTTCGGCCCAGCGCGGTACCAATGCCGGAACCAGATTGGTTCCCGACGCGTTATACGGATACTGATCGGCCGTCACCTCCTGGCCCTGCGCGCGAGCGTCACGGACAAGTTGGATGGCCTGCGTACTCTGTCCCCAGACGTCTGTACCTAAGCCCTTAATATGCGAGATGTGCGCGGGGAGCCCGGCTTCTTTCCCAATGCGTATCGTTTCCCGAATTGAACCGAGCAGCCCAATCGAGTACGAGCCCTCGTCACGCATGTGAGTGTCGTAGTAGCCATGCTTGGCGGCGGCGACCTTCGCAAGTTCGATGACCTCTTCCGTCTTTGCGAAGCTGCAAGGGGCATAGAACAGCCCTGCCGACATGCCGAATGCGCCATCGTCCATGCCCTGCGCAATCAGAGATTTCATCTGCTCGAGCTGCGCCGCCGAGGGCGCGGCATCCACCATTCCCATCACTGCGCGGCGAACCGAGCACATGCCGATCAGAAGCAGCGCGTTCGTTCCGATGCCTTGCTGGTCCCATTTCTTCAGCGACGGAGCGATCGGCAGCGGACTGGTTCCATCGTTACCGGTCACAACCGTAGTCACACCCTGCATGAGGTAGGGCTCGTTGCGGTTGCGGCCGGGGGTGGAGAGGTCCTCGAAGGTGTGCGTATGCGGATCGATGAATCCCGGAGAGACGATCAGTCCGGAAACGTCAATGGTGCGAACCGCCCGTACCGGTGTCCTGTCCGAATCGCCAACAAAGGCAATCCGGTCGCCGCGAATACCGACATCTCCAGGCCGAGCTTCGCTGCCAGAGCCATCGATCAGCGTGCCGTGCACGAGTAGAAGATCCACTCTCTCGGGAGCAGCACTGCGATTCTGGGACGAGCTGGTGCTTGGCGGGAGCAGCAGGAAGATCGTTGTGAGAAGAGCAATGAGAGGCTTTGGCATGAGCTCCGCATATGTGGCCACCACGCGTCTCTCTAGCGGGGTGCGCATTGATCGTGTTTTCGCATCGCATACTACCAAAGTGGTGGAACGGGCACGAGATCAAAAAAATACTCCAGTTCCCCATATTGACAACGATCATCGTTTGAATAAAAAATTCGTGCCCACAGAATGTTCTGCGGAGGTCGGTAAAAGCGGCCCCATACAGCGAGGGTAAAAAAATGAAATCGAGCATTTCAGGCCTCGTCTTCTTCTTCCTGCTGATCGGCGCTACATGGGCGCAGGTCAGCACGTCGCGAATCGAAGGAACGGTCACCGACAAGTCCGGCGCAGTAGTACCCAACGTCGCCGTCAAAGTCACGAATGAAGGTACGGGCGTGAGCTATGACGTGAAGACCAGCACCTCCGGAACTTACACAGTTCCGTCACTAGTTCCTGGGCAGTATTCAATCACTGTGACCAGTGCCGGGTTTGAGACTTATAAGAGTGCGCACAACGTGCTCTCCGTAGGCGAGCCGCTGGTAGTGAACGCTACGCTCAGCGTCGGCGGAGAGACTCAAGTTGTGCAGGTGGAATCTTCGTACCAACGCATCGATACCACGAACGCCACCATCAGCGACGTGATGACGACGGAGCAGATCAAGGAGCTACCGCTGAACGGACGCAATCCGCTGAGCCTGCTCACGCTGGAGCCGGGCGTGACGCAGCGCCCAACCTCGGCGAGCGGGTCGGGCACGCACGTATTCGGATCGCGTGATCGCGCGCATAACGTAACCATCGACGGCATCGACGCTAATGAATCTACGGTGCCGAATCCGCAGAGCAATCTCCAGCGTCTCAATCCCGACAACGTGCAGGAATTTCGCACGATTACCCTCAACGCCACGGCCGAGCAGGGCCGCAACAGCGGCGCGAACGTCATCATCAGTACCAAATCGGGAACAAATGCGTTCCACGGCGATGTCTTTTATTTCAATCGGAACACCGACTACAACGCCAATGAATGGTTCAACAATTACACCGGCAAAGCGCGTCCGGTGCTCGATTTGCACCAGTATGGGTTCGACGTTGGCGGACCGATCATCAAGGACAAGACCTTCTTTTTCGGCAGCTATCAAGGCAACAAAATCTCCCAAACGGAGCCGATTAACGCGACCGACGTGGGCGTAGCCGGCTTTGGTGCGCCGACCACCTATACCACTCTGGCCCGACAGGGCATCTTCCGCTTCGTGCGCGGCACGATCAATATCAATGGCAAGAGCGTCACCCAGAGTTCGCCGTTGCTCGTGGACTCAAACGGCAACTTGCGGCCCGGGGTGCCCATATGTAACGGAACAACGATCACCGGTAATTGTGTGGATACGTACAATGTCTTCGCTAATGCCCCGCAGGGCATCGGACCGGATCCTTCGGTTTTCGGGCTTCTGAACAAGGAGCCTCTGCCCAACGACTTCACACTTGGGACCGCTTTGAATACAGGTGGCTTCGATTGGAACCCGCCATCGCAGTTCAAGGGGCCAAACGTCTTCGTGCGCATCGACCACAACTTCAGCCAAAGCGACAACATCTTCGGCCATTTCCTGATCGGAAGTTACAACACTACGCAGGGAGATTTCCTGAACGCTCGTCCGGAAGTCTTCCCCGGTTTCCCGCCGCTCGGCGAGGTGAACCGCGACAACTCGAACCTGGCTGTGAAGTGGGCCCACACCTTCTCCCCGACTCTGGTGAATGAGTTCATCGTCGGATACAATCGCTTCAAGTTCTTGTTCACCTTCGGCGAGTCCAATCCGGGATTCCCCGATCCCACGAAGAACCCACCCTGGGCGGATGATTGCGTCGTCGGATCCACGCTAAACGTGGATTCTCCTTATTGTGGATCGGCGCATACCGCCCGGGCTATCACGACGCCGCAGTTTATCGACAACGTAAGCTGGGTGCACGGAGCACACAACTTACGTTTCGGCGTCAACTTCCGCTTCTATCGCCATAACGACAGCCGTGGATTCTTCGGCAGCGCCATAGCCGATCCGATCATCTCTTTCCGGCGTACCATCCGCACCGCAGGACTCCTGAACCTGCCCACTGGCAGCGGCGCTTCGGCCCCGAGCGCCACGGACTTAAACACGATTCAGCAGGCTGCCGTGGAGCTTCTGGGGATTCCGGCTCGTCTCCAGCAAGCCTTCCCCGCAAACTTCGCGAACAACACCTACGGTACGGGACTTGAGACGGTGTACACGCGGGCGCACCAGTACGATTCCTACGTGCAGGATGAATGGCACGTCCGGCCCAACGTGACGGTGAACGCCGGCGTGCGCTGGGAGTTCAACCCGCCGCCTTTTGACAACAGGGCAACACTTGTTCCAAATGGGGACATTACTACGGGCGCACCCGTCTCGTATGTGAAGTCCGACTCCTGGTACAAGAACAACAATCTTGGATCGGTGGGCCCGCGAATCGGAATTGCCTATTCGCCCGACAACAAGACCAGCATCCGCGCCGGGTATGGCTGGATGTTCGACACCATCAGCACATTTCAAGTGACGGCGATGGCGGGCAAGGTTCCGGGCTTCGCGTTGAACTGCGTGGACCAGATCAGCAGCAGTGGAACCGTCACTACCAGCGCCGGCTGCGTGGCGCCTTCGGGCCTCGGGAACCGGATTTCGCAAGGATTTCCAGTCACGATGCCGCTGCCATCTACCACACCCTCCGTGGCTCTCACCCAGCCGGCCTACCAGCCGAATGGCGTAGCTCCGTCGGTCGGCGCTTTTGATCCCAATTTGAAAAATCCGTCGGTTCACGAATGGAACCTCACCATCCAGCGTGAGCTGCCGGGCAACTTCGTCACGGAAATCGGCTATGTCGGCAAGCGCGGCACGCACCTATATCGCGCCTACGACTTGAACCAGATCAATCCTAATCCGCAGTTCATCAGCTCGTTCCTGGTAGCCAGACGGAACGCCATGAACGGCTGCAAGCCAGATGGCATGGGTTGCCCGACGGGAGTGACTGGGCAATCGCCAACGCTGCTTCTGCAGTTGGCGCCCGCCTCGACCCTCAATACCAATACCAACGACTTCCTGCAGAACAATGTCGGTGATCTCGCGAAGCAGATCGATCAGGGCAACATTGTCGCGCGCGGCTTTCCCGGAAATTACTTCCGCCCAGATCCGCAGTTCACGCAAATCTTCTTCCAGGACTCCGGCGGAGACTCCTATTACCATGGCGCGTTCGTCGCCGTACGCCGCCGGTTTGAGCAAGGACTCACCTTTGGCCTGTCCTATACGTTCAGCAAATCGATCGACGATAAGTCCACCGATCCGACCGGAGCATCAACGGGAGGGGGCTTAAGCCTGACCAACGCCGTTACGCCAACCGACATTCACAATTTCGCCCTGGATCGCGCACGTTCGGATTTCGATAATCGCCACGTGCTGACGGTCGACACGGTTTACGAATTCCCATTTGGGAACGGAAAGCGCTTTGCGTCGAGCGCTCCTAAGTGGCTGGATGAGATCATTGGAGGCTGGTCCTACACCGGCATCTTTGATTACCAGAGCGGTGAGCCTTACACACTTTACAGCGGATCTGAGACGGCCAATTCGGAACATGTGAGTCAGGCGCTTATCGAAGGCCGATTCGATCCCGGACACCTGCAGTTCGTTCCGGGAAATGAGGGCCCGGTGATGTACAACGTGGGACCGCTGATCACTAATCCGACCGATCCTCATTTCGACTGCCGCAATGAAATCGGAACGCAGACCTACTTCTGCATTCCCCAACCGGGACAGCAGGGGAATGGCCGCAATACCGCTCACGGTCCCGACTTCTGGAACCTCGATTCAGGACTGATTAAGAATTTTAAGCTCACGGAACGGATCAACCTCCAGTTCCGGGCGGAAGCTTTTAACGTCCTGAACCATCCCAACTTCAATAATCCGAGAAACGCCAGTTCCGGCACTCCGCGCGTGAACAGCTCGTTGTTTGCCCAGACTTGTTGCAGCACGACTTCGCTGCCCGCTTCGGCGACCGTGATTGCCATCGGGGAGCCGAACCGGGTGCTGCAGTTTGGAGCGAAGGTGGTGTTCTAAAGGTTCGTTGATTGTCATCCCTGCAACCGTCTCCAATGGTTACTCAAAACCAAGTTCGGGGTGGCGGTTGCAGGGATCTGTGTTTTTAGGCCAACCGCGAACCGCAGATCCGTTGCTCCGCAAAATCCCATTTTGGCGTCGCCTGTTGCCACGCGCCGGACCAAGGGATGACAGTTCACGGGGTAGTACTGCCTTTCGCTCAGGTGCGTGTATTCTTTTCAACCCATGCCGAGAACCCAGATTATCCGAACTCTGATTGTCCTGTTGAGTTTTCTGCCTGGAGCGGCGCAGGAGGTCTCGCAAAGCGGCCTCGAACTCAAAGCTCCACGTCCTATGCTGGAGGAGCCCGAACGCGCTCCAAAAGCGATGATCGCAAGCGCCAACCCGCTCGCCTCTCAGGTGGGGCTCTCTATTTTGAGGAAAGGAGGAAACGCGGTCGACCCAGCCGTGGCTGTGGCTTTCGCGCTGACCGTAGTTCATCCCGAAGCGGGAAACCTGGGCGGAGGAGGCTACATGCTCATCCGCATGGCGGATGGAAGGGTGGACGCTATTGATTACAAGGAGGTGGCTCCTGCCCTGGCGCACCCAGGCATGTTCGCCAATCGGATGGAGTCGACGGTCGGCTTCAAGGCCTCTGCAGTGCCCGGAACGGTAGCGGGCATGGGCATGGCGCACTCCCGATTTGGAAAACTGAGCTGGAAAGAAGATCTGGAGCCCGCGCGCAAGCTCGCGAAAGATGGATTTCCCGCATCGCAGCGCATGGAACTGATTCTGGCACTGCAGGCCCCAGTGATGAAGCAGTTTCCCGAATCGGCAAAGATCTTTCTCCACGGCTCTGACCGGCCGCTGAAGCAGGGCGAACTGGTGAGAGAACCTGACCTAGCCGCGACCATCGCTCGCATTCAGAAAGGAGGATGGCGTGAATTCTACGAGGGCAAGACCGCTCGCCTGATCGATACCGACATGAAAGCGCACGGCGGCACAATCCGCTACGAAGACCTGCGCTCGTACAAGGCGATAGAACGCATTCCGGTTAAGGGCACCTTCCGGGGCAACTGGATTCTCTCAATGCCTCCGTCTTCGAGCGGCGGCTGCACGCTTATCGAGATGCTGAACATCTTCGAAACCTTTCCCGTCCATCTTGGCATGGAGAGCTCTTCAGAACAACTCCATGAAGAGATCGAGTCGATGCGCCGCGCGTTCCGCGATCGCGCCGAGTTCGCCGCCGATCCGGCGTTCTTCTCCGTGCCGATCGAGATGCTTACCAGCAAGGATCACGCCCGCGAGCTCGCCGCCACAATCCAGCCGGGCCATGCCACGCCTTCGAGCAGCATGAGCATCGATCGGACGTCACACGAAGGAGAGGACACGACGCAGTTCTCCATCATCGACGAGCAAGGAAACATGGTGAGCAATACTTACACGCTGAACAGTTTTTACGGCTCGCAGGTGATGATCGCTGGGACGGGCGTGCTGATGAACGACATCATGAGCGCCTTCAGCAGCAAGCCGGGTGACCGAGGCGAAATCAAGAGGGGTAAGCGTCCGATTTCATCGATGACTCCGACCATTGTCCTGCATGCTGACGGTTCGCCGTGGTTCGCGCTCGGCTCGCCGGGCTCGGCGACGATTCCCAATACAGTCTTTGAGGTGATCGTCAACATCATCGATTCGAAGATGTCGCTGCGGGACGCAATCGAGTTCCCGCGCATTCACCATCAATTTCTGCCCGACCAGGTGGACGCAGAGCCGGGCGCGATTGTCTTCGACGTAGCGGAGAAGCTTCGCGCTGAGGGCTATACGCTGAACCCGAAGCTGCGCTCGCAGGGAGATGTTCACGCAGTGATGGTCGAGGAAGGAAGCGGCTGGCGATTAGGATGGTCCGACGGGCGAAGGGGCGGGAGAGCCGTTGGTTACTGAGGAGAGGCACGCCGCTCGTGCGATCCAAAGCCTGTCCTAATCGGCGCTGGATTCTGCACTTTTCCTGGGCGAATCAGCAAGGCGACCAAATTCCTGCTTCAGATCGGGTTATGCGAGTTCCTGTTTCGGGAGGAGCGCCCGATTCGTTGCTGACATGCATGGCTATCCTGGGTCGGGCCCGTGTGCCGCGCGAACGTTGTCTTCCCACCGCAGGAGGATATCCGGATTTCCTGCTGTTCGTCTGCTCCTGTTTCCGAGCATGCGTGCGTTCTCGCCGAATCCGGCTGAACGCTGCGACGGCTATGCCATTACGTTTCAACCATCCAGAATTTAAAAAAAACGAAATTAGGTGTAGTTAGTAGCCAACGTCCATGGTGTTAAGTTTGTGATCAAGTGTGTCCTTGGATTTTGGGCAATTGAGAAATTTGCTGACTCATTAACGCGATGATTTCAATTGTTTATTGTGATGTTCAGCGGCGTAGCGCAGAAAGGTCCCTGCGTAAAGTCAATCACGGTGAATGCATTCAGAAAGAGCTGATTGAGCGTGCCACAGAAGGTGACAGTGGTAAGGCTGCCGAAGATTTGCTCGAAGCTCACGAGCGTGACATCGATCACGGTGCCTCGTCCGTCAACGATGGTGGTGAACTGAATGACGTCGACAAAGCCATCGATAGTGAATGTCACGTGTCGTGGCTGAAAACTGGTCGTGAAAAAAGCGCCCCCACAGCCTACCAGTCCCAAGCCCAATGATCCGACCAGCAGTGCTACAACAACGCCCCGCACGGGACCAACCTCTCATCCGTTAAGAGAATACTCCCTCTTGCCTCGCGTGGCACGGCTTTCTGCCTGCAATGAGAACTTGTTGTTGGCCGCTACTCCTCTGCAGCAGGAATTCTACCTTTGCACAACTGGTCCAAAGAAGTCACATCGCACATATGCTCACATCTGCTGCGGCCTGCTGCCCATGACGAGTGCTCAAGGGTTCTGAACGCGTTGTGCTAAGTTGTAACTGGCAGGATTGGTTCCCGAAGCTGCACTGAAGAAGCAGCCCACGAACGCGTACCAACTGCCGTTTAGCGAGATTGACTCCCGTTTTGTTCTCGCTATTGGCTGTAGTTTCTTGAGAGCTGCTCGCTGACAATCTTAGGCAGGTGGCCTGATTGACCGCTATATCCCATTAGTCCTGCACCCTGACCGAGGTGATCCGAATTCCATTCATTTACACCAAATACCTCACGATCTATGAGTCTTGAATCCGGGCGGATATTGCTTTTAGCCGCAGTCGTCGCCAACTGTTCTGACCCTGCATGTGTGGCTACTAAGGAGAAAGCGAGACGGCATACCCTGACGACTATGAACTGGATTCAACGCGACTAAGCAGTCATATCCAAACGTAAA
>CAZLIE010000109.1:0-3932 GCA_964559345.1 uncultured Terriglobales bacterium
CACGCCTGATTATTTGGCTCGTCATTGGTTTAATCGTTTACTTCACCTACAGTCGCCACCACAGCCGGCTGCAACGGGAACCGGAAGTGGCAGAAGTGAGCCACCTGCAAACCACTGTATAAACATTCCGTCTGAGCCTGTTGGACTCAGCAGGCCAGACTATCTTGATGCTCCGACGTCCCGTTCATGGTTACGGACGACCTTCACACTCGCCGAAGGCTTGCGTCAGTTGAAAACTTCATCGCTTGCACTGAAGCGATGAAATCGCGCTCTCCCGAAGTTGGCGCCGCGTACATTGAAATTGGAGGTGGGTGTGCGGCATTCAACGGGCGAGAATCTCCAATGACCTATGCCACCTCGCTCGGGTGCGCTGGCGTCGTTACTTCTCGCGAAATCGAAGTGCTCGAAGAGTTCTTTCGCGATCACAAGGCAAGTCACTCCACGTTCGAGGTCATAGGGTTCGCTGATCAGTCTCTCCGACGCATTCTTCTGGAAAGAGGCTACGCCGAACGGACCGTATTGCAGGGCTGGTCAAAAGAACTGAATGTGAGTGAATCTAGTCGCCTCAAAGCTCACATTCAGGTTCGTCCATTGTTGCCAGGTGAAGAGGATCTCTGGATCGAAGTCGTTGCCCGAGGGCACAACAATAGCGGCGAAATACCTGAGTGGGTGCTGCACATGCTTGGGTCGCTCGGATTTGTGCCAAAGGTCACGGCCCTCGTTGCGTTGGTTGACGGCCGTCCCGCTGGCGGAGCTGTGGTATTTGTTCGCCACGGAGTCGCATTTCTCAGAACCGCCGCACCATGCCGCAATTCCGGCGACTGGGTGTGCAGTCCGCACTCATCCAAGCGAGGCTTGGAATCGCGTCACATGCAGGGTGTGATTTCGCCTTTTCTGCAACGGCCATGAACAACGAATCCGCCCGCAACATGGAACGGTTCGGATTCGTTCGGGCCTACACGGTCTCCATGATGCAAAAGATCCTCTAAATACTCAGCCCATCGCGGTACTCTTCACGCCGCTTTTTGTTTCAACCGCTCCGCGCCATCGGAAGGAGTACGGCCGTTCTTGAACGACTTCACTACGGCCGCGGCAAGTCCGATGCCTGTGGCCAGTGCCAGCCACTTTGCATTCGCCTCCACCCAAATTTCGAGACTCGACGATCGCGCGCGATCATCGAAATCTCCATGCGCTCCATGGTCGCCGGCAACCGGCTCGTAAAGGTTGTTTGGGCGATTCGGATCATCGATGCCATCGTATTGCTGCGAATCATATCCACTGCGCGCAAGATAATGATCAGCAAGCGATGGCGCCAGCTTGTTTCCGAAGATCGCCTTCACTGCGGACCAGGCGGCGTAATACTCACGCCGTTTTGGATGATGGGCAGCATAATAGATCGCTCGCGCAGCCACTTCTGGCTGATAAATCGGCGGCACCGGCTGCGCCTTCCGCTTCAATCGGCTCTTCACCCAGCCAAATTGTGGAGTATTAAGAGCAGGCATCTGCACCATAGTCGTATGCACATTGCTGTGGTCGTGCAAGAGTTCGGTGCGGAGCGATGCAAAAAATCCCAGCACCGCGTGCTTGGAAGCACAATAGGCAGCCTGCAATGGAATGCTGCGATACGCCAGTGCTGATCCGACATGCACAATCGTTCCATGGTTTCGCGGCAGCATGCGTTTCAGAGCAGACAGAGTGCCGTAAACGTATCCCAGATAGGTCACTTCAGTCACTCGTTTGAATTCCGCAGCCCTCATTTCTTTGATGGGCGAAAACACCGAAGCCATCGCGTTGTTCACCCAGATATCGATCGGTCCGAGTTCTCTCTCGACCTGCTCAGTTGCTGCCTCGACCTGCTCGGGGTCGGCGACATCCACTGGCAGCACCAGAGCTCGACCGCCGGCATCTTCCACCTCTCGGCGAGCGCCCTCAAGTCCATTGCGCCCACGGGCAATCAAGCCGATTGATGCTCCATGTCGCGCGAATTCCCGAACGGTAGCGCGACCCACGCCCGCGGATGCGCCGGTGATAACGACGACTTCACGTTTATGCAATTTCTGCCTCTCGATTGCTAAGTTCAATATTCACTTCGATGCCGATTGGGCGTGTATCTTTGCCGCGCACTCTCGCGCCAGCACTCAGCAATCTATGGCGCAACCTCTTGCTGAAGTCGATGCGCAGGCAAAACCACGCTCCTCGTCTCAACATCGAACCTGTCAGGAGTCCGGTACTCGAGTTAATGAATTCCAGAAACTCGCGATTATTCCGGGCAATCAAGATGCCGACGCAACATAGTTTCGTTCCGATCGAGAACCTTGCCGTGTCAACCTATGTGATACCGACCGACTTTCCCGAATCTGACGGCACTCTGGAGTGGGATCGAACGACAATTGTCATCGTTGCAGCGAATGCCGCGAACCAGCACGGGATCGGATACACCTATGCCGACTCGGCCACTGCTACGCTCATTCATGATGTGCTTGCACCCGTGGTGAAGGGCATAGACGCTTTCTCGCCATCCGCTGGATACCAGGCAATGTGGCGGCGGATCCGAAATCTCGGCCGTCCCGGAATTTGTTCCATGGGTATATCCGCGGTGGACTGCGCAATCTGGGATTTGAAGGCCAGGCTCCTAGGCATTCCCTTGGTGAAATTGCTTGGGCAGGTACGGCCAGGCGCGACTGTCTACGGCAGCGGCGGATTCACTTCCTACTCCGACCGGCAACTTGCGGACCAGCTTTCGGGTTGGGCAACGCAAGGCATCGGTGCCGTCAAAATGAAGATCGGTCGCGATGCAGTCAAAGATCGAGAACGCGTGCGCGTCGCGCGCGAGGCAATCGGCAGGGAAACGGAGCTGTACGTCGATGCCAACGGGGCTTGCACGCCAAAGGAAGCGCTCGCGCAGGCGGAGATGTTTTTCAAATTTGGCGTGAGTTGGTTCGAGGAGCCGGTATCGTCTGATGATCTCGATGGTCTCAGTTTCATTCGTGAGCGCGGTCCCGCAGGGATGGATATTGCCGCCGGGGAATACGGCTACGACATTTTTTACTTTCAGCGAATGCTCTCGGCCGGAGCGGTAGATGTCCAGCAGGCCGACATTACCCGCTGTGGAGGTCTAACCGCATTTCTGCAGGTTTCGTCTCTGTGCCAGGCCTACAACATCCCGTTGTCTGGACACACTGCGCCAGCTCTTCATGCCCATGTGGCATGCGCGGTCACTCCATTCAAGAACCTCGAGTATTTTCATGATCACGTTCGAATTGAACGCATGCTCTTCGACGGATTGCCCCGTCTCATCGATGGAGAGCTGCGGCCAGACTTGTCACGTGCTGGCAATGGGCTTGAGATCAAAACAGCCGACGCGGAGAGATTCGCGGCGTAGAACGCAATGATTTGGAACCCACGCATAAAGACCGGCAGGGGGCTCTCATCAGTCAAAACTTGAAGACGACATCCATGGCAAATGAAAGCTGGTTTTGCCGCTTTCCCCGTCATATGCCGGCATGTTCTTAGAGAGTTCCTTCTCTAGATAGTTGACGATCGACCATTCTGGAGCAAAGCATCGGATGTCGCCGGGCGAGCAGAATGTGGATTCGCACCCGGTTTTGGCGCTATCAGCCTGGAAACGATCGGCACGTCGTGTTCATACCTGTACCAGGCCTCGGTCGCGATGTGCATGGTTGCGCTGAACTTGTGGTACCAGGTCGCGTCCAAGAGTTGGACGATGTTGTAACCGTATCGGCCGTCATTGATGCCATTCGCGCAGAGATAAACATTGTTGCTCACGTCGGTAGTCGTATAGCTCACACAGGCGATTAGCGCGGGCTTGGCATCGCCCGCTCACGGCGCAGTGTCATTGCTGGCCTGGATGCCAGCTTGAACTCGCACTCTAATTTGGAGGAGAGCACCTGAAACGAGTTTGGACTTTAATC
>CAZLIE010000109.1:3942-10806 GCA_964559345.1 uncultured Terriglobales bacterium
AGTTCATAAAGATGTGGCCTGACTTTCAAGTCATCCAGACGCTGCGCAAAGGTTTACTCTTGTGGCATCGCGACTCGGAGCAACTTTGCTCCGAGTCGTAAGAACTTAGGTGGATGATCACGAATACAAATATCGCGAATACCAGAATTGAGGATGATCGTTTCCAGAGAGAGGCAGACAAGTATGCCGCGTACCTGGAGACGGCCGAAGGTAGATTGCGTATCGACTTGGCCTTCGCGAATCTGCAGGATTGTCTGCCTTCGGGCGCGGGCACACGGCCTTTGTGCGCTCTCGATATTGGTGGGGGCACAGGCGCCCTCAGCGAGCGCCTCGCACGAGTTGGCTTTGATGTCGTATTACTGGATTCGTCTGTGTCGATGCTGGAAATCGCGAAGCGCTCTGTAGAGAAGGCGGGAGTTGCGGCGAAGATCGAGGTGAAACACGGCGTGGCGGAGCAATTGGCGAAATCGTTTCCAATCGAATCGTTCGACGTAGTTCTTTGCCACAACATCCTCGAATTTGTGTCAAATCCCATTGACGTTTTACGCGCTGCTGCCGGGTTGCTGCGAGATTCGGCGGCGACCTTGTCTATCCTCGTGCGCAATCAGGCAGGCGAGGTACTAAAAGCAGCCATCCAAAACGGCGATTCAACTGCGGCGGAACACAATCTGACCGCGGAATGCGGAAAAGAATCTTTGTATGGAGGCAAGGTGCGACTGTTTCCGCACAACACCGTGCACGAAATGCTCGCGACGTTATCGCTGACCATCGTCGCCGAGCGGGGCGTGCGTGTGATCTCTGATTATCTGCCGCCGCAAGTTTCCCGTGAAGCCGAGTACGATCGAATTTTCGATGTGGAGCGCAAACTCGGCTGCCGGCCAGAGTTTGCCGCGGTCTCCCGCTATACTCACCTCATTGCGCGCAGCGGCCAGGCTGTGGCTACGAGACGAATATGAAGGACGTCGCAATCCAATGCTCTTCGACTGATCCTGTACTGGAGCGAGAAGCCGGCATTTCGCTCGGGCTTGGGCTTACGAATGAATGCAATCTCTCTTGCGCCTTTTGCTACCGCGATCCAACTCGCACGGATCGTCTGTCTCTAGATCAGGTGAAGGCCGTGATGGAACGGCTGCCGGTATGCGCTGTGAATCTCGGCACGGGCGAGAACGGCATGCATCCGGAGTTTAAGATGATACTGGCGTACCTTCGAACAAAAGCCGTCAAGCTGACGATCACTTCCAATGGCCACAGTGTTGCTGTCCTGGAAGATGACGAGTTGCGCGTTTTTCATGACATCGAGTTCTCGCTCGATTACCCCACCCAAGGCGAGCAAGATGCACAACGCGGCCAGGGCAATTGGGCGTTGATCCACCAGCAGGCGGAACGCTGTGTGCGTCTCGGTATTCCGGTAACCATCATTGCCGTAATGATGAAGTCGAACTACTTGCGCCTTGCGGAGGTAGCGCGTGTGGCGAAACAGTTTGAGGCGCCTTTGCGACTCAATGTCTATCAAGCCGTACGATCCGACATCTACGCGCTCACCTACGAAGAGTACTGGGAGGGATTCCAGCGTCTGTTTGCTGAGACCTATGTCATCGCCATCGGCGAACCACTGGTTCGAGCGATGGCGGGCCTTCCGCCGCTCAGAGGCGGTTGCGGCGTCAGTACTGTGCGAGTCACGCCACGAGCGACCACTCAGCCTTGCGTGTATTGGCCCGGACCGGGCGAGCCGCTTTCACATTTAGTGTCTGCTGGTTCCGACATTCTGAACTCCGCTTCCTTCGAGCAGGCGCGGACACTTCCAAAACCGTGCGAGCCTTGTGAGTTCCGCGATTCCTGTCATGGCGGATGCGCCGGGCGCCGCCGCTTGCAAGGTGCACTGCTACAGCCCGATTTCTATTGCCCAATCGTTCGCGGCGACCGCCCAAAGCTCGAGGTCGTTTTTGCTCCTGGCCGTGATCTGCCTAAATTGAACAGCTCCTGCACTACGGTAGTTGTTGCCAGAAGTTGATTGTGAAGCTACAGTTCAGGAACAATCCCGCGGCAGTTACTTGAAGCTGAGTCCGTCGGGCTATCAAAGTCGGTTGAGCAAGTACAGCAGAACTGATTTTAGGTAGTCTGACCAGGGCTTCACAAGAAAGGGAACTACCATGAGTTCAAGCGCAGCATTACGTGACCTTCGCAAAGTCAGTGATCAACGCTACGCGCAAATAGGTTTGGCAATTGTGCGGCTGACTATCGGCGCGATGTTCGTCTCGGTTTTCTTCGAAAACCTGAAGAAAGGCGCCTACACTCCGGCGGGATATGCAGGCGTGATCGACTACTACGTCAAAAACAGTCATGCTCCCGCCGCATGGAGGTCCATTCTTCACCTCGTGTCAAGCCACGCGGCCAAGGCCGCTCCGCTTCAAGCCATTACAGAGATATCGCTAGGAGTCCTCCTGGTTCTTGGAGCATTTACACGCCCTGTCGCCTTTATAGCATTCGGATTTCTCGCGACGCTTTGGATTTCGGAACTGGGCACTTCCTGGATTTGGGAGCTGCTGGTTCCCATCATGGGAGCGCTTGCGGTTTCAATCGGACGGGGGGGCCGAGCGTGGGGCATCGACGCTTTGCTGGCACGACGCAACCCTGCTTCTCTGTGGTGGTAATTTGACATCGGATCGAGTGCGAGTTTCTGTCGTCATCCCAACGCGCAACGAGGCCGAGGCAATCGCACGTGTGCTGACGGATATCCCTGCTGGAATTGTCAATGAAGTTATTGTTGTTGACGGCAGTTCAAGCGATGGAACTCCCGAGATCGCTGCCAAACTCGGGGCTCGCGTTGTGCATGAACCGCGCCGCGGATATGGTCGAGCTTGTTTGACCGGCTTGGCCAATGCCAGTGCTCCTGACATCGTCGTCTTCCTCGATGGCGATTACAGCGACCGACCGGTCGAATTGCCGCTGCTTCTAGCTCCGCTTCGTGAGGGCACCGCAGACATCGCACTTGGCTCGCGTCTGACAGGGCCGCGAATCACCGGCGCGATGCCGTGGCACTCGGTTTTCGGTAACCGTATTGCCGCTAACCTGATATGCGTCATGTATGGCGCTAAGATCACCGATCTTGGGCCCTTCCGCGCTGCTCGCGCCGACGTTCTGCGGAGACTTGCGCTCGAACAGACCACGTATGGCTGGGCGGTTGAAATGATCCTCAAGGGCGCACTCCAGGGGTTCCGGATAGTCGAGGTCCCGGTCAGCTATCATCCCCGCATTGGCAAATCGAAGATTAGTGGGACCGTAAGAGGGACAATTGGGGCCGCGTGGTTTATTTTCAGCATGATCGTGCGATGCTATTTTCATCGTGGAGCAGCCGCAACGCCACGGCCGGCGTGAATCCCCGAAACCTTTTCGCCTATGCAATCCCCGCACCCGACTTCAACGCTTAGAAGTAAGAGAAGCTGCGCTCTCGTGATCATGGCTAAAGCTCCGCGGGCGGGCACGGTTAAGACTCGGCTAGCGCAGAGTTTTCCCGATTCTGATGTAACGGATTTTTACCGTTGCCTTTTACAAGACACAATTGCGTTGGCGCTGTCGCTCGGCACGGTGGATGTCGCGATCATGTGTCCTGCTGCCGATGTTGACGACCTCGCTGACATCGCCGGCGATTCAGTCCGGATCGTTCCACAGAAAGGCGGAGGGCTTGCGGCTGGCCTTACATCGGTGTTTGCGCACTTTACGGCGAATGGCCTTGAGCGGGTGATCGCCTTCAACAGCGACACGCCGCACTTGCCCCCATCGATCCTGCAAAACGCATTCGATGCACTCGCCGCATCTGAACTCGTGGTCGGACCTACGCACGATGGTGGCTACTATTTGGTCGGAGCCAAAGCTTCGCATCCGGCACTGTTCAATGGCGACGGCATGGGAACGGGTACAGCCCTTCAACGGCTCATGCAGCGCGCCAATGAACTTAGACTTTCAGTACGCCTGGTTGAGCCTTTCTACGATATCGACGTGGCTGCCGATTTGGATCGGCTCGCTGCGGAGTTACGGATTCATCCTGAGCGGGCGCCTCGAACGGCGTCCCATCTGGCAAAGTGGGAAGAAGTTTTCGTTAAACAGCGGTCAATTTTTGGTGCAAGGTGACGATCGGGCCGTCCGGCAGACTTTATGCGCTCGGCGGAATCATCTTTGGCGCGATGATTATCTGTTCGCGCAGCGCAGTGGGCACCCGATCGTTCCTGGTTTGTGCGGCTGCTGCCGGCATCTCTTACTTGCTCACTGTCCGTGAGTTGTTCCGGACGACGCGGATGTCACGTCAAATAGTTTTTATCTGCCTAGCCTTGTCCGCGTTGTGGCGGATCCCATTCCTGCTCACAGCTCCAGGCGCGGACGACGACATCCACCGATATTTATGGGATGGGCGTCTGCAGCGGCTGGGCTACAACCCGTACAACGTGATTCCCTCAGATCCTGCCGTCGCTGGGCTACACACGACTGAAACTCGCGGGCTGAACAATCCGGGCCTGCCGAGCCCGTATCCTGCCGGTGCGCAACTGTTCTTCCGGGCAGTTACCACGATTCACGAGTCAATTTGTGCGTTCAAGATTGCGTTCGTACTCTGCGACTTTGCAATCGCTCTTTTATTGCTCGACATGTTGCGACGTAACGGGCAGGGGGAGCATTGGGTTCTGGCTTATGCCTGGCATCCATTGCTCGCGACAGACGTGGCCGGCAGCGGCCATATCGACATTTTCGGCGCGCTGCTGCTCGTGATGTCCGTCGTCGCACTTGGACGTCGCTGGCGGATGTTCGCGGCAATCGCGTTTGCGCTGGCAGTCTCCGTTAAATTTCTTCCAATCGTTCTGGCGCCACTTTACTGGCGGCGTCTGCGCCTGCGCGATGCGTTGATCGCCGCGCTCGTCTTCGGATCGTTATATGTGCCGTTCCTCGAACGCGGGCGAATTCCGGTCGGATCGCTCGCGACCTATGTGCAATCCTTCCGCTTTAACAACCCAATTTGGGCCATGCTCGAGCGAGTGGCGACGCCGCACCTGATTGCTGCGGTGGCCGCAATTGTTGGACTGATCATCGCTACATGGCTGCGAAAGATTTCGACTGCAAGTTGCGACGACAAATGGACGTGGCCCATGGCGGGATCGCTTGCGATGGCGCCCGTCGTGTATCCGTGGTACCTGATCTGGCTGCTGCCGTTTCTGCGCTCAACATCGACGCTGCCGCTGATGGTTTGGACTGTGAGTATTTTGCAGACATACGTCGTCTGGCACTTGCGGTCACTTGGACGTCCGTGGGGAGTCCCGAATTGGGTTCTGCTGGTGGAGTACGGCTCCGTTCTTGTAGCTGCTCTGATCGTCTTACTTCGGAGACTCACCCAGCCTGACGTGGAGCTCGGTTGTTAGAATGCCGCAACTGTGGCACTTGGCATCGAACCTGGACTTCGTCCGCTGAAGAGCTTCCGCAAAGTATTGTTCATCGGAGCGGCGCTGCTTGTGCTCGCCGGCATAGGCACGATGGGCTTTCACCTGATCGAAGGCTGGTCATGGTTCGACAGCTTTTACATGGTCGTGATCACCTTCAGTTCAATAGGCTATGGGGAGGTGCATCCGCTTTCGCGTCACGGCCGGGAGTTCAATATTGCGCTCATTTCCGCGGGCGCAGTCTTCGTGGCGCTTGGCATCGGGACGCTGACGCAAGCCCTGCTAGAATTCGAACTTCTCCGCTTTTTCGGCAGACGCAAAATGGAACGGCAAATCTCACGCCTGTCCGGTCACTACATCGTCTGCGGTGCAGGACGTGTGGGCCGCAGTGCTGCACGCGAGCTTGCGAATCGTCCGGTTCCATTCGTCATCATCGAGAATCAGCAGGACCAAACTGAGGGACTTCCGGAGGACTGGCCGATCATCATCGGCGACGCCACCCAGGAGCACACGCTTCTTGCAGCGAAGATCGATACTGCCGCCGGGCTGGTGGCTGCGACTACTACCGACGCCAGCAATATCTTCATCGTGCTGAATGCTCGCAGCCTGAATTCAACCTTGAAGATCATTGCGCGCGCCAGCGCAGAGGAATCGGCTAAACACCTCACAAAAGCCGGAGCGAACTCAGTGATTTCTCCGTACTCTTTTGCCGGACACCTGATTGCTCAAGGACTGCTGCGGCCTAACGTGGTCAATTTCCTCAGTCTGATGACCGGGCGGGAAGGAAATTACGAGATGGTCATCGAGGAAATTGCGATCCGCGCGCAGTCGCCATTTGCGGGATCGACCATCGGTGCCTCTGGCATTCACCGCAACTTCGGCGTGATCGTGCTCGCGATCAAGCATGCCGACGGCAACACACGCTTCAATCCACAAGCCGGAGATGAAATCCTTCCCGGCGATTACCTGATCGCCATGGGCGAGGCCGCCAGTATGTCCCAACTGGAATTGGCTGCGGCCAGGCGGCCATGAAGATCGTCACCTCCGCGGAAATCCGAGAGATCGATAGGATCACCACGCAAACCTATCGCGTACCGTCGTTGACGTTGATGGAAAACGCCGGTAGCGCTGTCGCGCGGTTCGCACTGCGAAAGTGCTCGAAGGCAGATCGCATCACGGTTGTCTGCGGAAAAGGGAACAACGGCGGCGACGGATTCGTTGCCGCCCGCAAGCTCCGCGAGTCCCGTAAAGCCGTGTCGGTCGTCCTTCTCGCGCGACCTGAAGATCTGAAGGGCGATGCAAAGGAAATGCTTCGCCGTCTGGTTGTGCAGCCGCTCGTCATCACCTCTGCCGACGCGCTGGCGGAACAGGCTGATCTATTTAGGAAGACTGATTTGATCCTCGATGGAATCTTCGGCACGGGATTCCATCCGCCGCTTCCCGA
>CAZLIE010000109.1:10816-15217 GCA_964559345.1 uncultured Terriglobales bacterium
AACTCGCAGCCAAAGCTATCGATCTGATTCACCAGTCGGCCGCGCCAGTGATCTCTATCGACATTCCATCGGGCGCAGATTCCGATTCATACGAGCTCAGCCAGCCGAATGCATGCCGCAGCGACGCCATCGTGACTTTTACCGCCCTGAAGCCGGGCATCGTCTTCAGCGCGCTCACCCGCGGGCCGATTGTGGTGGCAAACATCGGTTCGCCGGAAGAGGCAATTACCTCCGAACTCAATCTGTACTGGAACGCTCCACCGCAGTTGCTGCGCGAGCGCAGGTCACTAAATTCCAACAAAGGTTTGTATGGGCATACGCTGATCATTGGCGGATCGCTGGGAAAATCTGGCGCGCCAACCATGACGTCACTGGCAGCATTGCGCGTCGGAGCTGGACTGGTGACCACTGCAATTCCCAAAGGTGTTCTGCCGATCGTGGCCGGCGGCATTCCTGAACTTATGACCGAGCCGCTTGATGAGAACGCTGTCGGCGCAGTTTCCGCTTCTGCGCTCGACAATGCAGGTTGCGGCGAGCTGCTCGAACGCAAGGACGTTGTCGCTCTTGGTCCTGGGATTGGGCGCCACGAAGACAATGTCAACGCAATTCGTGATTTTGTGTCGCGTTTAAGTGTGCCTTTGGTACTCGACGCCGACGGCTTGAATGCATTTGACGGCCAAGCGCATTTGCTCGATGGCAATAAGCGCCCGCTAGTCTTGACGCCACATCCGGGCGAAATGGCACGACTTATCGGCAAAACTGTGCGAGAGGTCGAAGCCAATCGGATTTCAATAGCAAGGAGCTTCGCGCGACAACACAATGTCATCCTCGTACTAAAAGGATGGCGTACTTTGATTGCCGCGCCAGATGGAAATATCTGGGTGAATACCACTGGAAATCCTGGACTCGCGAAGGCCGGCAGCGGCGATGTGCTTACGGGAATCATCGCCGGTCTCATCGCGCAAAATCCAAATCAAGTTCCCGACGCGGTTCGCGCAGGAGTGTACCTTCACGGGCTAGCAGCCGACTGCGCTTTGGCCCATCAGACAGAGCGAACCATGATCGCGACCGACGTTATCGGCTCTCTTCCGCAAGCTTTTCGAGCTGCGCAAACGAGTGCCGACGATCGCGATCTGGTCTGGATTCAGCGAGGCGCAACCGATTGAATCGCGAGTTTAAAACCCACTCGGCGGAAGAGACCATCGCCGCGGGACGCATGCTCAGCAACTTTCTGGAACCAGGCCAAGTGTTCGTCTTGCGCGGAGATCTCGGGGCAGGGAAGACAACGCTGGTAAAGGGCATTGCCGAAGGGTTTGAAGCGGCGTTGCAGGAAGAAGTCACCAGCCCAACCTTCACTCTCGTTCACGAATACCGAGGGCCGCGGGTAACCCTATTTCATCTGGATCTTTATCGCATCGATACCGATCGCGAATTAATGACGCTCGGCATCGACGACCTGCGAGCCGAGCCAGCCAGCATCGTGCTCGTAGAATGGGGAGAGAAGTTCGCCAGCGTCGTGCAGCAGAGTGACGGAGAGGTAAGAATAGATCGGCTAGGCGACAGCAATCGCAAGATTACGTTTGCTGCCCGGTCCGGCTAGAGATGCAATTTAGAATCAGCCGCGAAAAACGGCGTGACCTGCGTTATTCCAAAGACTCCGGCTTGATCTCGATGTTCTTTTCGCCAGACATCCGTTTTTCCCAATATTTGCGCACCCAGGCTTCGAAACTCTTTCCCGCAGCGGGATCGCGGTCACTGAATTTGAGCGCCACGATATCGGAGTATGGAACTGACGTTTTCTCGCGAGAATTTACGGGAATCACACGGACAAACGAATCGGAGAGAGTGGGGCCGGACCGGCGATCGAAGATATAGCCTTCCAGCTTGCTTCCATCTTTTCGCGTGATGGTGACGTCGCCGCGATAGTCAAAAGCCTTTTCAAGAACGCGGTGAATATCCTCTGCGCTGGCAAGCTCGGGAATCCAGCCTTCTAACTTGTCGTGCGAAGTACCAGGAGCGACTTCGAGCGCGTCCGCGTTGATGGCGGAATTCTGCACTTCAGGGAATTGCGTTCCGCTCATGCCCGGCTCTCTTCCAGTTCGGTATTTTTGTCGTCGATCTGAACCAGTGGATTGAATGCGTGCACGGGACGCACCGGTTCGTTCAGCAGTTTCAACGCGCCTTCGTCATTGTGCTTGGCGAACGTCGCGCGGATCGTGCGCATGAAGCCCGCGAGCGACCCGAACGTGTCGTTCACGGCAGATGCTTCATAACCGCTATGCACCATGCAATTTGCGCAACGCGGGTTACCGGACTCGGTTCCGTAATTGTGCCACTCGGTTGCTTCCATCAATTCCTGAAAAGTATCCGCATAGCCGTCCTGCAGCAGATAACACGGCTTTTGCCAGCCGAAAATGTTGAATGTCGGCATGCCCCACGGAGTGCAGGCGTACTGCTGCTTGCCCATCAAGAATTCGAGAAAGAGCGGCGACTGATTGAAGCGCCAATTATTTTTTCTATTTGAGAGGATCGCACGGAAGAGGCGGCGTGTGCGAGCGCGTCCCAAAAAATGTCGTTGATCGGGAGCCTTGTCGTAAGAATATCCGGGCGAAAGCATCATGCTCTCGACTCCGATTTTCATCATCTCGTCAAAATGCTCTCGAACGCTGTTAGGGTCGGCTCCGTCAAAAAGTGTCGTATTGGTGGTGACGCGGAAACCGCGGCGAATCGCATCTTGAATTCCATCGACGGCGATCTGATATCCGCCTTCGCGACAGACGGAAAAATCATGGTGCTCGCGTTGTCCATCGACATGAACGGAAAACGTCAGGTATTTACTGGGTTTGAAGAGATCCAGCTTCTCTTTGAGCAACAATGCGTTCGTGCAGAGATAGATGTATTTCTTGCGCGCGACCAGTCCTTCGACGATCTTGTCGATCTCGGGATGCATCAGCGGCTCGCCACCAGGAATGCTGACTACGGGAGCGCCGCATTCATCAACGGCGCGGAAGCACTCTTCCGGAGTGAGCTGCTGCTTCAGGATGTGGGGCGGGTACTGAATCTTGCCGCATCCCGCGCAAGCGAGATTGCAGCGGAAGAGCGGTTCCAGCATCAACACGAGCGGGTAGCGCTTTCGTCCTGCCAGCTTCTGCTTCAGGACGTACGTGGATACTGTCCACATTTGTGAGATTGGTCCGGGCAAATCGTTCTCCTATGTCGATCCGGTCATGCGACGTCGCACACCCGACTCGAATGACATTAGTTCGTGCGTTCTTCCGCCGTAACCTTCGCATACTGTGTCAACGCGATCAGGGGGAAGTACACGCGATACAAGTGGTAGGCCAGATAGAACACTCGTGGAAACCCTGTGCCAGTGTACTCGGGCTCGTCCCAGCCACCATCTTTGCGTTGGGTACGGAGTAGCCACGCAATACCCCGGGCGACGGCGTCACTGCGGGTGTCCCCCGCCGCAAGCAGACCCATCACTGCCCATGCTGTCTGCGATGGCGTGCTGGCCCCGAGTCCCTTCGCACTGGGCTCATCGTAGGACAGGCAAGTCTCACCCCATCCTCCATCGGTGTTCTGGTACATGCGAATCCATTCGGCGGCCTGCTGGATACACGGCTCATGGTTATCCACGCCCATTGCTTCCAGACCGCGTAGCACCAGCATGGTGCCATAGATGTAATTCACGCCCCAGCGCCCAAACCACGATCCGTCGGCTTCCTGATTTTTCTTGACGAACCCAATCGCACGGCGAACGCGCGGATCATCTTTCGTAAAGCCGTAAGCTGCCAGACATTCGAGGACGCGTCCGGTGATGTCCACCGTCGCCGGATCGAGCATGGCGTTGTGGTCCGCGAACGGGATGTTCTGGAAGACCATCTTGTCGTTGTCTTTGTCGAACGACGCCCAGCCACCGTCCTTGCACTGCATCGCGAACACCCAGTCCAGCGCGCGCTGCACCGACTCATGCTGATAGCGCTCGTTCGGGACCTGGACTTTGCTGAGGCCGAGCATGACCATCGCGCTGTCGTCCACGTCGGGATAGAACTCGTTGTTAAACTCGAAATACCAACCGGCAGGCGCGGTGTCTTTCACTTTTACAGACCAGTCGCCCTTATGCGTGACCTGCTTCTGCAGGAGCCACTCGCCAATTGCGACCATCCGCGGATCGGACGCAGGCACGCCAGCTTCGCCGAGTGCAAAGGCTGCGTACGCGGTGTCCCATACCGGGGACTTGCAGGGCTGCATGCGGAAAGTGTCACCCTCTTCGATTCCGAGGGCCTCGAACTCGTCAATCGCGCGGATGAGTTGCGGATCGTCCGTCGAGTATCCCAGACACCGCATCGCGATGATCGAATTCATGATTGCCGGATAGATTCCCGCAAGGCCGTCGCT
>CAZLIE010000110.1:0-15126 GCA_964559345.1 uncultured Terriglobales bacterium
TTGGCTTTGTGGATGGCATGAACCTTCTTGCGCTTTTCGCGACGAGCGTAATCGAACGCGAAGCGCGCGATTCGGGTGGAAGCCTTTTCCGTGACGATCTTCAGGCTCTCCATCACTCCCGGCACTACCTCGTGCTCGATGCCGGAGTATTCGCCTTCAGTATTCTCCCGGACAATGGCGAGATCGACTCCGGGATAATTCGTCTTAATGCCGGGCAGGTTCTTGATCGGTCGAAAGTTCGCAAAGAGCTCAAATTTCTTCCGCAGGGTTACGTTGATGCTGGCAAAGCCGCCCGCGATAGGTGTAGTCACCGGCCCTTTCAGAGCCAGCCGTGTGCGCTCTACCGATTCATAGAGGGCTTTCGGGATGTATTCCTTGGTTCTTGCATATGCATCGGCGCCCGCCTGCTGAATTTCCCATTCGAATTTCAAACCAGTGGCTTCCAGAACTCGGACGGTGGCATTCACCACTTCGGGTCCGATTCCATCGCCCGGAATCAACGTAACTCCATGAACCATTCTTGTTCAGTTCTTCCTATTGAGGCTTAAGTGTCTTCGCCTTACTTTTCGTGTCTTTGTTGATGAGCTGTTCCAGCTCAGCGCCAAACTCGCGCACGTCTTTGAAATCGCGGTAAACAGAAGCAAAGCGGATGTAGGCAACGGTGTCCTGTTGCTTGAGGCGGTCCATGATCAGCTCGCCGACTTCAGCTGTCGTGCGTTCGCGATCGGGAGAATCGATCACAAAGCTCTCGGCTTCATTGACGATCTGCTCCATCTTGCCCATGGAAATTGGCCGCTTTTCGCATGCCCGCAACAATCCAGAGAGAACTTTTTGGCGATCGAATTTCTCGCGCCGCCCGTCCTTTTTCACCACCATATAGGGAATTTCATCGATGCGCTCATAGGTAGTAAAGCGCCGATCACACTTCATGCACTCGCGCCGGCGGCGAATCAACTCGCCTTCCTTGCTCTCGCGCGAATCTACTACTTTGTCATTGATGAAACCGCAGAAGGGGCACTTCATTGCCAGGAATTATGCATCTTTATTGTAGCAGGCACGAATGAACACGCTCGCATGTCGCGCGCGAGAGGCGCTGAGAGATCGAATCACGCTGGCCGGCATTTTCCGACGAGCGACCTCTCAGCTGCTAAGGCAAAATTCTTGAGGAATTTCCTGTTTATCAACAGAATTCACAAGCAAACCTTCGCGAATCGGTGAGCTATACTGCGCTTGCGCCAACAAATTTTTCTCTGAGGTATTGCGATTATGTCCGCCAGGGCGCTCGCTGAGCTTGAGACTGCTGTTTCTTCCGATGAATTCCACGATCTAGAAGAGAAGGTCTTTAAGACCATCGAACTGCTGAAGTCCGCTCGCGAGGCCAAGGCAATTGCCGAGCGCGACGTCAGCCGCTTGCGCATGCAACTGGAAGAACGCGAAGAAGAAGCCGAGACGCTGCGCGAGCAGATGGTGAACTTCCGCCGCGAACGCGAGGAGGTCCGCAGCCGAGTGGAGAAAATGCTCAAGCAAATCGATGCGATCGAGGCTGAGGGAGCGCAAGCGTGAGCGCGACAAGCACGCAGCAGAAATCGGGCGCCGGCAGCGTTCGCGTTGAGATTTATGACCAGAGCTACAATCTCCGCGGATCCGACGCTGATTACATCCTCAAACTTGCCGAATACGTCGATCTCAAAATGCGTGCGGTCTCCGAGAAGACCTCGACTGTGGATTCGCTCCGGGTCGCTGTCCTGGCTGCCTTGAACATCGCTGACGAGTATCACCTGCTTAAGAAAAAATACGATTCCATCGCCAGCACGTATCACGAGCGGGCCAGCTCACTCTCCGGCATGTTGGACGAGATCATTGCGGACAGAAAGCTCGGGTAGCGCCGACTAACTCCGAGTGTGGCGGCGCCGACCCGCTTCTTTGCGACCCTAGTAAGGCATAACCCTCCCGCCGAACCCTGCCCTTTCGTCGTTAACTCCTCGAACTTGATCGAGTACTAATTGCTGCCGCTTGCGACGGTGGGTCAAAGACTACTGGGCACCTTAGTCTCTTGCCTTCTGGTCCCGCTTTGAATAGCATCGAACACGAAAGCCGCCTGCAAAGCAGGTACTGGCGGTTACCGTTTATTGAACCAACATTCAATGAACAGGGGGCTCGACTCGAAAAATCGGTTCGGTGTGCGAAGTTCCGCCAGACGGAAATGCCTAAAGAACCGCGGAGAGTTCCCACCGTTTTAGGACGGGTTCATGAACGGCCCGCCTCGGTACGGCCCCGTGGGATGGCTTTTCCTTTTTTGTCCCTGATGCTTCCTCCCATGGCGGCTCGCCGTCGCGCATGCATCACGGTATGGGCTGCTAAACTGATTGCAGCGTGCATCCCCGCCTCATCGAAATCGGAAACTTCTCGCTTCCCACTTACGGCCTGCTTGTTGCCTCAGGACTGATCCTTGGACTGCTCGTGACGGTGAACCTGGCAAAACGCCAGGGAATCGACGAGGACAGAATCTGGAACATGGGACTGGTCGCAATCCTGGCGGGGATTATTGGGTCCAAACTGCTCTACCTTCTAACCACCTGGCAGGAGCACCCAGATCAACCGCTGCGAATTTTCAGCCTCGACACGCTCCAGTCCGGTGGTGTTTTTTCCGGCGGATTACTTCTGTCAATCGTCGTCTGCTATTGGTACGCAGTTCGACACCACATGCCGAAACTCAAGACGGCAGACTCATTCGCGCCCGGCATCGCCCTGGGACATGCAATAGGAAGACTGGGCTGCTTCGCCGCGGGTTGCTGTTACGGCAAGCCGACCAGCCTGCCGTGGGGTGTGACCTTCACGAATCCACTTGCTCGGGAATTGGTCGGGACGCCCCTCAACGTGCGGCTACATCCGACCCAGATCTACGAGTTTCTCGCCGAAGGGCTGATCTTCGTCCTCTTGCTGCGGCTCTTCCGACACCGCAGGTTCCCAGGCGAGATTTCCGCGGCGTATTTGTTCCTCTACGGTATCGCGCGATACTTTCTTGAGTTCCTGCGCAACGATCCCGATCGGGGAGTGATGTTCGGTGGGATTATGAGCGTGACCCAATTCATCGCTCTGCTGCTGGTAATCGGCGGCGGCATTCTTTGGATTCTTTCGCCTCGACCGCACGCTCGCGCTCAGCTCGCAACCACCGCCTGATGACCGACCAACCGAGCGTAGCGCCAGCCCTGCGGCAGTTCCAAATCACCGCCGAAGATACAGGTCGCCGGATCGACCAATACCTCACTGCAGCACTTGCAAACGTCAGCCGCGCACGAGTTCAGGAAATGATCGAGCAGGGAAAGGTGCAAGTGGACGGAGGTCCCGTTCGTGCTTCCTTTAAGCTGCGCGGACATGAGCGTATCGAGATATTGGGCGCGGCGGAACGCCCGCCGGTTAAAGCCACAGCGGAAGACATTCCACTCGATGTTGTCTATGAAGATGAATGGCTCGCGGTCATCAACAAACCCGCAGGAATGGTCGTGCACGCAGGAGCAGGCGATGAGGAGCGCAATCGCGGAACTCTTGTGAATGCACTGCTGCACCGGTTCCAAAATCTGAGCGCACTGGGTGGCGAGACGCGACCGGGCATTGTGCATCGTCTCGACAAAGAAACCAGCGGTCTCATTGTCGTGGCAAAGAATGACGAGATTCACCGCAAATTGGCGGCGCAATTCGCTTCCAGGCAGGTCAGCAAACGATATTTAGCCCTGGTCATCGGTTGGCCGGCAGACAAGGGGACCATCTCTGCGGAGGTTAGCCGGGACCGCTTGCGACCTACCCGTATGACCACGCGACGCAGCGGAGGACGAGCCGCGGTTTCTCACTTCCGCGTGATCCGGAGGATCCAGTCGGAGTTTGGCAAATGTGCGCTGCTGGAAGTACACATTGAGACCGGACGCACCCACCAGATCAGGGTGCACCTCGCTTCAGCGCATCATCCCGTCGTCGGCGACACGCTATACGGAGCTCCGAAGATCTTGCGCTCGACTCTAAGCAAGGCGCCAGCCGGGAAATCCACGAGACTGGCAGGTCAGGGCGACGCTCGAGATCTCATCTTAGGCCGGAACTTTCTTCATGCTACCGTTCTAGAATTTGTCCATCCCGCAACCCGCGAGCGGATGCGTTTCGAGCGTCCACTTCCGCCCGAGCTGGTGAAGTTCCTGAATCAGCTAGACATATCTGCCGGTCCATAAGTCGATTATCTGTGGCAAACCACGTGCACTCGTGCAAGCATGTTGTTGTCATCCAGCTATAATGAGTTATCCATGCGTGCATTTCGTTTCATCTGGATTGCCTTGCTGGCAGGCGTAGCGCTGCCTATTTTGGCCCAGGATTCGCCGGCGTCTCTGCCCTCTGCTCCGTCGGCCACGCTGCCGCAGCAGCCTCGCCCACAGCCCGCGCAGCGTCCCGCAGAGCCAACCGGGAACACGCAGCTCAAGTCCGAAGCTAAGCCGGAAGGGCCAACTCTGCAATCGCTCGATCCTCCAAAGCCGATACCTCAACAGGCCAGCCATGCGCAGCAGGACAGTTCTCAATCTGCGCAGCCTGACACTCACCCGTCGGCCAAGCAATCGGAAACCCAGGCGCCCTCTTCAACAGGCGAAGTGGAGACGCCGGAAACCGTCATCCGGTCACAGGTCAATGAAGTGAACGTGGTCTTCACGGTCACCGATAAACACAACCACTTCGTGAAGGACCTCAAAGAAGCTGACTTCAAAGTGCTTGACGACAAGCGGCCGCCGGACAGCATTCGAGGATTTTCCTCAGAGACCAATCTGCCCTTACGCGTTGGGCTGCTCGTGGATGCCAGCAATTCCATTCGCGATCGATTCCGCTTCGAACAGCAGGCAGCCATAGAGTTCTTAAATCAGATCATCCACTCCAACCGTGACGAGGCATTTGTTCTGGGCTTCGACACCACTCCTGAAATAACCCAGAACTTCACGGGCGACACTGAAAAGCTCGCAAATGGAGTGCGGATGCTGCGCCCCGGCGGTGGAACGGCGTTGTACGACGCTCTCTATGGCGCTTGCCGCGACAAGCTCCAGAAGACGACTCAGGGCACAAGGCGAGCCATCATTCTTCTTTCCGATGGCGAAGACAATCAGAGCCGCGTGACTCGCGACGATGCGATCGAAGAAGCTCAGCGCGCGGAAGTAATTGTGTACGCGATCAGCACCAACGTAAGCGGAGTAAAAAGCCGCGGCGACAAAATTATGGAGACGATCGCAACTTCCACGGGCGGGCGAGCCTTCTTTCCGTTCAAGATTGAAGAAGTGGCCGACGCATTCTCACAAGTGCAGGAAGAGCTTCGTAGCCAGTACGCGATCTCATACAAACCCGCCGATTTCACCGCGGATGGGCGCTATCGCACGATCGACATTGAGACCGTAAACAAGAAGTACAAGGTACGAAGCCGCAAAGGCTACTTTGCTCCAAAGGCAGAAAGAGCTTCTGCCGAGGGCTTGAAATGAAAGGCGCTATTTCCGGTTAGCGGATCAGTCTGAAAACAGGCGCCACGATCACTGCAACGGCCCCGATCATTAGACCTATTAATCTCGCCTTCTGCGACTGTTCGGCCATAAAAATCACCGTTAGCTTTCGGCCTGCAACATTAACACCAGCGAAGACTAACTGCCGGCAGCGTAGTAGCCCTTGCGGGCTTGAATCTTGTAACCGTTTTCTTTGGTCTTGAGCTCGACTTTTCTAAAAGTCCCGTCGTGCTTGCCGTTGGTGGGCGTATAGCCAATGCTGTATTGGCTGCGCAGCTCATTCGAGATCTGATCAAACCCCTTCTGAAGTTTGTCCTGATTGTTCCCCACATTTATGACGCGGCCGCCGGTCTCTTCCGCTAGCTTTTTCATGTAACCCTCGCCGGCGCCGCTGGACAGGAATCCGCGATCGCTGATGAGCAGGACGTAAATGATGGCATCGGCCTTCTGCGCGGCTTCGAGCGCATCTTGAAGTTTGGATTGGCTGCCTTGATCCTCACCGTCGGTGAGCAGGATCAGGGCCTTGCGTCCGACTTCGCTCCGCAGCTTGTCATGCGAAGCGAGTACCACGGCGTCATACAAAAGGGTGCCTTTGGGATTGCTGATGGGAACAGGTCCCTGCCCGATTCCTGGGATACCGCCCGCTCCGCCGCCGCCCGCGTTGATTTTGGCTGCGTCCATGCCCGCGCGAATACTGCGAGATGAATTGGTGTAATCCTGCAAGAGATCGACATTGATATCGAAACTGATGAGGAACGCCTCGTCCTCTTTGCGAAGGATCTGCTGCAGGAATTTTGCCCCAACTTCTTTTTCGATCGGCAAAACCCGGTCCTGGCTGTAGCTGGTATCGAGAAGAATCCCGATCGTCAGCGGGAGGTTCGATTCCGCCTTGAAATACTTGATGGTTTGAGGTTTGCCATCCTCTAAGACTCTGAAATCGTCTTTGCCCAGGTTGGGTATGAGCCTGCCACTCTTATCCTTGGTGTTGAATAAGAGATTGACGACATCAACGTTGACCTTGAGCGTCTCGGCCGGGCTCCCCTCGTCTGCTGCGGGCTGAGATCGAGGGGTGGGCGCCGAGGCCTCATCGCTGTTGGTCTGTGGCCCGGTGTCAGGATTCTTCACCGGGGGAATATCGACCGTTTGCGAGAACGCCCCAACAGTGAAGATCATCAAAAATAAAAGGATCAGAAGACGTGCCCGGACGGCGATATCCGGCTTGGAGATCGGCAACTGCATAGGCTGATGATGCTTTTTGTTAAGCTAAGACACAATTCTACAGTTCTTGGGCGTAGAACCCCAGCGCGGGGACGAAGTTGCGCAAGTGAGCTTTCGTAGTCCTTAGGAGATTGATGTCGATGCAGACCCGATGGTCGTGTGGGTTGACCGGAGTGCTCTTAGTACTTGCGAGCTCATTGGCTGCCTCAGCGCAGGCACAGCAGCCATTGCCGGATGCACCCAACCCGCAGCAGACTTTCCCGTCGGCGAGAAGCACAACTCCGCCAGCCGGGGAGTCAAGCTCTCGTGACAATGAAGCTCCACCACGCGTAGATAACAGAGTCGATCAGCCGGACAACAACCCGCCGGCAACTTCCGAAACACCCGACGTTCCAGGCACCAAGGCGTCCTCGACGGCTGGTGCTAACACGCCCGATCAGGAACGGCTCTACAAAGTCAGCGTGAGCACGAACTTTGTCGAAATCCCCGTGACCGTCAAGGACAGCTCTGGCCGCATGGTTCCGGGCCTGCTGCCCAAGGACTTCACCGTCTATGAGAATGGGGCAGTGCAGAAGTTGGCGTATTTCACCAGCGATGCTTTGCCGATATCGGCGGCTGTCCTGATCGATGTCAGCATGCCGGACACCGCGTTGCGGAGAGTGCAGGAGGGACTGCAGGCCCTTCAGGGCGCCTTCAGCCAGTACGACCAGGTAGCGGTGTACACCTATGGAAGTTCGGTAACGAGGGAATCCGGGTTCAGTGCCGCGAATGCTCGACTGACCGAAGCCCTGAACCGCATAGTCGAGCGCAAGCATGGCGATGCCGGCGGTGTAGCGATGACCGGCCCCCTGGAAGCCGGGCCCAGCGTCAATGGCCACTCCATTTATCCTGGCCAGCCGCAGAATCCGATTCCTATCGATCGCAATCGTCGCGTTCTCAATGACGCGGTGCTGGAAGCGGCCCTCGATCTGTCCAAAGTTCCTCCGGCGAGACGTCGCGTCATCATGGTGATTGGTGACGGCAGGGAAGAGGGAAGCCGGGCATCGTATTCCGACGTTCTGAAAATTCTGCTCACAAACAAGATCGGCGTGTTCGCGATTGCAGTAGGTTCTGGCGGCATTCCGATTTATCGCAAGCTCGAGACCATCAATCTTCCTGGAACCGGCACAGGAAATATTCTGCCCAAGTACGCGAACGCGACCGGCGGAGAAGTGTTTAGCGAATTCACCCGCGAGGCAATCCAGAGCGCCTATGCTCGTGTGACGGACGTCGCGCGTAACCAGTACACGCTCGGCTATTACACGCAAGGGTCGTTGGCGGAAAACTATCGCGAGATCGAAGTACGGGTTGATCGTGCCGGTCTCAGAGTGAATGCCAAAGCAGGATATTATCCGTTGCCGCCGGGCCGGCAATAGGCCTCGTTACTTTCGGTTCACGCCTTTGGACGCACGCACGAGAACTCCCGTTTCGATATGGTATAAGTGCTAGTTCAACAGAGATTTATTTGCTATTTTCCGCCGCCACCTGCCTGCGGCCTTTTTGAGGACGGCCATTGAGCTTTATCAATTTCGCAGCCCGCGAGATTAACTGCAAAATCGTCTATTACGGTGCGGGTCTTGGCGGTAAGACGACCAATCTGCAGCACATTTTCGAGAAGACCAACGAGCAGCAAAAGGGCAAGATGATCTCGTTGGCCACCGAAACCGACCGTACCCTCTTTTTTGATTTCCTCCCGCTCGATCTCGGCACCGTCCGGGGATTCAAGACGCGCTTTCATCTCTATACCGTTCCCGGTCAGGTCTTTTATGACGCCAGCCGCAAGCTGATCCTACGTGGAGTGGATGGTGTCGTTTTCGTCGCCGACTCACAAGCCGAACGCATGGACGCGAACATCGAGGCCCTGGAGAATCTCCGGGAGAACTTGAAAGAGCACGGCTACGACTTCTCGAAAATCCCCTACGTCCTGCAGCTCAACAAGCGCGACCTGCCAAACGTGATGCCGGTGAATGAACTCAAGAAGGAATTGTTAAAGAAAGAAGAACCAGTATTCGAAGCGATAGCGTTTCAGGGCAGCGGTGTGTTTGAAACTTTGCGCGAAGTCGCGCGGCAGGTTTTGATCGAGCTCAAGAAGGGCTGATCCGGGCCGAGATCACAGCGACAGCACTTCCTCACCCAACTGCTCGTTTACGAGCCGTCCAACCAAAGGCTTCAGATGCTCTCCAGTTTTTTCCAGGACGAAATCCTTCTGAGCCTCTGACCAGTCCAGTTTGAAGCTCGTAGATAAAGCCGAAATCCATATCTGACGAACAGGCGCGTTCGGCGTGACGACGAACTTTGCCGGCGGATTTTCGAAGACTACATTGAGCACGCCGTTCTGTTCTTCCACTTCAATATCGGCGTCGTCTTCTGCCGCAATAAGAGTCTTCTTCAGATCTTCGATTGCCGAATCGGCCTTGCGGCGAAAATCAAGTTCGTCGAGCATGCCGCCATTATAAAGATACGAGCAGGCTCACTCTCCCGCAGCAGTTTGCGTCGTACTCTGCGGCCGGCCGCAATTCGCCATCCCGCGCTCGATGGCAGTGCCTTCTTCGTAGTCGTTCCAGGTGACAATCATCAGGAACGGCAGCGGACGGCTCTCCGGAAAATACCGCTTGTACATGTTCAGAGAATCTTCAAGCGTCTTGCCGCAGCGCGCGTCCATTTTGCGGCCACTGCCCCACTCTGCTTTGGAATCGTCGAATCCCGGCCACGCTCCGCCGACCGCGATCTTGTCCGGCTGCTTGGCCATGTTGCTGTAGAAGTAGTCGAGGTAGGCCCGACCCCAGTTGCTGCCATCGCCGGCCCAGCCTCGATGTCCGGGGGAGACCCACGCATAAAAGCCGTCAAATGCGCCCCAGCCCTTGGAGTCCTCGTCTTCGTAAATCAGGTACGGAGGCTGCTCCCACCCGCTCACCGCAGCTTTCACGCGCTTCCAATCGGTGTCACCCGATTTCGGAAAGATAAAGATCATCGGGCGTCCCTGGTAGGTGAGATACGCATTCCGCGGAACATTCGCGCGCGGCCCGATGTAGTGGTCGTAAGCGTACTGCAGATCGGAAATCGCCTGCTCGGTCGCCCGGCTGGCATCATCCACGCTCTCGTCGTACATGATTGCCGTCTTGAAATCGTGCTCCGACGAGACGCGCTGCAGCAACGAGTAGCTGTGGTCCTCAAAATCGTGAGAAGGCCCATACCAGTTCACCACGAATCCGCGGATATTCAGGTTTTTCGCGTGCTCCACCTGCTGCGCCAAAACATTGGTGTCCTGCGAGTTGTAGCCGACATTGATATGCCCCGAACGCCCAAACCAGGGCTGATAGGCGGCAATAATCTCCGGTCGCCCCTCGGGAGCGGGAGTCTCTTTCTGTAGAGTCCTGCTGAAGTCGGCGCGCTTGCTAGCGCAGCCAATCAGCAGAAATGCCAAACCGAAGAGAACAAGAAAAAACTGGAGCCTGCGTACGACAGCTTGCATTAGGTCAGAATTCCAAGATTAAAATTGAGCAGAAGCTCGGGATATTGGATGATTTTCGAGCAGGGTACGTTGGATGAGGTCCAATCATCCGCAGAGCATGAGTGAAACACTCACAATCCACATTTCGTCTAACATTCTGAATATGAAGCAACTGAGCGCAGTGCTAATCGGAGTAGCGGCATTGCTCCTGATGGCCATGCCTTCGCAAGCCCAGGAATCGCAGGACGATGCTCCAGTCGAGATACACAAGGGAAGCGGCAAGGCACCGCAGTCGCAACCTGTCCCGCGATCGGACCAGGACCAGCCGCAAACTGCTCCGCCCCTGAAGCCGGGTGAGAGCTCTAGCAACCAGACGCGCATCGACATCAGCCCTCCGGCGGAAGATGCGAAAAAGCATCCCGACAGCGACATCAGCGACGTGACCGAGATGCACGCATGGAATCCGCACAAGGCCGAGAAGGACATCGAAGTCGGCGAGTTCTACTTGAAGCGCAAGAATTATCGCGCAGCCGAAGACCGTTTCCGCGAGGCGCTCACCTACAAACCGGGCGATGCCATCGCGACCTTCCGCCTGGCCGAAGCACTCGAGAGCCAAGGTAAGACCGCCCAAGCCCGCACCGATTACCAGGCCTATTTAAAGATCCTGCCCGAAGGGAAATTCGCCTCTGAAGCAAAGCGCCGCCTCGAACACATAGGGCCACCCGAATAGGGAAACCGGAGTTGGGTTGCCCATAACATCCATGTGGCCCACCCTCGCGCAAACAAGCCGCGCGAGAATGGAGCACCCGGCCGCTGATCTATTTATTCGCTGTCGCGGACTCCCCGGTCTTGGCCGCATAGGCGTCCATGACTCGTGCGCTGTAGACCAGCGCCGCGCCTGCATTCAGGGCGACGGCAACGCCCAGAGCTTCAGCAACTTCTTCCCTGGTCGCGCCGGCTTTGATTGCGGCGCTGGTATGCACGGTGATGCAGCCGTCGCATCACGTAGTAACCGCGACTGCCAGAGAGATCAGTTCGCGGGTCTTGGCGTCTAAATGACCGGTTTTCGCATTGGCTGCGCTGAGTGTTTGGTATCCGCGAACCGTATCGGGGCTTAACTGTCCTAATGTTCCAATCCCTGACATAAGCGGTTTCTGGTATTCGTTCCAATCGATCATCATGAAGTTCACCTGTTTGAATGGGCTGTCGGCGCTCGGCTTTCGACCAGCAAAGAGTATGACAGGGAAGCTGGTGTGGGAGCGAAGGCTACGGGAAAATGAAATTTTTGATTGTCCTCACCAGCGCTCTCGGCTGGCCGAATGCTAAAGCCGAATGCCGAGAGCCTGCACCCGGCTGGCGGATGCTGACAGCCGACCGCCGACAGCCTCACGCTGCTGCTTGCAGCCGCAAATTACCCTTCTTTTACCTTCACTTGACCTGCTCTGCATGGTTCTTGCGCAGCCCCAGCGTTCAAATCTCCAGCGAACATGGCGATACCAGCCGCGATTCGACACATGGGAGGAGCAAATGGAACTCATTCAGGTCGTCATTCAACGACAAAAGGACTTCCATGAGGCCACGAGGATTCAGCAAAGCTTCGTTACGAAGGCTGAGAAGCGGGTACTGCTTTGGCTGGCGGAGCGAATGCCGAAGCGAGTCAACTCCGATCACCTCACCGCCTTGGGCGTTTTTGGGATGTTTGGAGCGGGCGCTTCGTACGCCTTTGCCCGCTATAGCCATTATGGGCTGCTGACCGCGTGCCTGTTTCTCGCGGTGAATTGGCTGGGAGACAGCCTGGATGGAACGCTGGCGCGCTACCGGCAGCAGCAGCGTCCGCGCTACGGCTTCTATGTGGATCACGTAATCGACTGCTTTGGAGCGACCGCGCTGCTGTCAGGCATGGCATTTTCCGGCTACGTGTTGCCGATTATCGCTCTACTGCTGCTGATTTCTTATCTGCTCCTTTCCTCTGAAATCTTCCTGGCCACGTACGTCTTGGGCCGCTTTGAGATGTCTTATTTCAAGATTGGACCGACTGAGTTGCGTATCCTGCTTTGTATCGGCAACTTGTACCTGCTTTATGATCCTTCAGTTCATGCTTTTGGGCTGAGGCTTACTCTCTTCGATGTTGCTTGCGTCACTGGCGCGCTAGGCATGGCCGCGATTGCCCTGACTTCATTTGTCAGGCATGCGCGCAGGCTCTACGACGAGGAGCGACTGGCATGAATTTGTGGGGGCAAATTCCGGATTGGGCCGTCTTGATTTTGTCAGAAGTGTGGGATTACGCGCTTCAATCGCCCGTTCATTTTGCAATAGCATGCAGGATTCGCTATTCCTGAAATCCGAACGTCATCTTCACGCCCGCGACTTCGATGACATCGCCCTGCGCGAGGGATTTTTGCCCGGCGATCTCTTCACCATTCACCTTAACTTTTGTAGATCTTTCAGAGGCTGCGATCACGTACTCGGTCTCGCGCTTTGAGATCAGCGCAGCCATCTGCGGAGCAAACCAACCAGTCAGCCGGATCGACGCCATCTCCGATTTGCCGATAACGCTCATTTTTCCCGTCAGCAGATATTCAGGTTGATCGGTCTTGCCTGCATTGACCGTGAGACGGGCTACCGTCTCAGCCTTCATCTTTACCGCGCCCGACTTTACTGCTCCCGATGCCGCAGGACTTGTTTTTGGCTGTGGCACCGCGGGCGGAGGAGGCTGCTTGGTCTCTTTGAAATCCGGTGCTGGAGTCGATTCCGGTTTGGGAAATGTAATCACTGGCGCCATCGGCTTTTCCTGTGGAGCTGTTTTCTCGGCTTTGTCCTCGAACGAAAGCATGTGCTTGCCAATCAGGATGGAATCGCCATCGATCAACGGGTGGTAATCGATTCGGGCGTTGTTCACGTACGTGCCATTGAGTGAACTGTTGTCCTCGATTACGTATGCATTCAGTTCCCAACTGATGGTGGCATGACGCCCGGAAACGGCTGGGTGATCGATCTGGAGATCGTTCTCCGGTAGCCGGCCGATGTTGAGCTTGCCCTTGTTCAGCGGGATTTCCTTCACCACTGCTCCGTCAGCCTTCAGATAGAGCTTTGCCATGGCGCTCCTCCATTTCGACGGAATTTGCCGAGCACTCGTTTGTGCCAGGGCTCCTCTGCAACTCGCAGCAGGAGGCAGGTAATGTTGTCATCGCCTCCCTTGGCTTTCGCCGCTTCGATCAATTGGTCGCAGGCAGCGGCAACGGACTGGCTGTCTTGCACGATGTCTCTGATCTCCTCGTCTCTCAACAATTTTGTCAGTCCGTCCGTAGCGAGAATGAGCACGTCGCCGGGCAGGATGATCAATTCCTCGATATCCGGTTGCACGCTGCGTTCAGATCCGAGGGCGCGAATGATGATGTTCTGCATCTCGGATTCTTCGGCCTGTTCGCGAGTGATGAGGCCCCGCCGTACTTGCTCCATTACCAGCGAGTGGTCTTGGGTGAGCTGCCTGAGCTCGCCTTCGCGCAACAGGTAAATGCGACTGTCGCCAACATGTCCGACAATGAGATCGTTGCCCGCGAGCAATGCCGCAACGATCGTCGATCCCATCCCTTGCTGCTGTGGGTTGGCTTGTCCAGATTCATGGATGGCAGCGTTGGCCATGTTGATAGCGCTGGCCAGCGCTCGCGCATAAGGCGATCCGGCCAACAGGGTCTCACCGAACTCGGGAAAGGCGCCGTTGCTTTGGGATTCACGGAAGTAATCCAGCAGGAGATCGACGCCCATCTTGCTGGCGACTTCACCGGCGAGCGCGCCTCCCATGCCGTCGCAGACAACGTAGATGCCCAGCTGCTGGTCCCAGCCGAGACTGTCCTCGTTGTTCTTGCGGATACAGCCCACGTCAGTTTTGCCAGCTACCTCAACTGTGAGGTCCATGTGAGCTGCGAGAGGTCTCCTGTGGGGGATTGTCTAAGACTGCCACATGGTGAGCCTAGTTACCAGCGTTTTTGGATTGTCACTGAGAGCACGATGGTAACCCGAAATGTCAAAATTACTGCTCAGATTTCTGACCCCAAAAACTCAGGACGGGGCTAAGAACTCCCGTGACCTTGCTCTTCCATTTTGGTCTTTGCGTTTACACGAGCGGTGATGTCGTTGCGGACTTCCCAAAGCTCTCGATAAAGGACGTGTTCCTGGCGTTGCCGCAGGATGTCCACCGGACGCCCGGTAGTGCCTAGCACATCGCCACCAATAATCCTGTGTGCCAGTTTCATGTGATGGAACCGGAACAGCTGGACACGTTCGTCGAAGTCCAGCAGCTTCTCCGCTACTTCATGCAGCGCGAGGTTCTCGGCACTGCGGCGGTAGAGCTCCTCGACCGTGATACCGGCCTTGTCGAGTTGATCGAAGAATGCCTGACCTAAACGCGGTGCGAGATGCAGAAGCGACAGGAAGCCCGGAGAATCGAGTCCGCTGCCGTGTCCAAGTCCCGCTCGGATGAGGTGGTATTCGTACGGCGTGAGCGTTTCGAGCACATGCAGCAAATCGATTGTCGGATCCAGCAGTCGAAATGCCCGGTCCATCAGCTTCAACGCGCGGACGTGGTCCCGTTCCCCGATCGCCACCCGCGCGCGATCGAGCTCGTTGGCAGCTCCCTTCAGCAGCAACTCTGAAGACTGATGAACCACTTGAAAGACGAGTTCGTCAGGATGCGAGCGCTCATCGGCATTCTTCTGCAGCGCGAGCAACTCGTCGGTGCGGAGATAGCGCTCGTAATCGCTGGCAGCGTTGCCGGGAAGAATGGGCTCCGTCTTCTCGCGATTCTGCGCCGTCAGCGGATAATGCGGTGTGCTCGGCTTCTCGCTCATATCTGCAGGGAATTACATCAATGATCGGAGATTGCGCCATCGCGCATGTGAATAA
>CAZLIE010000111.1:0-15087 GCA_964559345.1 uncultured Terriglobales bacterium
GACAGACCGCGTGTCCGTCCGCCTCAGCCTTGCAGAGCTTCTCGTGAAGGAAGGTCACTTCGACGATGCGCGTCAACAGATCGCGGTGGCATTTGCCGAGTCCCGCATCGGAGAAGCGCCGGCCGTCACGGGCGATCAGATGGTGTACGCCGCGAGCCTGGTGCTCGGCATGCACGACTTCGACACCTCACGCCGACTATATCAAGCTGCAGCGAACTCCGGAGCCGACGAGAAGGTGGTCGCCGTGGGGCTCGCGAATACTTACCTCGCCGAGGGAAACACCCGCAGCGCCCAGGCGGAGCTGAAGAGCCTTGGCAATCCCGCGGACATCGAAGAGAACTACGACTATCAGCTCGCGATGTCGAATGTCTATCGCCAGCAGGGCAACAGCAGCCTGGCCTTGTCTGCCTTGGGCCGGGCGTCCGCACTGACTCCCGAAGCCGACGAAACGCTCCAGCGCAGCCAAATGGATCTGGCTGCCGAAGCAGGATTGCCGCTCAACCAGAAATTCAGCATCGTCTCGGACTCTTCGTTCGCGCCGATTTTCGAAGACGAAACCATCTACCAGCTCGACGCGCGACTCTTCGGAGCAAGCAGCGCCGGTCAGTTGCCCACACCACGCTATTCATACGAGAGCCGAAGCACGGCTTACTACACAGCGCGACTCAGTGGACTGCCGCTGATCAGCGGTTATCTGGAGGAACGGAACGCGCGCGGCGACATCTCCTTCCCCAGCCTTGCTCAGATCATCCATCGAGACACGTATGACACGACGATCAACTCGGCAGTGAATCCTGTTCTGCATCTCGGCTCAGCCAAATTCCAGTTCACCAGCGGATTGCAATTCACTGCTCGACGCGATAAAGCATCGCCTCGCGACCTGAACGAGAATCTTTTCCGGCAGTTTGTGTACGTGAGCACCAACTCGTTGTTCAACCTGATCCAGATGAATGCCGACGCAATCCATGAGGCCGGACCATTCACATTGCAGTCTCTCACTTCGAAAGACACGAGCGCACACGTGCAGTTCCGCATTGGACGTCCCTGGGGCAACACTGCGCTGATCACGGGATATGGAGCGCGCGACCTGCAATTCCATCCGCTCGTCCGCGAGTACTTCAGCACGAATGCCTATGGCGGTCTGGAGCACAAGTTCGGATTCAAGTGGAAGGTTACCGGACTGGCCGAACTGATCCGCTCGTGGCGCGTGCAGGACACGAACTTTGCGATTGGCCAGGCTGTGCGTCCGTCAGGGCAGGTGCAATACCGGCCGAACACGCGCTGGAGCTTCGATGGATCTTTTGGGATGAGCCGCGGATTCGGCGATCACAACTACGACAACTTTGAAACCGGCTTCCTGCTCTCATACATCAAACCCTGGCACGGTCGCCAGGCGGCGTTGCCGGACTCGAACATCGATTATCCGCTGCGCTTCTCCGTAGGCTTGCGCACCCAGAGCTTCTACGATTTTGGCGCTGGATCGCACAACACGATCGTCCCGGTTTTCCGGATCACATTGTTCTAAAGTCAGGAACTCAATCGGCCATGAAGATTTGCTACGTCAGCGCGTTTCCACCCAGTGAGCGAATGCTCAACGAGTATGGATTTCACATCGTGAGAACGCTGAAGGAAGATCCGGCCCATGAAGTCATAGTCATTGCCGATGAGCTGCCTCAACCCGGGGAAGAACTTGCCGGCTTCAACGTCGTGCGTGCTTGGCGCTTTAATGACATCACCAACCCTTGGCGCGTGCTGAAGGCCATCCGCAAAATCAGTCCTGATGTGGTGTGGTTCAATCTTTTGTTCGCAACCTTCGGAAATCAACTTAATCCGGCCGCGGCATTCATCGGCTCATTCACGCCTGCGCTGGTTCGTGCAGCAGGTTATCCGACTCATGTCACGTTGCATCACTTGATGGACCACATCGATCTCGACCATGCAGGAGTGCGCAATCCACGCCTGTACCGCATGGCTGGATGGACCGCGACCAAGGGCCTCTTGATGGCGAACTCTGTGAGCGTGCTCTTGCCTGCTTACCAGAAAACGTTGGCCCAGAAGTACGGAGCGAAGAATGCCTACTTTAGTCCTCATGGAATTTTTTCTGCCTCAGCCGAAGCGCCCGACATGACTCGGCGGGGCAATCCTGAACACCGCATCCTCGCGATGGGACACTGGGGCACGTACAAACGGCTCGAGATGCTGATGGAGACCTTCCCCGAGATTGCCGCGCGTGTTCCCAACGTGAAGCTTGTAGTCGCCGGATGCGATCATCCGATGACTCCGGGTTATATCCAGTCCGTTGTCGACAAATATCGCGACAATCCGCAGATCGAGTTTGCCGGGTACGTTGCCGAAGAAAAGATTCCCGAGCTCTTTCGCGGCATGTCAGTGCTGCTGATGCCTTATTCATCTTCGACTGGATCGAGTGGCGTGGCGCATCAGGCCGCGCAGTACGGGGTTCCGATCGTCTGCGCGGACATTCGTGACTTTCGTGAGATGGCCGAATACGGACACCTGGCCATCGAGTTCTACCCTGTCGATGACCGAGAAGCTTTCGCGCGAACAGTCGCCGACCTGCTGAACTCCCCAGGCCGTTTGGCAAAGATAGCGAGGAAGAATTACGAAGCGGCACTCGGAATGACGCTTCCCACCATCGTGCAGAACTACGTTCGCTTATTCGAGCAGCATGGAACCAGGAAGGGCCGCGCCCATTCTCCAGAATGGAATGCGGACAAAGTAAGCGCGGTTACGCGCGACGAAGAGAGCGCCGCTTAACTGTCAAGCGGCAGACTTCCTCACAATCGCTACCTGTGCCAGGCCCTTGGAGAATTCTTCTGCCGAAGCCTTCACTTCATACAGATCGTCAGCCGACTGCGTAATGCGCAGTTTGTAAGGCTGCTCGCCTGTCATCAGGTCGAAGTCCAGCCCCTGCTCTAAGGACTTCCGTGCAACTTCATAGATGAGTGTGACGCCCGGCGAGTATCGTGACCACGCATGATCGTAGTAGGTGGTGTAAAAGCGACGGCAATTGTTGTCCTCAAATGTGACCAGCGCCGCGGCTACCGTGTGACCATGCTCCAGAGTGAAGAGCTGGCAACGTGGTCCCTCCTCGCGGCATATGGCAACCATGAAGTCCAGCCGAAGCTGATCGTGGAAAAGTTCACCCGGCCCAGATTGCTGCCGGCGGCATTCATAAATCTGTTTCACCATCGGTGAGTCGCCGGGATATTGGCCGACTCTGAGTCCCATCCGCTCCAATCGTCGCAAGCGGCTGAAGGCGCGGGGATGACTGTGGGCAAAATCATGAGCGCTGATGCCGCTACAGCTCATACGAGGAGCGCGGCTAAAGTGCGCCTTCGGAAGATTGCTCCACACCGGCGCCTGCTCTCGCTTCACTCCCGTAACTTCGAGCGGCAAACCGAGTTTCATCAACCCTTGCCAAGCCCGCAGCAACACCGATGCGTCGCCCTGGTGCAGGTAATCGCGATAGTCGAACAGACACTCGCCAGCGAAGGAAATCACCTTGCCGTCTTGCGTGAGGACCGTCGGAAGGATCGCCGCCCCATTGTCGTCCTCTGCGACGACGATGTATGGCGCTTCCCTGTCGGCGAACATTCGTGCCGCAAGCGCATTCCAGTGATGGCATTGGAAAATAGTCAGTTCGGGCGTGAGCAGCGAGTCCCACATCCCTTTGAGAGCTTCGATTTCCGCAACACTGCGCGCCACTTTGAGCCGGAACAAAAATATCTCTCCTGAGGTCTTGTTGGGTGATGGTCGAAACTGAAGGTGCGCATACCGACGCTTTAAGTTTAGACGCGAACGGCGCTCCAGCGGATGTAAAGCAGAGTAGCTGGATTTTTTCACCCGATCTTATGTTGATTTGTTGCTCGAAGTTTCTAGAGCTCGTGGACACCGCGAATGTTGGAGGAAGCTGCGCTAACTCTCAGGACGAGTAGTGAGCTCATCCGTAGCAAGGTCAATCCTGATAAAATAGTAAATGAAATTGAAATTCATTTTCAATTTCAATATCGAGCCGAAATGCTGCAAGCACTCATCATTACATTGCGCGAAGGTGTTGAGGCCGCCCTCATCGTCGGCATCACCCTCGCTTACCTCTCGAAGATACAGCGCCCGGACCTGCGCCGCACGGTTTATTTCGCGCTGACTGCTGCCTTCATCTGCAGCATCGCGGTAGCGGTTGTGATCTCCCATTTCCAGTTCAATGAAGACATCTTTGAAGGCGTGGTCATGCTGGTCGCTGCCGTCTTCGTTGTCAGCATGATCTGGTTCATGAGTCGCGCTGCGCGCAAGCTGAAGGGCCACATAGAAGGCAAGATCGGCTCCCTTGCGTCCACAGGACGAAGCTTCGGAATCTTCATCTTCGTATTTCTGATGGTGCTGCGTGAGGGCGTCGAGACAGTATTGATCCTCTCGGCTGTCTCGCTGAACTCGACCGAGCTGATGAGCTTCATCGGCACTCTGATTGGCGTGCTGCTGGCGGTCATTTTTGGCGTGATGTTCGTGAAGGGCAGTTTCCGCATCAATCTGCAGCGCTTCTTCCGCGTGACTACCGTCATCCTCGTATTCGTCGCGGCACAGCTCGTCGTCTCGGGACTTCATGAGTTATCCGAAAATGGAGTGCTGCCTTCCAGCCGGCGCGAGATGGCGCTTGTCGGTCCCATTGTCCGCAACGATGCCTTCTTCTTCATCACCATCGTTGCTCTCGCGGCGATGATGGTCCTGTTCGATCAGCGAAGACGACAGGAAACAGCGGCGGCTTCAACGAATGGCTCGGCGAATTCACGAGCTGTTCAGCGCAAAGTGGAATGGACTGCACGCAAGGAACGACTCTGGTCGGGCGCAGTGTACGTCAGCTCATTCATATTCATCGTGCTGGTCACGGCGCAGTTCATCTACGCCAAGAGCACCAGTTCGCTCTCGCCTGCGCACCTGCTGGCCTTTAGCGGCGGACAATTGAGCATTCCGGCCGCGGATGTTTCCGATGGCGAATTGCACCGCTACTCCACCATGGTCGCTGACAAGGAAGTACGTTTCTTGCTGTTCAAGAAACCGGATGGGAAGATCGTTACCGTCCTCGATGCCTGCCAGATCTGCGGGCCTGTCGGCTTCTACAAGAGCGGCAACCAGATCATCTGCAAGAATTGCTCCGCTCCCGTAAATCCTCAATCGATGGGGCAGCCGGGCGGATGCAATCCCATTCCCTTGAAGTCGTCGGTTCAGGGCGGCGACATCATCATCAGCCAGGCCGATCTCGCCAGCCTGGCTTCTCATTTCGGGAAATAAAGTGTTCCTTCGCCTTCTCTATCAGTCATTCCGGCGGCAACAACGGCGCAAGCTGCTGGCCGGCATCGCAGTCATGCTCGGAGTGGCGGTGACCACGGCAATGATGGCGGTCGGCGTGAATGTTGGCGACAAGATCAATCGCGAGCTCCGCAGCTACGGAGCGAACATCGTTGTCTATCCGGAAGACACTGCGTTACTCGTGCGCGTGGGCGACCAGCAGCTCAAGCCAGCTTCGAGCGGTGCGCGCCTGAAGGAATCGGATCTCACGAAGATGAAGGGCATCTTCTGGGGCCACAACATCCTCGCCTTTGCCCCAATGCTGCAGACGCAATCTCAAGTTGGCGATCGCACTGTTCCCGTGGTTGGCACGTACTTCAACAAAGCGCTTCGGTACGGAACTGAAGACTTCACTGCTGGCGTCGAACAGCTTTATCCCTGGTGGAAGATTGATGGCAGCTGGCCCTCCGATGATGGCGATCAGGTGCTTCTCGGTTCGCGCCTCGCTGCCGCGATCAACAAACGACCGGGCGATACTCTCGATCTCTCCGGAACAGGTGTGCGAATTGCCGGAGTGGTGAGCACCGGCGGGAGTGAAGATTCCGAAACCATCGTTCCGCTTTCTCTGGCTCAACGTCTCGCCCATGTAACAAATGCAGTGGACAAAATTTACGTGAGCGCGCTCACCAAGCCGGAGGACGCATTCGCGCGCCGCGACCCTGACCGGCTCAGTCCCGCCGATCGCGATCGCTGGTATTGCTCGCCGTACGCAAATTCGATCGCTTATCAATTGCGTGAAATATTTCCCGGGTCGCGCGCCGATCAGATTCGACAGGCCGCGCAGAACGAGGGCACGGTGCTCACTCACATATCAGGCATGATGCTGCTGATCGCTGTCTCTGCTCTATTCGCGGCGGCGCTGGCGGTCTCAGCCGCGATGGCCACGACGATTCTCGAGCGTCGTCAGGAAGTAGGACTGATGAAGTCGCTGGGCGCAACCTCAAGCACGATTGCAACACTGTTCGTAACCGAAGCTGCGCTCCTTGCGCTGGTTGCCGGTCTGCTCGGATTCGGGCTCGGTGATGTGATTGCGCACGGCATCGGATCGTCAGTCTTCAATTCCGCGATCGGTGTCACGCCCGTATTGCTGCCGATCGTGATCTTTCTCGCGCTGCTTGTGACCGTAGGTGGCAGCGCGGCGGCAATCCGTCGTGCGCTGCAATTGGACCCGGTGATGGTGCTGCGAGGTGACGCATGAGCGTGCGCCCCGCGATGTTCTTCCACTTGCTGCGTCGTGGACTGTTTGGCCGCGGAAGCCGTCCTTTGATCGCTCTGCTCGGACTTACGGTCGCCTCTGCGATGATTGCAGCGATGCTCAGCCTCTACACCGGACTCGAGTACAAACTCAACCGCGATTTCCGTTCCTATGGCGCCAACATCACGGTTGCAGCGCCGGAGAACGGATCGCTCGATGCCAATTCAATTAGCCGGGCCGAATCAGCTCTTCCTCCAGGGTCGCTGGTTGTCCCCTTCGCGTTTGCTGTCGCTCACACCCAGCACGGTGAAGCAGTGGTCATCGCGGGTGTGGACATGGATCGGGCGCGCCAACTCAATCCCTGGTGGCTGGTCTCGAAGTGGCCGCAGGGCGATCACGAGGCGCTGCTCGGAAGCAAAGCGGCCAGCAGAATCGGCGTTGATAGCGACCCTTTGAGTTTGAACTTCTCCGGCCGTGATCTCCAATTGCAGAGCGTCGGAACCTTGAAGACAGGGGCTGAAGAAGAGGATCGTATCTATATACCTCTCCGAACCTTCGCGATGTGGACCTCATTGCAGCCTTCGCTACTCGAGATTTCAGTGCCGGGGTCTGCGAAAGATGTAGGTGCCGCCGTCGCGCTGCTGCAGGCGGCAGTGCCGCAGGCGCAAGTGCGTCCCGTACACCAACTGCTGCAAGCTGAGGGGGTTGTGATTACGAAGATGCGTTCCGTGATGTTGGCCTGCACCATCCTGATTACGTTTACAGTAGCGCTCTGCGTCTTCTCGACATTGACGTCATCGGTGCTCGAACGCCGGCGAGATTTTGCGGTCATGAAGGCCATTGGCTCCTCGCAAGCAATGGTGAATGCGCTGTTCGCGGGCGAGGCGTTGAGCATCGCCATCATCGCGGCTATGGTTGGATTTGTCTGCGGATCGCTGGTGGCTGCATGGATCGCCAAAGCCAATTTCCACTCGACCGTGTTGCCGCAGCTCCAGGTGTTACCCAAAACGATCTTCGCCAGCGTGGCTCTCGCGCTACTCGCTGCGACGCTTCCGCTGCTGCGCTTGCAACGGATTGAACCGGCAGGCATCCTTAAAGGCGAGTAATGTCGATCGAGCTCATCAACGTCCGCAAGATCTATCCAGCGCGGCAGCGCGGCCAGGCAGGCGAGATTCGCGCGCTTGACGGCATTTCTCTCGCGGTGCGGCGCGGCGAGTGGCTGGCCATCATGGGACCTTCAGGATCGGGAAAATCTTCGCTGGTCAACCTGATTGGCTGCCTCGACCGGCCGACTTCCGGCAGCATCTTCATCGATGGCGAGGATGTGAGCGAACGCTCTGGATCGGAACTGAATCGGTTTCGCGCCGAAAAGATCGGATTTATCTTCCAACAGTTCCATTTGATTCCTTATCTCACCGCGCTCGAGAACGTGATGCTCGCCCAGTACTTTCATTCGATGACGGATAAGCGGGAGGCCCTCGAAGCCCTTGCGCGGGTGGGGTTGCGCGATCGCGCAGGACATTTGCCCGCACACCTTTCAGGTGGCGAGCAGCAGCGCGTTTGCATTGCGCGCGCCCTCATCAATGATCCCAGCATCATCCTTGCGGACGAGCCGACGGGCAACCTCGATGCACAAAACGAGGAAATCGTCCTGCGGCAGCTCCGCGATCTGCATCGGCAGGGACGCACGATCATCATGGTGACACACGATCCCGTGGTCGCCCGCCTCGCGGACCGCTCGGTTGAACTGCATCACGGAAAGATTGCCTCGCAGCAGATCTTTGCCTTATCGGACGAAATGCAGTTCGACGAGGTGTTAGAAGAAATCTGGACACTGCACGAAAACGGCGAACTTGCCGAGACCGGCCGTATCGAAGTTGACGGAGCTCTGCCCGTCTCGTTGGCAATCGATCGGATGGAGCAATTAGGCCTACTGCGGAAGCGCGAACACGGCATTGCCGATCACCAGCACAAAGACGTTCTGAACCGATGTCACGAAGTGATTCATCCAGCTTCGAACTCGGGGCAGCATGGCGAGTTCATCGTCGATTTCACGGCCGCCGGCAGACAGCGCGCAGCGGACGTGATTCGGCGCCATCGCCTGGCCGAGCGCCTCTTTACGCAAACTCTTCAGGTACAAAACGAGGAAGAAATCGAACAGCAGGCCTGCAAATTCGAGCACATTCTGTCACCCGAGGTGACGGAGAAGATCTGCTCATTCCTTGGACATCCACAAACCTGCCCCCACGGCAGCCCAATTCCGGCCGGTGAGTGTTGCGATAAGGAACATACTAATCACCACGAAGACACGGAGATCGCGGAGAAACTCAAATAACAATGTGTCGCAGGCGAGGACGCCTGCGTCATTCGAATTAACCCGCCTGGATTTTTCTCCGTGTACCCATGTCACCGTGGTGTGACTCAGGGTTCTCTAGTGCCGATCATCGGCATCGTGATCGTTGTGTTTGTGACGCCACTTCCAGTATTCATTCTGTTGTTTACGGGATAGCTTGTCGTAATCGCGATACTCGCGGCCGTTGTACGTGTTGCTGTACCAACCGCGGTATCTCTGGTCTTCATCACCGTTCCAGCTGTGGTAGTCGTGATATTGCCGGTCATAGACGCGACGGTTCTCATCCTTATCGTGACGGTCATCTCTGTCTCTGTCCTGCGCAAACATCGCGACAGGTGCTGCGAGAGCGCCCATCAGAGCGATTGACGTCACATAACGCTTTAAGCCGTTCATTCCTTCCTCCTCCATTTTTTCTTGGGACGACTGCTTTCGCTATTCGATGAAATCGGCCAGAAATCAGTGGGCTGAAAGCTGCAATGATCGAAGTGCAAAGGATTGTAAAATCGCCTTTTCGGGGCATCCCAACGTGGACCAGTTTGGTTCACCCGAACCCAAACAGAAACAATCCATTTCTTCGGCGGGGCAGGTCAGTCCACTCGCGGGGATAGTTTTATTGCAAAGATTGGAAGATTTCCGAACGATGACGACGGGCTAGCTACGCCGCGAACTTGTATCCCAAACCGGGCACGGTGATGATCAATGCGGGTTGCTTGGGATCGTTCTCCAGTTTCTGACGCAGACTGGCGACGTGTACGTCCACTGTGCGGGTGAAGGTTTCGATGCTATAGCCCCAGACGTCTTTCAATATCGCGCCACGCGACAACGTTGTCCCGCGATGTTCGACAAAATAACGCAGCAACTGGAATTCGCGCGCGGAGACTTGTACAGACTTTCCGTCGCGAGTGACAGTTGTGCCGCGCAGATCCACGCGCAGCGGACCAATCTGATGGATTGACGCCGCGTTCGACGGCAGCATTCTCGATCGCCGCAGCAACGCTTCGATGCGCGCCGTGAGTTCCATCCCGTCGAAAGGCTTCGTCAGATAATCGTCGGCGCCGATCTTCAGCCCCACGATTTTGTCGGCCGTTTGAGTACGCGCAGTCAACATCAGGATGGGCACAGCCATGCCGGCGGATCGTATCTCGCGGCAAACATCGAAGCCGCTCTTGCGCGGCAGCATTACGTCGAGAACCACGAGGTCGAAAGGATGTTGCGTCGCCTTCCTCAGTCCTTGTTCTCCATCGGCAGCGAAATCGACGTGGTATCCCTCACCACACAGACGGTCCATTACCGTCATCCGCAATGCTTCTTCGTCTTCGACCAGCAGGATTCTCTCGTTCATTACAGGCCCGGAGAAACTCGTATCATCTGAGATTCCTGCGTGATTTCGGTCTCGACAGCGCCGGACGACTTTGCCGGCAAATGCACTGCAAAGCAGCTTCCCTTCCCTACTGTAGACTCGACCGTCAAGGTGCCTCCCATACTTTCGGCAATACTGCGGGCCAGCGGCAGACCGAGTCCGCTGCCATGGATCTGCGAGTCGTGCGCCAAAGCCCCGCGATAGAACGGTTCAAAAATGTGCTTGAGTTCATCGGGATTAATGCCGATTCCCCGGTCTTCAACGCTGATCACCACCTCCGGCCCTTTTGTGGTGGCCTGCGTGGTAGCACGAATGCCGATCCATTTCGACTCTGGACTATATTTCGCAGCATTGGTGATCAGGTTCTGCAGGCATTGCGAGAGTGCCTGAACATGCGCCAATACCGGCGGCATCTGCTGGTCAATCTGCTGTTCGACTACAAATCCGCTGGCTCCGATGAATTCAGCCGTGTTCCCAACCGCGAGATCAATTGCGTCGGCGACGTTTACCACTCGTAGTTGATGCCGGAGCTGATTGTCTTTTCTGGAAGCGAACGACAAGATCTGCTCGATCAAATGCTTGAGCTGCCCCGCCTGCTGCTTGATCACCGAGCCATAGTGCTCGATCTGTTGCGGTTCTCTCACCAGCCCATCGACGATATTTTCCGCCGCGGAGCATATCACCGTTAGCGGAGTGCGCAATTCGTGTGAGACGCCGGCCACAAAATCCATTTGCAGCTGCGCCAGTCGGCTTGCGCGCTGTGTGCTGACGATCAGCGTCGTCATCGCACCCGCAAGAACAGTCAGCACGCCGAAAGCCAGCGCGAGATTGCGCCGTCTCAGCTCAGACACTGCTGCTTCGACCGAACCGGAGCGGTGTTCGGCAATGAGCTGCCAACCGGGTCCGTCGTGATCGGTCGAGAAAATCTCAGTGTCGGACATTTGAAATGGAGGTCGCCCATTGCGGTCAATCGGCACTTGGGCGAAGAATTTGTCTCCCGGGCCGCGAATCGGTCCCGGAAATCCAAAGAGGTTCAACGTGGCGTCGGGATGAAGATTCTCGAATGAAGGAAAGTTCGCATTCGACGAATACACGACGTGCGGCTTCTCGCCCCCGCTGATGACACCTACGTCAAAGCCCCTCTCGGCTACCGTTGCAAAATTACGCTGAAAGGCTTCCGGAATCACAGTTCGTTCGAGGACAGCCGGGTCCAACTGAACGATCAGCCAACTAATCTTTGGCGGCGTTGGCGGCGCTGCATTTCTTGCAGAGGGATGACCGAATATCGGATGGATCAATGCCGGAACGCTGCCCGAGAATGCCCAGGGTAGTCCGAGACCTCCAGCATGGACGGTACGAACCTGGAAACCTGCTGGGCCCGGCATTTTTCCAAACTGCATGAAGTGCCCCTGCCGACCATGTTCATGGTGCAGGAATATGGCGCCTGCACCGGCCATGTGCGACGAGACCTCTAGCAGGCCCGCACGGACATCGCCCAAGTCAGACGGCCACTCTACTTTTTGGAATTTTCCTCCGGCCTCAATAAGAGTCAGAGGGTCTGAACCACCCGTCCACACGAACATCCGCGAGACCAGGGCTGGATGGGCCGCCATCTCACGCCAGTGGGTCATCCGTTCAGAATATCTACGGGCGTCTTCGACCGATTCCGGACGGTTGGGTTCGAGCTCCACGCAAATAGATTTCAATTCCCGATGGACGTCCTGGCGGACGTTCAACAGCGAACGCTCGAGCGTCTCCTGCATCCGCTTGGCCTCGGCATTGCTCACGTCGAGGCTCCAGCGGTATTGCAATACTCCCAGGGTGATCAGAACTGCAGCCATCGCGATGACGGCCGCGATGGGCACCACCCGAGTTTTTACACCAAAATTCAAATTCCCGTTATCTCCGCGAGGAGCGCGCTCATAGACATGTTGCCCGACAAAACTGCCTTTGCTCTTCCAATGGTAGAACGCGATCCAGTCCAGTCAAGCGGACCGTCTCCTCCACTTGAGGCTGCAAGTTCACCACTGAAAGATCAATCCCCCTCAGGTCGGTTCTGCGGTAAACCTCCACCAGAGCTCCCAATCCTCCCGCATCGATACTCTCGACCAACGAGAGATCAAGTACTAATGAACTGCCGGGCTGGGCTTCGGTCACGGCTTGCAGCAGGTTCGATTCTTCACCGGCAACCAGCCGTCCCATGCAAAAAACAATCGCGGCGCCGTCCACCATTTCCAGGCGTGTTTCCAACATAATTTCTCCTCAGGCTTGGCCTACTAATCAGACGTGTGGCTAAGGAGAATATGAGCATAATCGGGCGCGAATTTCGGTAAGAGGACTGTTAAATCTGATGGTTCCAAGTTCATCGAAAATTCATCATTCATGATGTCATCGTCCAACGGGATGGCTGCGCGCAATTCGAATGCGAGAAGATGTCTTTGTGATACTGCGACTGGCTGCCGACTCGAGAACGCGAACCAGAAACATCACTCCCCAGCAAACGAGTGAGATGAGTGTTGCGAGAAAAAAAGGTCTCTCATCCAATCACTCGCTATCGGAAAGTCGGTCCGAATAACCTGCTTTGAGTTCGGCGGCCACCCTCGAGAAACGATTGCGAAGGCTGAAACTGCTCTTTCAGACACCACAGCGACACAATGGTGAGCGTGGCTACCCATCCGACCAGGAACAGTAGAACTACAGGTGCAAACAAAGCCAGTAAAGCATCCAGAGTAGTCACAATAGTAAGCGTCTCCGATCCGGCGTTACGACCAATACTGCTGCATGTCGGATAGAAATAGCCTAATCGCGTGAGCTGGTCGAGCGGGTAAATGGACGGTCAAGCACTTGTAAACTGTTTGTAAAGCGGACATTTGAACCGCCAACTCGCGCGCAGACATTTAACAAGGTTCTTACAACCTACTTGCGTGCAGTTTACCCACCCTCCTCCGAGATCATGTTCTTATGCAGACATCAGGCTGAAGAAGCCCAATGTTTCGCAGGAAGGTAATCCAGATGAAGAAAGTCTTAGCATCTACTACATTGATCGTCACGCTCTTGGCGCTCGCCGTGTACGCCCAGACAACTCAGCAACAATCCTGGCAAGTGCCAAGCGCAGCGGATCGCGCTCAACATCACGTTCAATTCCTGACTACAGTACTGTCACTGAACGCGACGCAACAGCAGCAGGCCACCACCATCTTTACCAATGCCGCGTCGTCGCAGGACAGCGTGCATCAAAGCATGAGAACGGCCCACGAAAGTCTTGAAGCGGCCGTGAAGTCGAACAACTTGTCATCGATCGATCAGATCGCCACGCAGATCGGCGCCTTAACCGCGGAGATGGTCGCCAACGAAGCTAAAGCGCAGGCGGCGTTTTATCAGATACTCACGCCCGACCAGCAGGCCAAGGTCTCACAACTTGGCATGCATGGAGACAAGATGTTCTTCCACGCTGGCGGGATGACGGCTCCGGGACCACCACTCTAACCGATCGAAGTCGGCTCCACGCACGGTGTATGCATAGGCATTGATCCGTAGTGCAGAGAAAAAGGCGGCCAAAATTGGCCGCCTTTGACATGTGGCTTATCCGGGATTTACAGAACCTGGACGTTCTCCGCTTGCCAGCCCTTTTGACCCTTGGTGACGGTGAACTGAACCTGCTGGCCTTCCTGCAGCGAACGGAATCCGTTTGTCTGAATCGCCGAGAAGTGCACGAAGACATCCTCGCCTGTTTGACGAGTGATAAATCCAAAGCCCTTCGCGTCGTTAAACCACTTAACTGTTCCTTGTTCCATGATGGTGCTAATTCCTTGTGTGTTGAATGTTACGTCGGAGATCGGAACTTACTTGAGGCAGTACCAGCTTCGAAGAGGCGTGGACGCGCAAAAAGCTTCGTTGTCTAACGTACCCATTCATTATAACAAAATCTGGACATGAGTACGGAATTCAGGTCCGCCTGCTTCGAGCCGTCATCCAGTGCGGTCGCCAAGTACTAGATTCAGCTCGCCTTGGCGTTTGTCCAGACTGATTTGCCAGCAGTCCGACCCCGCTCCGCCACGTTCAAGTGACAATGCGTCGCTACCGCTTCATGTCCTCGCTCCGCTGGCGCTCATCTGTTCATTCCCGGTGCTATTTATTTGCGCGTCCGGACCAGTGAAGGTCGCCTCGGGCCGAATCAGCAAAAAGTAAGTTGATATGCCGGCCAGCATCAGTCCTGAGCCCGACAAGGCGGCGCGGATTCCCACTAGGGGAATGATTTTCCCGAGTGCCAGCGCGCCCAAGGGTATCCCCGTGCGGAAGGCCAGGTTATAGACGCTCATCACTCGACCACGCATCGCGTCAGTCGCGATGAGTTGCGCGAGAGAGATCATCAGCGAGGCCGATGCCATGATCGTCACGCCAGCGAAAAATATCAGCAGGCACGACAGCGAAAGCCATTTCGAGAGGGCAAACCCAGCGGTGATGATCCCCAGTGATATCAGAATCATGAGCGTGAGGCGGCCTTGTCCCTTCAGCTTGTCCATGGCGGCAACCGTCAACGCCCCACAGACCGATCCTGCTCCGGAAAAGACGAGAAGAAGCGTGTAAGTCTCTGGGCCTCGATGGAAGATGCTTCGCACATAAACGGGTAAGAAGCCATTGACCGAGAAGCCAAACAGCGTTGTGCAAAATGCCAATACCACCAATGCAATCATGCCATCGCGCTGTCGTATGAACCGGATCCCCTGCTTCATGCTGGTCAGAACACGCTCTTGGGTTCTTGCCGGCACGAATTTCACATTGATCATGAACAACGAAACAATCACGGCGATGTAGGAA
>CAZLIE010000112.1:0-15081 GCA_964559345.1 uncultured Terriglobales bacterium
GAAGCTGCACGGATGATCGCACCCCTCGGCAATTTTCAAGTACGCCGAAGTCTTGCCGGTTGCGAGCAGGCGGGGCGTGTTCTCGTCGTAGAGGTAGTTGGGCAAATCCGCGATGGCTCCGTCCCAGTCAGTGCGCGAGAATCGGCCATCGTGTTCGCGAGCGATACCCTCTGGGCGAGAATGCGTTTGGACCGCGTTTGGGGCTCGCGAAACTAGAATGTTGAAGGGAGAGTCTGGACAGGTTTGGACGCTGGCCATTCGTGGCGCAATACCTGCGGCCCGGATGATCTCTTCGAGTTCGCCCGTCCCAACCACTGCGTCCACTTCTGGGATGTTCTTTTGGATCTCAGACCGATAACGCTCCACCAGGCAGCCTGCCACAATCAGCTTCTCGGCCCGACCGGCGGTCTTGTGCTGGGCTATCTCGAGAATGGTATCGACCGACTCTTGTTTGGCCGAATCGATGAATGAGCAGGTATTTACGACAATGATGTCGGCCTCGTCGGCGCGAGTGGTAATCTCGGCGCCTGCCCGGTTCAGCAGACCCATCATCACCTCGCTGTCCACGAGGTTCTTGGGGCAGCCGAGACTTACGAATCCGATCTTCTTGCGGGTCTGGGTTTCGATTGTCGGACTAAGATTTTCAGCGCGAGGCGCGTCTGGAGCGGCTTCTATGGGCATGCAATCTGTTTATTTTAGCCTATCGGCTTCGCCTTCCCTCGCCCTCCTGGTTTCAAGCGGGTTAAGCTGAGAGCCGCAATGTCCGACGATCTCCCAGCGATTCTCGAGACCATTCGCAGACGCACTCCAGCCCGTCTGCTCGCCGGCCGCTCTGGCGCAGCGTATCGCACCGGCACTCAAATGGAACTGCGCGCAGCTCATGCGGCCGCCCGCGACGCCATCCGGGTCGAATTGGACTTGAGCAGAGATCTGGGTGAGGATTTCGTCGAGCGGTGGGGATTGTTTGAAGTCTGGTCCCGCGCGCGAGACAAAGACGAATACCTGCTGCGTCCCGACCTCGGACGGCAGCTCTTGCCTGCCGCCCGCGACAGTGCACTTGAGAGGTGCCCTTCCGCAGTGAGGCTGCAGATCGTCATTGGGGATGGTCTGTCAGTCACGGCAGTAAGAACTCAGGTCCCGCGATTATTGCCATTGCTGATGGAAGGAGCGAGAGGACGCGGATGGTCTGTCGGCCAGCCATTCGTCATCCGGCATGCCCGCGTCGGCGTCCTCAACGACATCGGCGAGCTCCTTCGACCCGAAGTTGCTGTGCTGCTGATTGGAGAACGCCCAGGTCTCGCGACGGCAGAGAGCTTGTCCGCGTATATGGCCTACCGGCCGCAGCCCGGGCATACGGACGCAGACCGCAATCTGATCTCGAACATCCATGCCCGGGGAGTGCAGCCCGGAGATGCGTCGCATCGCATTCTCGAATTGGCGGTGGCGATGCTCAAGGCAAAGCGTAGCGGTGTTCACATCCGAGAGACATTTGGCGACGCGCGCGAGCTGCGCGCTGCCGATGTTGATGCAAAGGTTTAGAGTTTCCGCCGCAGTCTACAATCTGCGGCAGCACTATGTCGGACCTCCGCCAGCTATTCGCTCACGCGAACGAAGTCAAGTCGGGAGACCAACTGGCCGGCATCGCCGCCGGCTCTGAGCGCGAGCGTGTTGCCGCCAAATGCAAGGTGGCGGATCTTCCACTGGCGACCATCTTTGCAAATCCCGTGATCGAGGACGAGGTCACTCGCCTGATCTATGACGATTTGGACGAACAAGCCTTCGCCCCTGTCCGCAGCATGACGGTCGGCGAGTTTCGCGAGTACCTTCTGGCGGACTCCACCGCGGAAGAAGACATCCGACAACTTCAAAGCGGGCTGTTGCCGGAGATCGTCGCCGCGGCAGCAAAAATAATGAGCAATAAGGACCTGGTGCTCGTGGCGCAGAAGATCCGAAATGTCACGCGCTGCCGCAACACGCTGGGCGATCGCGGCGTGCTGGCCATACGCACGCAGCCCAATCATCCAGCCGATGAAATTGGAGGCATTCTCCTCGCAGCTTTCGAGGGACTGCTGCACGGCTGCGGAGACGCGGTGATCGGCGTGAACCCCGCCATCGACTCCGTAGAGACCGTCAGCGGCATTCTGCACGCATTGCAGCGACTGGTCTCGGTGTACGACATTCCCACGCAGACTTGTTGCCTGGCGCACATCAATACCCAACTCGCTGCTATGGAGCGCGGAGCGCCCATCGATCTGCTCTTTCAATCCGTCGCCGGCACCGCAGACGCCAACCACGCCTTTGGTATCACGCTAGCCACTCTCCGCGAAGGACGTGACCGAGTGCTCGATCATCACCGGCAGCGGAGCAATGTGAAGTGGATCGGCGAAAATGTTATGTATTTCGAGACTGGACAGGGAAGCGCGCTGTCCGCCGACGCGCACCATGGCATCGATCAGCTCACGCTCGAAGCTCGCGCCTATGGTGTTGCCAGGGCGTTTTCTCCCATGCTGGTGAACAGCGTAGTTGGATTTATAGGTCCCGAGTATCTATTTGACGAACGTCAAATTATCCGCGCTGGCCTCGAGGATCATTTCACGGGCAAGTTGCTCGGACTACCGATGGGCTGCGATGTCTGTTACACCAATCACGCTGAGGCCGATCAGAACTCGGCGGATAATTTGCTCATCCTGCTCACGGCCGCCGGATGCAACTACTTCATGGGTGTGCCTTGCTCGGACGACGTGATGCTGAACTATCAATCCACCAGCTACCACGATGCCCTGGCGGCGCGCCGCTTGTTTCGCCTGCGACCGGCTCCGGAGTTTCTCGATTGGTTGCAATCCCGAGGCATCTACCGTGGGGAAGAGCCCGCAATTATAGATGGAAGTACGCGCAAAGAACTGATGGCAACGGCGGAAAAGCTGTTGAGCTCAGAATGAGGACCTACTTCTTCGCTGTACTCTCGACTTCTTTGTAGAGTTCCGGCAGCTTGTCGGCATCGCGAGCAGAGTCACCGAAGCGCGCACGCTCATAGTGAGCTGTGAACTTTTCCAATGGCACTTTCATGGAAGCTGGAACGCTACTTACCAACTCCTGAGGTGTCTGCGCCGGACGTTTGCGCACGCCGTGATGCTTCAGCAGCTTGAGCACGCGCTGGTACCAGAGCGAAGCCGCAGAGTGCGGATCGATGCTGGGGTGTCGTGCCAGTCTGAGGCGATGAATCGCTTTATAAAGGATGCGGCCGAGCACGATGGATGCGAGGAGCAGGGTAATGCTCAACGTCCACACTGTCCAGGTGGCAAGATGTTCGAGCACGCCTGTCCTGGAGGATCTCGCGCGACGTACCCACTGGTTGTATTCGATTTCCATCCAATGGCGTACATTTTCAAAGGTGAGACGACTTCGCCGAGCCACGGTGAAGCCGATCGTGTTTTGGTGGCCGGAGTCGTAATTCACTACCCACTCATGCCAGAATTCGCGCATGGCATCGCCATATAGGCTGATGCGGTTCCAGGCGTTCGATTCACCCCCGGGCGCAGCCGGTGTTGGGTCGAACGTGTACCAGCCGTAGCCCGGAAAATATGCCTCTACCCACGAGTGAGCGTCGCGCGCGCGAATGATGTAGCTGCTCGTCAGGTCGTTGTATTCCCCTCCGCGAAAGCCATTAATTACTCGCGCAGGAATTCCCAACGTCCGCAGCATCAGCACCATTGATGATGCGAAGTACTCGCAGTGACCTTGTTTTCTCTCGAAGAGAAAATTTCCGATCGGATCTTTCGGTTGGACACGAGGCAGTTGCAGCGTGTATCCAAAGTGGCTTGCCAGATAGCGTTCTATTGCCGACGCCTTCGAGAAATCGGTGGGCTCACGAGCCGAGATTGCGTCCGCCAACTCGTGCACGCGCGGATCGAGCCGCGGAGGGAGCTGCAGATACACGAGCGGGCTGACTCCGGGATCCCCGTTCGCGTCAAGACGGAGAGGCATCCGAGGCTGAGTCTCCGACAGAACCGCATAATCGGTGATTGCGCGAGATCCATCGAGGTTGAAGACCGAGCCTGACGAGTCCACGCGCATCATCTGGTAGCGCCCACTGATCCAGAGCGCTTCTGGAAGTACAAAGAACACTCGCGCGCCGAAAGGCTCCAGCTCTACTCTGTACTGAACTCTGGATCCGGAATCTCCCTTGAACAGGCGGGTTGAATTTTCGCTCCCTTGGGGGAACGAGTCGGCAATTCCCAGAACCGGTCCATCTTCTTTTGGACCGGTCCATCGACGGCCATCAAAGGTAGTAAGAGCAACGCCGCGCCAGCGCAGGTCCCGCGGCACGGGGGCGCCGGCATCGAACTTCACGTGCATCACCACCTCGCTCGACTGCTGGATTGCTCCAATCTCTCCCAGTCGCACCTCTTCGCTGAACCCGGTTGAGAGATCGCTGCCTGAGGACAATGAACCCAGATATCCAGTGGAACTCTTTCTGGGTATCAAAAAGAACAACGCGACGGCGCCCACGACGATGCTCAAGACCAGGAACACGCATACTCGCGACACCGAGAGCGGTAAGCGCGAGAGATCGTTCACCATCCACAGCTCGGACTTAATTGCCGCAGAGCCGCCGGAGTTTTGTGGATGCGCCACCCTCCACGATCTCCGCATCTCCATGCTGACAAATGTCATGACTGCAAGCAGCACGAAGAGACAGAAGAGGACGAAGAAGAGGGAATCGACGGTCAATACCGCAGCCGCCAGCACCATGCCGAACGAGAGCACGGCGAGGTACACATAGTCGCGGTCCCGATGGATGGAAAACACCTTCACCATGGCCGCGAACAGCACCATATGCACCAGCGATCCTATAAACGTTTGCGAAATGGCGAAGTAATCAACCGCGAAGAAGACGACATAGGTCAGCGTCAGGTAGTTCGTCCATTCTTCGGGAATGCGGGCGTCGCTGCCGCGCATCAGGAGCGCGCCTTTGCCCAGCATGGCGGAGAGGACTATCAGCACTGAAACGGCGTCCAGCTTGCCGGTCCCCGCCAGCATGGCAAAACCCGTAAAGAGGAGCAGGTAGAGCGAAACCTCGAAAAAGCGCTGAATCACCGGATGAACGGCGCGGATTCCGGGCTGGGCAGGCGAAGGCATGAGTCTGGCCCTAGCTTAACGCGGAAGGTTCATTTCAGAAGCAATTACGTCATTACGAAGGTTCCTCGGGATAGCCTTGCCGAGCCCCATTCTGTGCCTTTGACCCCGACGAACTACTCATATCGCAACGCAATCACAGGATCGATCCTGGTGGCGCGCAGCGCCGGAATGTAACTGGCAATTACCGCGATGCCGAGCAGCATGAGCGATACACAGATGAACGTGAGGGAGTCTGTGGCGCGGACGCCGAAAAGCATGCTTGAAATCACACGGGTAAGCGCGAATGCACCGCACAGGCCGGTTACTACGCCGATGATGGCTAGCGTCATCCCTTGTCGGATAACCATCTTCAATATGCTTCCGCGTTGCGCGCCGAGAGCCATGCGGATGCCCATCTCGCGCGTGCGCTGTGCTACCGAGTACGAGATGACGCCGTAGAGTCCGATGGCGGTGAGGACGAACGCCAGTGCGGCAAAGACTCCCAGCAGCAGACCATTGAGCCGCTGCGGAGCGATCGACTCATCTACGTAGGCGCTCATTGTGTGTACATCGAGAAGCGGTAGATCCTTATCGAGTGACCACACCTGCTGGCGCAGCGCTGGGACAAGCGCATCTGTCGCTACGCTCGTACGCACCACGACGTTTACATCATTGATCGGCCCCTGCGATGTCGGATAATAGATCGCCGGTTCGGTATCTTCGCCCAATCCCTGTTGTTTTACATCGGCGACGACACCAATGATCTGCAGCACGACCTTCGATGAATGGGGACCGCCAAAGCCCAGGCCAGTCTGAATCTGCTTTCCGATAGGGTCCTCGTTCGGATAGAACTTTTTGGCGAACGTCTGGTTGACGACGACCACGCGTGTCGACTTGCCCTTATCGTTCTCATTGAAGTCCCGGCCCTTAATTAACGGAACCTCCATAGTCTTGAAGTAGTCCATGGCAACCACGTGGGCATCGGCATTTGGCCGTTGTGCTTCGGGTAAAGGCCGCTCCATGATCTGGAGGCTAACCCGGATCGCGTTGTCGGTCATGGGCAAGCCGAACCCGGCGCTGGCCGACTGCACGCCCGGAACCGCACGTATGCGCTCCAGTAGATTGCGATAGAAACGCGGAATGTCCGGATCCTTGTACTTTGCGTTCGGGAGCGTCAGCTCGAAGGTGACCAAATGCTCTTTGTTAAAACCCGGATCGACCTTCTGCAAGCGCCACAGAGTCTGCAACAAGAGGCCGGATCCGATTAGTAAGATCAGCGCCAGGGCTACTTCCGATACGATCAGCGCTCCGCGTACTAGTCCTTGATTCGCAGACTCCGTCCCGCTACGTCCGCTCTCGTTGAGCGGCTGGGTAATCCCCGCTCTCGACATGTGGAGCGCGGGAACGAGACCGAAGACGGTTCCACTGGCCAACGCAATCAGCGCCGTGAATCCCAACACCGTGATGTCGACGTGGATCTCTCCTGCGCGCGGGACAAAGTGTCCAGTAATGCTCGACAGCGCCCCGTCGGACCAGAAGGCGACGATCAGTCCAGATGCACCTCCCGCCAGCGACAGCAACACGCTCTCTGTCAGCAACTGGCGGACGATCGTGGCGCGACTGGCGCCCAACGCCGAGCGGATCGCCATCTCTTTTTGCCGGGTGGTAGCGCGCGCCAGCAGCAGATTAGCCACGTTCGCGCATGCAATCAGAAGTACGAATCCCACCGCGCCGAAGAGGACAATTAACGTGCTCTCAACTCTGCCGACGATCCGCTCCTTTTCCGTGGTGATCTTTATCGACTTGGGCCGACTTTCTGAGAACTGTTTGTTGATCCGCTCCTCAATGACATTCAACTCTGTTTGCGCTTGCGCCAGACTCACTCCCGGCTTGAGTCGGCCAACGACGCGCAGCCAGTTCATGCCGCGTAGCTCCGTGGTTGGCTGCTGGCCTGGTTCGGCCACTTTCTTGACCGCCATCGTGGTGTACAGATCTATCTGCTCATTGGTAGTAGGGAAGTGGAATTTCGGCGGCATGACCCCGACCACGGTGTAAGGTCTGCCGTCCATCGTGATGGTGTGACCGACGATGTTGCGGTCACCCGAAAAGTGTCGTTGCCAAAGATCGTGGCTGAGTATTGCGACGAAGCCGGAGGTGCCGATTTCATCCTCTGCCTGAGTAAACGTTCGCCCCAACTCCGGCCGAACTCCAAGGATCTCGATCAAGTTCCAGGAACTGATAATGCCGAAGAGATGAACCGGTTCTTGCTGGCCAGTGAGCGTGAAGTCAGCAGGATCCCACGCAGCCAGTCCCTCGAATGAGGAGCTCTGTTTCCGCCAGTCGGCGAAGTCAGGATAGGAAGAGGGACCATTCTGTGCCTTCAGGTCTTTCTCTTCACTCCGAATCGCGACCAGGCGGCTGGGATTGTTGAAAGGCAGGGGCCGAAGCAACACCGCATTGACCACGCTGAACAGCGCCGAATTTGCACCAATGCCAAGGGCCAGTGTGAGTATTGCAATGACGGTGAACGCCGGGTTCTTGAACAACATTCGCACGCCGTACCGCACGTCCTGGATCAAGGCTTGCATCGATTGCTCCTCAAGCGCACTGTCGTCTATGCGGTGAAAGGAATAGTGGTTTTATGAGGGCACATGCCCTGCCACACGTCCGCGCAACATAACTGCCTGAAGGGACAACAGATTGGGAACTCGGGCCGAAACCCGCCAGTGCTGAACCCGTTCACAAACGCAGATCGCCGTCCACTGGCGAACACAGCCACTTGTGCCGATTGTTTTCCTTGGCCTGTCGTCTTACCCTCCGTGGCCGTCGTGTGAACCGCGTCGTCAAGCTTTTGTTACTATCGAATCTGTCAGACGCCGGGACCTACGCGATGTAATCTCGTGAACCCCGCCAGGTCCGGAAGGAAGCAACGGTAACGGGCCAGTGCATGTGCAGTTGGCTCCCCGGCGTCTGGCTATGAACGTCCGACCTGCAAGGCATGCCGCAAACTGGAGACCCGATTTGAGACAGCTTCAGCGGGCCAAAATCACCGCCCTTGGCACGTATGTTCCGCCCCGCCTGCTCACCAACGCCGACCTCGAAAAGATGGTCGAAACCAATGACAAATGGATTCAGGAGCGAACCGGCATTCGCCAGCGTCATCTGGTGGACAAAGGCGTTGCAACTTCCGATCTGGCTTGCGCGGCTGCCCGTAATGCGCTGGCCTATCGCGGGATAAAGCCGGCAGACGTCGAGGCGATCATCGTCGGGACTGTCACTCCCGACATGCTTTTTCCCGCGACGGCTTGCCTGGTACAGAACAAATTAGGCGCACCGGGGGCTTGGGGATTCGATCTCTCCGCCGCGTGTTCCGGCTTCGTATATGCACTGCAATGCGGTGCGCAGTTGATCGCCACCGGGTCGCATAAGAAGGTCTTGGCGATTGGCGCGGACGTGATGTCATCGATCATCGATTACACCGACCGCGCTACATGCGTCATCTTCGGCGATGGAGCCGGCGCAGTCCTGCTCGAGCCCGCAGGCGATGGCGAGGACTTGGGCCTGATCGACTTTCTCCACGAGGTGGACGGTTCCGGCGGATGCTCGCTCAACATGCCTGGCGGCGGCAGCCTCCATCCCGCTACCCACGAAACCGTGGACAATAAAATGCACTTCGTCCATCAGGATGGCGCCGCAGTATTCAAATATGCGGTGAGGAAAATGGCGGAAGTCTCTGAAAAACTTCTGACCCGCAACGGATTCACCGGCGCCGACGTGGCTGCGTTTATCCCGCATCAAGCCAACCTGCGGATCATCACGGCGACCGCTGAACGCCTCAACATGCCCTTGGAGCGAGTCATCGTCAACATTGGGGATTACGGCAACACCACTGCGGGAACGATTCCATTGGCGATGCAAACAGCCTTAGAGCAGGGGAAGCTGAAGAAGGGCGATTTGGTCTTGCTGGCGTCAGTTGGAGCGGGATTTACGGTCGGAGCAACCTTGTTGCGGTGGGCGTACTGAGGGCAGAATTCGGCGATGACGTTTCCGTTCGAGCCGCATGGAATTGAGTATTGTGAAACAAAAAAAGGCTAGGAGGTTAACTCCTAGCTACTTACATCTTGGATCTCTCGTCGCTGTTGAAACTATTTGAGCCAGCGACGACGCACGCCACCTAGACCTAGCAATCCCCGTCCAAGCAACAGCATTGAACTTGGCTCGTGCGCGACAACGGGAGTTACCGTTGCATACACCTCCGCCTTCAAGTTGTTCAGTGCGGGTTTATTGCTTACTTGGATCGGATTGTTATTCAGAGTCAAGGTGAACGCCCCATTGGCATTCATAAAGATCTGCGACGACGGATTGAAGCTCAGAGTGGACCCAGTTGCATCTCCATTGATATTTCCTGATAGAACAGCAGTGAAGGGACTTCAGGTGCTTCCCGCTGGCACTGTGAAGTTCACAGCCAGGGTGAAAGAATCGGAATACGTCTCTGTGCCAGTCTGATTTACCAGTGCTTGAGATCAGCCGACAGTGGCTATGTTCAATCAACGCTAGAGCGCGGAATCCATCCCACTTGATCTCGTAAAGCCAGTCACGATGAGAAAATGGGCGTGGGCGCCGGATCGGCGGCATGGGAGTGAGATTTTCCAGGAAGATCGGGAGCTGCTGGCAATTATAGCGAGCGGGGGTAACTGCCAGCTCTGGAAGTCGGGTTTAGCGAGACAATTGGCATGGAGGATATCAACATGCCACAAGATACATCGAAAGGCCCCGCATCCGAACGGAACACCAGCCAAGGCAATCAGAAGCTTAACTTTCGGTGCGCCGATGTCGGCGTGAGTTGCAGTTGGCAAACCAGCGGGAACAGCGAAGAAGAAGTTCTCCGCAAGGTGGAGCAGCATGGCCGCGAGGCTCACAACTTGAACATGGACGAGGGCACCCGCTCCAAGGTGCGTAACGCCATCCGTCCGCAGGCGGCCTGATCCCTTTCGCGCGCCCGCCTGCGACAATTCGAGGTTGATGCATGTGTCCTCTAGCTGCGCCCGCCAATCAAGAAAACGACGAGCGCCGCTGGAGGACTTTGCATTTGCTTCAAATTCCAGGCATGTCTGTTACGGTACTCATGGCTCACTCGTGGAACGGAAGCGGCTCAGGCCGTCAAAAGCTGAGCGCCCATCGATCTAGTTAATGCTGGGCGTTGTCACTCAACTCACGTCGATGGCTTCGTCAGGAATCGTGTTCGCTGGGGAAGAGAGAATCCTCCATCCCAAGTTCTCGAATGTGTGCGCTTCCAGCAATCATTGAAGCAATCTCGCGCATCAGCTCACCAGGATCGCCCGTTTCCACCTGTGGGCTTAAAGTGCCGCGTGGGACAAAAACGCCATGATCGGTGAGCAGCAGGATCGGCAGATCAGGCTTAACTTTTCGCAATCTCTCGCTGTACGCCGCCGCGCCTTCCAATTCCTTGCGATGGAGCGTTAGCACCACCAAATCAAAGTGACCTTCCTGATCGAGGTGCTCGGATTGGATGTAATCTGTGCGCGCCACGACGTCATAACCTACCCGTTGCAGCATCCTGATCCTAGTTTCGCGCAGGGTATCGTCACGGTCGATGAGTAAGATTCGTTTGAGAGAGTCCGAATGGGACATGGCGGGGCGAGAGCAACGGCTTCGCTGGTGGTGCTTTCATCCGATTCTAGCCTATCCGGCCTCTGTCTTCACTCGCGCGATGTTTGCAAACACACAAAACGGCGTCTCTAGGAATTAGTGCGACTTGCGTTATCCAGCGCTCTACGCAACCAACCCGCAACCTCGGTATGCAGAACATAGTGAAGCTCAATGTCTTCGCGGGCTAGAACGCGCCACTCTCCACCTTCATCTGGTCTGAACTCCACACGGTCCTCACGCAGACGGTATTCATTGAACACACCACCGGGAAAACGCAGACGAAAAGTCGGCAAGTACTCCGCTTCGGCCATGAGTGTGATTTGACTTGAGATGGCGCATGAGAACCGAAAGAAGCCAGACAAACGCGTCGGCCTACTTCTTCTTGTGCCGCTGCTGTGTGGAAAGCAGCTAGGATGTCCCGGCAATGCTCGGCTTCGATCAGGCAGTGCATTCTGGGAGCGAGCGCTTCAGACTTTACACCTCTCTCTGTAGGGCACTTGATTGAGCCATGACTTCCGGTTGTTTGCTCCTGATCTCCCTAGGTAGGCGAGATGACGTCGGCTCGACGTAGCTGGTCAACGCGAAGGCAATTACGTTACGAGATGGAAGTTCGTCGCGCCGATATCCCAGGCCTGCTGAGGAACGACGGCCAATCCGAATTCTAGCTATGCCGCCGCGTTTACCTGTCTCGCTATGCCCTGGAACTCCAGAGGGAGGTGCGCATCGACCAATGAAGCGCCGCCGTCTACATCGATCAACTGACCTGTAATCCAACCCGCCTCTTCGGCACAGATTAGGGCAACCGCGTTGCCGATATCGGCTGGCGTACCCAGTCGGCCCATTGGAGTCCAGCCGCGTTTCTGCCACTCGCGCACGCCGGATTGGAAAGCCTCTGGCAAGCTGTTCAGGACGCTGTCTTCGATCCAACCCGGGCTAATCGTGTTCACCGTGATTCCGCGGCTCGCGAGTGCTACCGCGAAATAGCGCACAAGGACTTCCAGCGCGGCTTTGGCGGCGCCCATCGCTACCCAAGGCTGCCAGCTTCCAAAGCGTCCGCCCGGCGCAAAGGAAATAGCGACGATTCTTCCTCCACTCTTCATCATTGGAACTGCTTCCCGCACTGCGACGAGAAAGGCCTTTGCCTGGGAATCCACCGCAGCGTCCCATTTGTCCAGGGTGATCTCCATTGGTGGCTGATAAAAGTTCGCCGCTTCGGGACGCGCATTGCTCACGAAAATGTCCAGCGACTTGAACTCGGAGCGAACCTGCTGGAACATGCTGCCGATCTCTGCTGGCTTTGAGACGTCTGCCCGAACAAGAATGCCCGCGGAGCCAAGCTGCTGAATCTGGTCGAGGGTGGACTGCGCCGCCTCCCGGTTGTGATAGTAATGGACCGCGACACGAGCCCCTCTTTTCGCGAGCTCCAGAGCGATACCTCGGCCAATGCCACGAGAACTTCCCGTGATCAGCGCAGTCTTTCCCGTAAATGACATTGAACACCTCCTCGTTTGCGCCCAGCATGTTAGTGTCGCCTGCTTGCGGCGTCAATTCGCATGTTCGAGTTAAGCCGGAGATAGTTCGCTCCACAAAAACTTGTTTTTGGGAGTGCCTAATCGGCAGAAATCCGCGTTGCAACATTTAGGTTTACGGGAGCCTCTGCAGAGAGGTCTTTGAGAGTACCGTCGGACGACTCCACTTTGCTAAGCAACGGCTCGAGCTGCTCGGGATTGTTTAATTCTTGGACAACCGACCTTCACGTTCCGACATCTTTGCAACCGCCGCAATTTGTAAAACCGTCCCATTCACCACAGTTCCCCGGAAAAGAAAGGAAAACTCGGGTATGAAAAAGCTGCTTGGTCTAGCTGCTGGGACCGTGTGCTTGGGTCTCGGACTTCTCAGCGCGCAAAATCTCGGCCAACAAACAACTACGACATCAATACCGACTCCGTCGCCGACTCTCGCAACCCTCGCTACGATGGATGTGAATGCTCTGATAGCGGATGATCTGTCCCACCATCGCTCCTTCGACTACGACGAGTAGTTCGTCGAGTAACCCGAGCCAGCCCATCCGCCCAGCGGAAATTTCAAACTGAGCGGGCCCGCGAAGGACACCGTTGACCCACAAAACCCGTACAACGAGGTGATTTCGTTCGGGACGTGGCGACCTCCGTCGTAGTAGCGCCCATACGCTTCGCCAATGCTCTCCCACCCCAACTTGGTGATCGATGTCATCCGTGAAGCAGCAAAAGCTGTTCAAGGAGCCACGGCAGTAGCATTAAGCGAGGCGGGGGCATTTTTTGGTTACGTTGTTCAGCAGTTTAAGTAACTGCTCGGCGGCGGGCGTTCATTCAGGTCGGCGAGCCGTTCTTCCTGTATGACGGGCAACGGCAGCCCGTGCCTTTTTCCGACGAAGGCCCTGATTTCCAACTAAAGCAGACTGTGTTTTGGGTGAATCAGCGCCAAAAATTCATTCCGTCCTTTGACTTTTTCGTCATGCCCAACGAATATCCCGCATCTAGGCGGAGAACCTGATTCCGAATCGATCGATAAAGCTCCTCAAAGCGGGCGCGCTCTGATCGACTAAGGCCGCTGCAACGTAGCCGTCAGGTCGCACCAAGTAGGCGGCATCACGCTCGAAGCCGGCGTCGTGGGCCTGGTCGCTCCATATGAACCTCTGCGTAGGAAGAGCAATTTGCCGAGCTGCTAACATAAGATCTCTCTTCGAGTCGCCGTATACGTGTAGCTGCCAGTCCAAGGAACGGAGCGGGGCGAAGTTATCCTGCTCGCCAGCGCCAAGCCAGGGGAGACGATCACCACCATGTACATGTCCCGCGCTGCCTTGGCTCAGGGGACTATCGGGATAATGAATGCGCGCTTGCGAAATCAAGCGGAATATCGCGTGGCGAGTGGGTGCGAAGCGAGTCGCCACAGAGAATATCAGCGGCGCAATGATTCGTCGAGCGACTTCACCGCTGATCCCCTCGGCAATGAGTGGTGTGAAAGCACGATCCGTAGTGGCAACCAACGAGCGTGCAAAACCGATGCGTTCGGGCTCGTACGTATCCAGGATGGATGCGGCGGCTCTGCGTTGAATGACTTGCGCAAGCTTCCAGCCAAGATTGATCGCATCGCCGATGCCGGTGTTCATCCCTTGTCCTCCTACGGGACTGTGGATGTGGGCGGCGTCGCCCAAGAGAAACGCCCGACCGGCGCGGAACCGTTCGGCGACGCGATGGTGGACGCGGTATGTTGAGAACCAATTCAATTCCACGACTTTGACGTCCAGTTGGCGCTCAACCCTGCGGCGAACATCATCAAACGTGAGATCGGTGCGTTTCGACAGTTCGGGAGGGACGAGGCCGATGAGACGCTGCATACCACTGGAGCGGACTGGAAACATCAGCGTGAGAATTTGTTTGCCGAGGTTAAAATAAACATCACGGTCGAAGCCCCGCGATATCCGAAGGTCGGCCACATAGAAGAGTTGCTCGTACGTGCCGCCCGGGAAGCCGATATTCAAGGTTTCGCGTACGCGGCTGTGGGCGCCGTCGCAACCGCATATATATTCGGCGCCAGCCTCCTCGGTTTTCCCGTTCCGGGAAATGCTGGCCCGAATACCGCCGCCATTTTCGGCGAAGCCAGCCAGCTTCGATTGCCACTCGACTGTGCAGCCGGCGTCTCTCAGTTTCCCGATTAGGAAGCGCTCATGATCGTCCTGCGGGTACGCCAATGCGAAGGGATAGGGGCTGATCCCGTTGCCGAGATCCCGGAAACTGAACGTGTTTACCTCGTGCGCACCGTCGTTATCACCGCCTTCGCGGATGTGCGCAGAATCTGCAATCACGCCTTGCGCAACGACTTCGCCAGCGAACCCGAACTGGCCATAGAATTCAAGCGTGCGCGCCTGTACCACCATGGCGCGTGAGTGCTCGCCAGGTCCGTTGGCGTCGGAAATAATGCGGAAAGGCACACCACGTCGCGCGAGGCTGAGGGCCAGATTCAATCCGGTCGGGCCGGCGCCTACTACTAGTATCGGGGCGGTCATTAGAGGCCTCCTGTTTCTTCGATGCCATTGTCGCCCCAGTTCGGGACGCGGACGACTTCTGCGTCGCATACCCGTGTGGAATTACAGCTCAGATCGGGGTTCAATTGCGTATCAGAAGAAAATCGAGCGATCCCGAATAACGGCACCGATCCAGAGCAGCACGATCGGGACAAAAGGATTGATTTTCAAAACTTCGTGCGACAGCTCGGTCGCGATCGCACCGGCGAAGTAGCAGGACGCGAGAATGA
>CAZLIE010000113.1:0-14937 GCA_964559345.1 uncultured Terriglobales bacterium
CCGTCTCGACTTCGTCGCCGGGCTTCACGATCTTCGACGGATGCTTCATCCGCTTGGACCAGGTCATCTCGCTGACGTGGACGAGACCTTCTATACCCTGCTCCAATTCCACGAACGCGCCGTAGTCGGTGACGCTCAAGATGCGTCCCTTTACGTGTGCGCCCACCGGATACCGCTGAGCGGCATCGAGCCAGGGATCCGGCGTGAGCTGCTTAAATCCGAGCGAGACGCGCTGCTTGTCTTTGTCGAACTTGAGGACCTTGACGTGAATCTCGTCGCCAACATTGACGAGATCACGCGGGTGCGTGAGGCGTCCCCACGACATGTCGGTAATGTGCAGCAGACCGTCCAGTCCTCCGAGATCTACGAAAGCGCCGTAGTCGGTGAGGTTCTTCACCACTCCGGTAAGGACCGAGCCCTCTTCGAGGTGCTCGAGGGTCTTCGAGCGCTTCTCGGTCTGCTCCTCTTCGAGCAGTTGCTTGCGCGAGACCACGATGTTGCCGCGCTTCTTGTTGAGCTTTATGACGCGGACTTCGATCTCCTGGCCCTTGTAGCCGTCCAGATTGCGAACTGGCTTGAGATCCACCTGTGAACCCGGCAAGAAGGCACGAACTCCGCCCACATCCACCGACAAACCGCCCTTTACGCGATCAACGACGTAACCTTTAATAGTGGCCTTGTCGTTGTAGGCCTTCTCAACGTCATCCCAGACGCGAACGCGCTGTGCCTTCTCATGCGAGAGCAGCACGTAACCTTCTTCGGTCTGTCCGCGCTCGACTACGACGTCGATGCTGTCACCTGGCTTTACCTTGGGCTGACCATCGCGGCCCATCACCTGTGCGATGGGAACCATGCCCTCCGACTTCGACCCGAAGTCCACGACGACGTGCTTGTCGGTTAACTTCACGACCGTGCCCTTGGTGATGTTGTCTTCCTGAGGGGCTGCGGCTTCGGCGGCGGACTGCTCGGCCTCAAAGCTCTGCAGAGCTGCGGCGAAATCCATATCGTCGTGCAGTTCAGGGGAGGACGAAGTCTCGGGTTCGTGCTGAGCGGTTGGGTGAATGTTTTCGGTTTCGAGGGCGGCGGTTTCGGTTTCGGTATTCAGGGCTGTAGTCTCGCGATTAGAATTTTGGGAGTCTTGCAAGTGCACTGACTCTTGATGACCTGACGAGCTGTCAGGATTCCCGGCAAATTGGTCCAGCGTGGGATTCAGTTCACGTGCTGTACTCTCGTCGAACAACGTTGCATCCTTCTTCGTCAACTCACGCTACGGGAATTTGGTCCCGATGAGACAGAGGGTGGGTGGACCCCGGCTGTCCGCATGAGCGGACTTGTGGCTGCATAAGCTCTCTTCAAGTGTGGACCCGCGTGCGCGGGCTAGAGGAAACTCTGCGGCCGGACGGCAAGCAGCCTTCCAGCTCCTGCCGATTCCTGACTATAGCAATCGCTTTGGAAAGGTGTCAAACGATTGAGCCGCTTCATCTTGAACGTTCGATGAAAAGGCGTATCTCCGCGCACCGCGAGCAGCAGAACATGGGCATTTCAAGCGGCTCTTCCGCACATTGAGTCCGCGACCTTCGCCGTCATAAAAAAAATATCCCGACCAAATGATGCCTGCTACATCGTGGCGTTTGCAGACGTAGGATTGTTGGAGATCAAAACGCTCAGGATTTACCGACTTGCTCCATGGCGGGCTCGCGCCCGCATGGCTCGCCGAGGAGAACTACAGGCCCGTAGCGGATTCGACAAAGTGCTTCCCCCGAAGAAGCAATTTCAGCATCAGTCGATGGAAGAAGTGTGGTGGATGATCGGCGCCTCAAATCGTCGCCATCTTAACGCAGAGATATCTAGCCGCAGAGACTCAGCTCACGCTGTTCCGCCGCTAGCCATTTGGCTTCAGTTGGTTGCGGCGGTATTCCTGGTCATCGATTGTGCCCGGAATCATCCAACTGTTTACCGGTGATTGCCCATCCAATACGATGCGCCGACATTCGTCCCGATATCAAACTTAGGACGCACGAACCATGGACATCGACGAACTCACGCATCCAATCGACGACTGCGGAACGCTGGATGCCGCCGCCCCACAACTTGCGCCAGCGGTCATTGAAACTATGAAGATTGTCTTCCGGGAGACTCACGGAGGTGAGATGACGCTTGAGGATCGTGAATTCCTAGGTATCAGCGACTCATGAGGAACAAAAGTTCTTCAGAAGAAGAACGGCCCGAAGTTCCCTTTATCTCTGCCACCACAAGCAAATCGAGCAAATTGCGAGCTGCTATCGAAACGGTGTTCCGACTCACTCACCAACGAGATATGACAGCTCAGGAGCGGCGGCTATTCGGCTTGTCCGCCCAACACGGCCAACATTCTCACGGTCGGCAATCGTCACCTACCTCTGGCAACTCTCACAATTCCAAGCGCCGCGGACCGTCGCAGAAGCCGTAGCCTCCACTGCACCGCGCTCTATCGCTTTCAATCAGAAGTGGTGGCTCACGCCAATCACGACCGTGTAATCGGCAAAGAATGCGTCGCCATTTTTGGTTGCATTCAGCAGCTCGGGCGCGCTTGGTTCGCGGTTACGCGCGAGCGCCCACGGTCCATTAACACTGAGTGCGTCTTGCTTGTAAGAAAAGACCAGACCGGGATCGAGCGAGACAACGTATCCAGGCCGGCGGAAGCCGCTGCTCGAACTGAGCAGATTGTGTGCCGGAACTCCCTCGTCGCGAAGTCCAAGGCTCAGCTCCAGATGCCGGATTCTTGGTAATCCGTGAGATATGCCGGCGCGAAAGAGATATTGGTCGGCAATCGACATCAAGCCTTGTCCTGGCTGGCTGCGGAAGGTCTGGACGCCGTTAGTTCCACCCTGACTGAATAACCACTGTCCCTGAAAGTAGGTCATCGTCTTTAGCGGAATTTGTTTGTACGCTTGCGAGGCCACCAGGAGCCCCCATCCGCCATCGCCAGGTTGAAGTGACTGGTCGGCAGTGGCAACGATGGTCTTGCCCTTAAAGAGTGCCGATCCGGTTGCGTCGTAAATGCCAGTAGGAATCTTCAGCGACGCGCTGAAGGCAACATTGCCATTGCTCTCTGTCGGCGGACGCCACACCCATGCTTGCGCTCCGATAGTAAGGTCGCCAACTCCGGCGACGCGAAATACTCCGCTCGGCGGATATAACTGATTGCGGCTTCCATCGAAGATCGGCACGTCTGCAATGATGCTCCAGCGCGGAGTTAGCTTGAAGTCCACACCTACGTCGAAGATGTTCTGGTGATTGCGAACCGCTGTGGGACGAGCGATCTCTTTGGTCCCAATGAAATACTTGTTGGAGTTGTAAAAGCGATATCCGACATTCAACGTGAGCTTGTGCAGCCAGTTGCGTCCGTCTGGACGTCCGTCCTGATAAGCCTGTGTCAGCAATTCATCGACAGGGCGTTGATTCGAATGCGCCGCGACGCAGCCTTGGGCGGCCGCAATGTTGGACCACAGCAGAGCAAAACATAGCGCCAGAGTTTTCACTAGAAGGCTACTCAACCTCTTAGTCAATTCCACGCGCATACTCGCTCCCTTCCAGGTGAAGCATCGAGAGTTGCCGATTCAGTGTGCGGAAGTAGACCGCACCTGCTCGTGCACAGCAATAATGCAAATGCACTATTCACCGGGCGTGTAGAGTTATCGGGATGAGAAACATGCGCGGACTCAAAGCTGTCTTGCTGTTAGTGATCGTGTGCTGTGCGACGTTGCTGATGTCCGCGCGCACCGCGCACAAGCTCAGCCTTCATGATCTGGATGGGAAGAAAACACGGGTCAGCGATCTGGCGGGCAACATCGTTGTGTTGAATTTCTGGGCGACATGGTGCGGTCCCTGTAAGGAAGAATTGCCGAGGCTATCGCAACTCTCGCAGCAGTACGCTTCGAAGAAGAAAGTGGTGTTCGTGCTGGCATCGCTCGATGAGACGAACAAGCTCGGCACCGTGCGCGATTTTGTGGCGGCGCATAGCATCGCTCTGCCGGTGTGGGTGGGCGGCTCGACCGAATTGCTGGAGCAGATTTCGGGGGCCAATATAGTTCCAGCCACTGTCATACTCGACGAGAACGACAATGTGATACGCGCGATCAACGGCGAAGCGCGAGAAGAAGATGTAAAAGAGGCGGTGGATTGGCTCTTATCAGGTCGTCAAGGAACAGCACCCGCGGACCGTGTGAAGAGGTATTGAATGGCCTGTCTAATGCCCTAGCCAGAGGTAAGTTGATAAGATTGTGCCGCATTCCACGATTGGGAACGGAGCTACTTAGCATGAAGCATTCAATTCGAATGGGCCTGCTGATTTCTGCAGCTCTCTTGGCTACTGTTGCCGTCATGGCGCAGGGCACCACGGGCAAAGTCCAGGTTCTTGGCGAGGACAAGCTGAAGAAGCTGTTGCCTGCCACCGTGTTTCTCGACGGTGAGAACGTGCCGACGCAGCAAAGGAATACTGCTCTGGTTCAGCTTGAGAACGGCAAGCTGCTGATCGCCAGCTTGATCGATACGGCAGGATACAGTGCGGCCTATCAACAGAAATATATTGGCGTTCTACTTTCGCAATCTCCCATTACGCTGGGCAGCAAGCAACTGGACGCGGGCGCTTACGGCTTTGGCCGAAGCAAAGGCGACAATGGCTCGGTCACCGTTCACGTTTATAGCCTTGGCGGTGAAGAACTCGCTCAACTGCCGACGGAGAAACAGGACAATTTGAAACCGCTGAAGCCGCTGCAGGTAATCGCGCCTTCTGAGGGAGCCGCCCGACTGTATCTTGGCCCTTACTGCGTCACCTTGACCGGACGGTAAATGCGTCGTCCCCTCGCAACCGCCCGCGCAGCAACTGCAGCATTGCTTGTGGGCCTTGCGATCACATTGGCGGCGGTCGTCGCTTATTCCTGGTACATCAGCCGGCAGATTTCCGGATTGCGGGACGTGCAGAGTTCGCTCATCGATCGCAACCGGCGAGATTCACTCCAACTGCTCCGCATTCAGGATGACCTGAACAGCATCGCGCTCGCGATGCGCGACATGCTCGACAACCGCGCGCACTATCGGCTCACCGCATGGCAGCCGCAGTTCGAACGCATGCGTCAGGATCTCGGAGACGCGCTCAACAAAGAGCAGTATCTCGCGGTCGCGAACCGAACGCCGGAACAGAAGCAGTATCTCAATTCATCGGTCTCCCAGTTCTGGAGTTCATTAGACGGGGTATTTCAGCTTGCTCGTTCCGGAGAAGAGAAGGCGGCGCGAGAGCAGATTCCGCTATTGCTGCAACCGAGAGCAGCGGCGCTGAGCCATCATGTGTCGAGATTGCTGGTGCAGAATAACGAGAGCGAGCAGCAGGCGGCTCAGCGCGTGACTGAAATCTATGATCGGGTCGAACGCCAGGCATACGCATTCCTGCTGGCCACATTGATTGCAATCGCTCTTACTAGCGCTCTACTCATCCGCTCCAATAGCGAATTGTTTCGACAACTTGCGAAACTGTCGGAACAGCGCAGCGACTTGGCGCAGAAGTTGATCTCGACTCAAGAGTCAACGCTTGGCTATATCTCGCGCGAGTTGCACGACGAGTTTGGGCAAATACTGACAGCGATCGGCGCGATGCTCACGCGCGCCGCAAAGCGATCTCCGGACGCGCAGCTCAGCGAAGACATTCGCGAAGTAAGGGACGTTGCTCAAGCGGCATTGGAGAGAACGCGCACCTTGTCTCAAGCGCTGCATCCTGTAATGCTGGATGAGGTTGGACTCGAGCAGAGTCTCGATTGGTATCTGCCAACCATCGAGCGTCAGACTGGAATTGAGATTTCGTACGAAAAGACTGGAACGCCGTTCTCGATTGAGAAAAACGCCGGAGTGCAGATCTATCGAGTGGTGCAAGAGGCGCTCAACAACGTGAAACGCCATTCGGGAGCGCAGAAGGCGTGGGTACGGCTGCGCTTTCTTGCCGACTCGATACAACTCGAGGTCGAAGATCGAGGCAAAGGATTCACAACCTCGAATGGAACGGGTGGGATCGGCATTCTAGGAATGCGCGAACGCGCCGAACTGATTGGCGGCGAGATTCAGTTCCTAAAGCCGGCAGAAGGCGGGACGCTGGTTAAACTGAGAGTTCCTCGATGATGCGGGAAAAATGCAGGATTCTGCTTGTCGACGATCACGGCCTGGTTCGGCGCGGCTTCCGTCGCATACTCGAAGACGAGGCTGACCTCGAAGTAGTCGGCGAGGCAAGCAGTGGTACCGAGGCGATCGAGCTAGCCCGCAAACTGAAGCCGCATGTGGTGCTGATGGACTGTGCGTTGCAGGGCGAAAGCGGCATTCAAGCCACGCGCGAAATCGTGGCCTCGTCGCCGGAGATGATAGTACTGATGCTCAGCATGCATTCCGAGGAGACCCTGGTAAGACAGTCGCTCGAAGCCGGCGCCCGCGGCTATATCTTGAAGAATGCCGTGGATCTCGACTTATCCAAGGCGGTGCGAAGAGCGATCAACGGCCAGATCGTGATCGATCCTCAAGTTCGACGGACCGAGTCCCTGAAAGGCGAACGAGCAGCCGGCCTGACTGCTCGCGAGCTCGAAGTCCTGCAATTGATCGCAATGGGAAAATCTAACAAAGAGATTGCCAGTGATCTTGATTTAAGCGTGAATACGATCGCCGTCCACCGCGCCAACATCATGAACGCTCTGGGCCTGCACAAGACCGCAGAACTTGTGGTGTACGCCATCCGCAATGGATTGGTGAACCTTCCGTGAAGCCGGTGATCGTCGGCACGGCCGGGCACATTGACCACGGCAAAACGACATTGGTGAAGGCGCTTACCGGCATCGATGCCGACCGTCTCGAGGAAGAAAAGCGTCGCGGCATTACGATCGATCTTGGCTTCGCTAATCTTGAGCTTGCCTCCCCGACTGGTGACAAGCTGCGACTCGGCTTCGTCGATGTTCCCGGCCATGAGCGCTTCGTGCGCAACATGCTCGCCGGAATCGGTGGGATCGATATCGTGCTGCTGATCATTGCAGCCGATGAAGGCATAAAGCCGCAAACGCGGGAGCACTTTGATATTTGCCGGCTGCTCAACATTCCCCGCGGCATCGTCGTTCTTACCAAATCCGATGCGGTCGATCGAGACACGCTCGAAGTCGTCCGCCTGGAGGTGGAAGATTTTCTTTGCGGGTCATTTCTTGACCCCGACCGCACGCCGATCATCGCTTCGAGCGCGGTGCGCGGCGATGGAATGGATGAACTTAAACGCGAATTGGCTCGAATCGCTGCCGAAGTAGGAGCCAAGGATGCCGCCACACTTCTGCGGCTACCCATCGACCGCGCTTTTGTGATGAAAGGCTTCGGTACGGTCGTCACGGGAACCCTGATTTCCGGCGCAATTCACCGCGATCAGGAACTTGAATTGCAGCCTGCGGGATCGAGGGTACGCGCGCGGGGCATTCAGGTGCACGGCTCTGTCACCGAACAGGCCCGGGCAGGCGAGCGCACTGCCATCAATCTCGCTGGGGTTGCGACCGCGGATCTCGCGCGCGGAATGATGTTGAGCGAACCCGACACACTTCAGCCGACGAAGCATATTGATGTCCGTCTGCAACTGCTCAAAACGGCGAAACCGCTGAAGCATCTCTGTCTCGTGCATCTGCACGCGTTCGCATCGGAAACCGTCGCGCAGGTTCGCTTGCTCGAAGGCAAACATCTCGATCCGGGCAACAGCGCCCTCGCGCAACTCAGGCCCGGAGACCCACTGCTGCTGGTACCTGGCGACCGCTTCATCATTCGGCAATTCTCGCCGGTGGTCACCATCGGCGGAGGCGTCGTCATCGACAGCTTTCCGTTGCGCCGCTCATCACGAGATACTCAGAACGCGCGCGAACTGCTCAAGCGACTTGAAACTGCGAGTCCGTCTGACGCCCTGGCATTGCGCGTAGAGAGAAGACGCACTTCTGGTCTCAACCGTCACGATAGCGTCAAGGAGACCGGACGTACGCGCGCCTCGATCGACACTGATGTGCAGTCGCTAATCAAGGCCGGACAAATTGTCCTCGCAGGCGAGGTATTGCTATCGAAGAGTGTTGCTGAGAGGACTGCTCGCGATCTGCTTTCCCAGCTTGAGGAATTTCACAAAGCAAATCCGCTTACGCCTGGCATTGCGAAGGAGACTCTTCGCGAGAAGCTTGAGTTGACGGAAGAGGTATTCAATTATCTGCTTGCGCAACTCGCGGCGGCGAAAAAGATTCAAGTGCAAGGCGAGGTCGTAAGCAGCGCCGGACGCGGCCTCTCCATGAATGCGGATGAGGAGCGAGCGCGCAAGACCATTGAGACTACATTCGCCTCGGCCGGTTTGAAGGTTCCGCTGCTGAAAGACGTTCTGGCCGGATTGTCGGTGGACCGGACCCGCAGCCAGAAGATTGTTACGCTGCTGCTTCGCGACGGAACTTTGGTCAAATTAGCGGATGAGTTGGTTTTCCATCGCGGTGCGCTGGAAGACTTGCGAAGAAAGATGGCCGCGCAAAAGAGTAAGGCGGCAAAGATCGATGTCGGTCAATTCAAAGACATAACTGGCGTTTCCCGCAAATACGCGATTCCCCTGCTTGAATATCTCGACCGCGAGCGCGTCACCAGAAGAGTCGGGGATCTGAGAGAGATCCTCTGATCGGCTATTTTCCCAGCGCTGCCTGGCGTTGCTTCGCAATCTGAGCGATGGCAGGGGACTTGTCGGTCGCGAGCTGATTGTAGATTCTCTTGGCCTGCGCAGAGTCTTTCGCTTCGTACAGCGATGCCAGCGCAAACTGCGCGCGCTCGCGGGAAACGGACTCTGTCGGCTTGTTGCTCAGCTCGGTGTAGATTTTGATCGCGTCGTCTTCGCGGTTCGTCGCCTCATACACCGAAGCCAATCCCATCTTTGCGAGGGAACTCAGGTCTTTGTTGCCGGAGTCGGCGAGCGCCTTGAATCTTGATTCGGCCGCCGGATAATCTTCGGCCTCGAGCGCCGTCACTGCTGCCATATAGGCGGCATCCTTACCGGTGTCGGTGTGGGAATATCGTTGCGCTACTTCCTGAAATTTCTTTTCTGCTTCCTTCGCGCGCTGTTGGGCGGAGTCAAACGTGAGCTGTCCCGGCTCGACTGGCGCATTGGCGGTGCGCAACGGGGCGGAATACACGTTCATCGCTTCGCCCATTGCGGTGCTCGCCTTGTCATTCTGGGTACTGCGCCAGAAAAAATATCCGCCTGCGATTACGGCGACGAGTACGACGACAATGGCCGCGGAGACCAGGAACTGACGGTGGGCTTGCGCTTGCGCCAATGCGCCACGTGTGACTTCCTGAAACTTATCTTCTTTGAGCTGATGACGGGTGTAACTCTGCACGTATCATCCTTGGTAGTGGGATTCGCGGGGGGCAAAGCGTCTGCGGCCAACAGCTTAGTGTAACAAAACTGTGTTGCTGGAGGCCGTCAGCTGACGTGAGAGTGAGCAGCCATTGGATTTGCCTGCTGGACGAGAGTGCGCACCGTCATTCTCCATGCCACGACCAGGGCGCTGCCGAGGATCAATAGCGAAAGCGCGAGTCCCAGCCACACGCCAAACGCTCCCATATTTCTCGGAAAGCCGAGGTAGTAGCCGAGTGGCAAGCCGATCGCCCAGTACGCCACAAACGAACTCATCATCGGAATGCGAGTTTCACCTGCTCCGCGCAACGCGCCAGTCGCCACCGTCTGAAGACCGTCAAAGAGTTGAAATGCCGCTGCCACGAAAAATAGAGGGACACCGATGCGCATAACATTCGGGTCGGGACTGAACAGCCGAATGATTACCTTCGGCATCAGCACGAAAACCACAGCAGCCGAGGCCATAAATGTCGTCCCTAACATCATCGCCGCCCACCCCGCACGACCTGCGCGCACGGAATCGCGCGCGCCAATACACTGTCCCACACGCACTGCCGCTGCGGAACTGATTCCCAGCGGCACCATGTAGCTCGCGCTCGCCGCAGTCAACGCAATCTGATGCGCGGCGAGCGACGCGGCATCGAGCTTCGCGATCAACGCCGTCGCCGCCGAAAACACTCCAATCTCGAAAAATACCTGGGTCGCCGCAGGCAATCCGATCCGCAGCAACTCGCGGATACGCTCCAGATCGGGGCGCAACGGTCCCGCAAACAGCTCCCGCTTTTGTTGCCGATGCTGCCACAGGATGGTCGCCAACAGCACTGCGGCCATGTACGCGCGCGCGACAAAGGTTGACCAACCGGAACCGATCACTCCATAAGCGCGAAAGCCCAGGTGGCCATAGATGAGGACCCAATCGCCAAACAAGTTGACGAGATTGGCCGAGATCAGCGCGAAGGTGACTGGCTTCACTAGATTCACAGCCTGCAAATAGCGGCGAAATGCGAAATACAGGAGCAATGGAAGCGTGCCCCAGTTCATCGCGTTCAGGAAGGGCAACGCCTGTGCCTGCACATTGGGATTGATGTGCATCAGCGGCAGCAATCGGCCCGCAAGCCATAGCACCGACATCAATGCCGGCGTGAGGGGCACGATCAGATACAGCGCATTCAGCAGAGAGTGATTAGCGTCGGTCAGATCACCAGCGCCAAACGCCTGCGAGACTTTCGTATCCAGCGAGAAGAGCAGGCTTCCGCCAAAAATCCCGATGGTGTAGAACATCACTCCGCCAAGACTGGTCCCGCCGATGGCTTCAGCACTGTTTGGCATGTGGCCAACCATGATGGTGTCTACAATGCCCATCGCCATCCAGCCAATCTCCGCCAAGACGAGCGGCCATGCCAACGTGAGCATGGCGGGCACCTCCGCCCGCAATTCGCGACTGAAGTTTCTGTTCATCAAAGCTGACCGCTGGAAATCAGAAGATCACTTCGCGGAAAACAATCGTGCGAGTGAGAAAGCGGCAGCCGCCGCGAGCCCGCCGGTTAATGTAGTTTGCATTGAGCTACGAACTGCAGAGAACCCTGCCACGCGTCCCTTAATGAACCCAAACACCGCGAGCGCGCCGATTGTGATGACCACCGACCACGCGAGCGCCGGATACACTTCGTTCGTCAACATGTACGGCGCCAGTGGAATGAATCCCCCAAAGATGTATGACGCAGCGATAGCCGCCGCGCTGTTGCGAGCGCGCTGCGGCTCCGGTTTGTCCAGTCCGAGCTCGAAACGCATCATGAACTCCACCCACGCTTCCGGATTCCGCTTGAGCGCATTCAACACCGGCTCAGTCTCGGGATCAGTCACGCCGTACGTGCGGAAAATCTCATAAATCTCCTGCTCTTCATCATGGATGCGCTCCACGATCTCGCGCTGTTCGCGGTGACGTTCACTGTCGTAGTGCTGGGCATCGCCTTTCGCCGCGAGATATCCGCCTAGTCCCATTGCAATCGAGCCAGCCGCGATCTCTGCAAGGCCCGCAAGCACAATCAATTTTGTTGAACTGACCGCGCCCGTAAGTCCCGCCGCAAGCGCGAATGGAACCGTGAGCCCGTCCGACATCCCGATGACGATGTCGCGTATCAGGTCGCCCGATGCGAAATGTCGTTCTACGTGCTGAACATCCGTGTGCTGATGCGCCATGCACTCAAGACTAGCGGAACTTTCGTTTGTTGCCGAGCGCGCAATTTGAATGTCGCGAGCCCAACATCTTGTGGATTGACATGCATTCCACTCAAGATGCATGAGCAAGCGGCATGGGCCGCGGCTCGCCTGCTGGAACGCGCGCACGTATTTGGAGCCAAAGCTCCTCAGTATTTCCTGATGCCATTTCGGACCGCGCGCCCTGCAGGTGGGATCCCCTGTCGGCCGATGTCCAGCAGTGGGATCCGAAAGGCCTGGGAGGCTGTACGGCACTGCTGCCGGCGTTCCCTGGCTGCGTGTCCATGATCTGCGCCATACTGCGATCACTCGGCTGGCTGAAGCTGGTGTACCGATCCCAGTGATCTGCAGCATGGCAGGCCACATTGGTACTCAGATGCCGCAGCATTACACGATGGTGAGCATGTTCTCCAAATGGAAGGCGGTGCAATCGGGATTGTCGGGCAGCCAGTACATCATGACGGGTGCAGCCGCTGGTTACTAATTCCTGTAGAGATCATCGCAATAGCCGCTGACTCGGCATATGCCGATAGGATTTACACTGCTGGCCTATGCGCAGGCCGGCTTCTGCCTTCCTTCTCTTTTCCCTTACCTCCTTCTCCTTCGCCGCTGCTCCTAGCGGCATTCCACGCGAGCTGGCGCGTGAACGCGCCGGGCTCATCTCAGATCTTCGCTATCAGCTCTCTTTCGAATTGAAGCCTCAGGGTTTGACGGCAGCGGGACAAGAGCAGATTCGCTTTCGATTGAGATCCGCGCAACCCTTGATGCTCGATTATCGAGACGGCATGGTGCGCGATCTCAAGCTGAATGGACAATCGATTGGAATCGTTCACGAAAATGGCCATCTGCTTCTGCGAAAAGAAGACCTGGTGGCAGGAGAGAACACCATCGATGTGTCCTTCATCTCTTCGGTTGCGCCGGCTGGGAAAGCGCTCACTCGCTACGAGGATCGTGATGACGGCAGCGAATATATCTACACGCTTTTCGTTCCGATGGACGCGAGTATGGCCTTTCCCTGCTTTGACCAGCCCGACCTGAAAGGAAGATTTCGGTTGCTCGTTGGCGCGCCCGAGGATTGGACGGTAGTGTCCAACACCCCAATCGATCCAAATGCGCCCCACAGATTCAATCCGGGCACCCGGACCCATTTTGTTGGCTTTCAAGAAACTGAGCCCATTAGTACCTACCTGTTTGCCTTTGCCGCAGGGCCATTTCGCAAGGTACACGAGACACCCAGACTTCCAGGCGTGTACGTGCGCAAATCCCAGTATGACAAAGCTGTCGACGAAGTTCCCGAATTGCAACAGATCACTGCCGACGGCATAAAGTTCCTCGCTGACTACTTCTCTCAGCCTTTTCCATTTCCTAAATACGACCTGGTGTTGGTCCCCGGCTTTGCTTATGGAGGCATGGAGCATGCCGGATCGACCTTTCTGCGTGAGGAATCGGTCTTGTTCCGTTCCGCGCCGACGCACAGCGATCGTATTGGGCGCGATCTGCTCACGCTGCATGAGCTGACGCATCAATGGTTCGGCGACTTCACTACTATGCGCTGGTTCGACGATCTCTGGCTGAAAGAGGGTTTTGCGCAGTACATGGCGTACCGCGCGCTCAGCCAACTCAGGCCAGACGAGCACGTGTGGCAGCGCTTTTATCTGTCGATCAAGCCCGCCGCGTACGCCATCGATTCGACGCTGGGGACTACCCCGATTTATCAAAACATCGACAATCTCGAGAATGCCAAATCTGCCTATGGAGCGATCGTGTACTCGAAGGCTCCGGGACTGCTGCGGCAATTGGCTTTCATCCTGGGCGACGAGCCTTTTCGCGACGGCCTGCGCATTTACCTGAAAGAGCACCAATACGGGAACGCCGAGTGGAGCGATCTGGTGAAGTCCTTCGAGCGAGCGTCGGGGCGTTCGCTTACAGATTGGGCAGAAGCCTGGATTCATCACCGCGCTATGCCGCAGGTGGACGTTGCGTGGAATTGTGCTGCAGGACGCCTGACAAATCTGTCGCTCGCGCAGCACAACGTCCTGAATGAGGGCGGCATATGGCCGATCGCCACACAGATCCTGCTGAGTTATCAGAATGCTGCGCCGGTTCGGATTCGCGCGGAGCTGAAAGGCGCAACGGCCAGCGTGGCGGATGCGGTGGGTAAGCCATGTCCGGCGTTTGTATTTGCCAACGATCAGGACTACTCCTACGGGCGCTTTCTTCTGGATCCGGTGAGCCAGCGTGCAGTCGAAAGCGGACTCGGAACAATCAGCGATCTGTTTGAACGTACTTTGCTCTGGGGATCGCTCTGGGACGCCGTCCGCGAAGCACAGCTTGCGCCTCGCGATTATCTCTCGCTTACCCACGGCCTCCTTCCCGGGGAGTTGGATGAATCGCTGGCGCAGTCGCTGACCGGGCACACTGTGACGGCGCTCCACAGGTACGTCGATCAGGGGACGCGGACTCACTTTGCCCGTCGCTTTGAGACGATGGCCGAAGACCGCATGCTGCACGCACAAGATCAGGGTCTGCGCATCGTATGGTTCCGAACTCTCCGCGGCGTTTCCGAAACGGAATTTGGACATGTTGGTCTGAAGCAACTGCTGGCAGGAAAGACGGAAGTGCCCGGCATACAACTCCGGCCACTCGACCGCTGGAGCATGGTGACGGCGCTGATCGCGCTAGGCGATCCGGAGGCTGACAAGGTCTTCGCCACTGAGCGGGAGCGTGATCACAGCGGTGACGGACTCAAGTATGCGTACGTTGCCGAGGCCGCTCGGCCCGACGCGGCGACGAAGAAGAAGTATTTCGACGATTATCTGCACGACGCCTCGCGGCCGGAAGATTGGGTCGAGCAGAGCCTGCCCGCGTTCAATTACTGGAACGAATCGGAGATCACGTCGCCGTACCTGAAACCGGCACTCGAGGCTCTTCCCCAAGTGAAACGCGAGCGCAAGATCTTCTTCGTGCTTGCCTGGCTCGGAGCATTCATCGGCGGACAGCAATCTGCAGCGGCCGATGCCGAAGTTCATGACTGGCTGAAGGCAGGAAATCTCGATCCTGACTTGCGGCTGAAGGTGCTGGAAGTTGTGGATGAGTTGGATCGGACAGTGAGGATCCGGCAGCGGTATCCGTAGCGCCCATTGCACTTCGGCAGCAGAATGTCTGCGATAAGCTGGACTCAGAAGCAACTCTGCAACCCAGGCGCAACCAGTGATCCAGGAGGGCGAAGTCATTCCCGCCGAAGTCATTGATGAGCGACCCGACAGATAGGTAACAGTTCGTACCGGACACATGGGTTACACTCT
>CAZLIE010000114.1:0-14897 GCA_964559345.1 uncultured Terriglobales bacterium
ACACCTACTACGTCCCAAATAATGCGGCGTTGGCAGTGGTGGGCGACTTCGACCCAGCAGACGCCCGCAAAATGATCGACAAATACTTTTCCAGCATTCCGTCTGGTCCGCAGGCTAAACAACCCGACATCACCGAGCCGGTGCAGCAAAAGGAAATTCGGGCCACCAAGCCGGACGCATTGGCGAAGCGGCCGGCGATGGCGGTTGCGTATCACATGCCGGACCGCAACACGCCTGAGTACTACGCAATGGGCTTGCTCGATCAGATCCTAGTTGAGGGTGACGACAGCCTGCTGCATGAGCAGTTGGTCCAAAAGAAGGGCATGACGGGCAACGTTGAGGGCGGGATTAATGAATTGGGAAACATGTTTGACTACAACGGGTCCATGCTCTTTACCGCATACCTGTTCCATGACAACGCAGTGAAGCCTGACGACATTCTGTCGGCTATGGATGAAGTTGTGGAACCGCTGCGCACGAAGCCGGTCGATCAGAAGACACTCGATCGAGCCATGGTGAAGCTGCGCTCGAGCTTCTATGACCAGGTTGGACAATTCAATGGCTTCGGTCGCGCTGATCTGTTGGCTAGCTTCGCGCTATTCGACGACAATCCGCAGCGGATCAACGATCTGGAATCGCAGTTCCGGAAGATCACTCCGGCGCTCTTGCAGAAGACCGCACAGCAATATCTGCGGCCAACCAACCGCACCGTCCTTCAAATTCAACCGAAAGCGGAAGCAGCCGGCCAGCCCGCTGCGTCCGGCAATTAACGAGAGCGAAGGAGAGAGATATGCGAAATCGAGTGATTACCCTCATCTGCACGTCGTTCCTGGCTCTCACGTCGAGCCTACCGGCGGTTTCACAGAACAGCGGCGCCCAAAGCTCGCAGCCGCAAGTCGCGAAGCAGAGACCGCCTGCGGGCAGCGCGCCGAAACCGTTCCACGTTCCTCAGCAGGAAAAGTTCACGTTGCCCAACGGGCTGCAAGTCACGATGGTGCCTTACGGCGCAATTCCGAAGGTGACCATCGCGCTGAGTATCCGCGCGGGCAATTTGAATGAAGCCGCGAACCAGGTTTGGCTGGCCGACATTACCACCAGCCTCATGAAGGAAGGCACAACGTCGCGGTCGGCGCAGCAGGTCGCGCAAGATGCAGCGTCGATGGGCGGCTCGGTGGACGTGAACGTCGGACCAGACCTCACGCGCATCAGCGGCGATGTTCTGTCCGATTTCGGACCGCAGATGGCGGCATTGCTGGCCGATGTCGCGCAATATCCGCTGCTGCCGGAATCGGAACTTGCGCGCATAAAGAAGGACTCCGTCCGCACGCTGACGATCCAGAAGTCACAGCCGCAGCCGCTTGCACGTGAGCAGTTCATGAAGGCGCTGTACCCGAATCACCCATACGGACGGCTGTACCCGACCGAGCAGATGGTTGAGGGGTACACGATTCAAGACGTCCAGAAGTTCTACAAGGACAACTTCGGTGCAGCCCGCACCCATGTTTATGTAGCCGGCAAATTCGATCCAGCAGCGATGAAGAAGGCAATCACCGCAACTTTCTCTGCATGGCAGCACGGTCCCGATCCGCTGATTGATATTCCCAAGCCTGTAACCAAGCACGATCTGTCGCTGATCGATCGGCCCGGAGCGCCGCAATCCACTCTGCTGATCGGCCTGCCGACCATCGACCCGAGCAACGCAGACTACATCCCGCTGACGGTCACCAATGCTCTGCTGGGTGGGTCGTTTGGTTCGCGGATCACCTCGAATATCCGCGAAGCGAAGGGCTATACATATTCGCCTTACAGCCAGGTCTCAAGCCGGTATCGCGATGCCTATTGGGCCGAAGTTGCCGATGTAACCACGCAATTCACGGGGCCGTCGATCAAGGAGATTCTGTATGAGATTGATCGTCTGCAGAAGGAGCCGCCGCCGGGGGCGGAGTTGGACGGTATCAAAAACTATTTGGCCGGCGTTTTTGTGTTGCGTAACTCCAGCCGCGACGGATTGATCAATCAATTGGAATACGTAGATCTCCACAAGCTTGGCGACGACTATCTGAACACCTATGTGCAGAAGATCTATGCCGTCACCCCCCAGCAGACGCAGCAAATGGCTCAGAAGTACATCGGAGCAGAGAAGCTGACGATGGTGGTAGTCGGCGACAAGCAAAAGATCACCGACCAGCTAGCTCCCTATCAGGGGAGCGGCCTGTAGCAGCAAGATCGTCGTCACTGAGACGGGCTTTCGAGCCCGTCTTTACTTTTATCGCGTAAGCTTACGTGCCTATGGCCGGCTATCTCGGAGCAATTGATCAGGGAACAACCAGCACAAGATTCATGGTCTTCGACCGGACTGGTCGAATTGTGGCGTCCAGCCAACGCGAGCATGAGCAGATCTATCCTAAGCCGGGCTACGTGGAGCACGATGCGGAGGAGATTTGGCGACGCACCCTGCAGGTCATAGACGAAGCGATTGCCGAGCGCGCACTCCGTCCGAAAGACTTCGCCGCCATCGGCATCACCAACCAGCGCGAGACCACGGTGCTGTGGGACCGGAAAACCGGCGTCCCGGTTGCCAACGCCGTGGTCTGGCAAGACACGCGTACGACTGAATATCTAGGCAAGTTCTCACGAAACGAGCCGCTCATCCGGAACAAAACGGGATTGCCGCTCGCCACGTACTTCAGTGGCCTGAAAGTCCTCTGGCTACTCGACAATGTCCAAGGATTGCACGAGCGGGCCCAAGCCGGCGAAATCCTCTTCGGAACAATCGACAGCTTTCTAGTTTGGAGATTGACCGGTGGGGCCAAAGGCGGCGTTCACGTCACAGACGTCACGAATGCCAGTCGCACCCAACTGATGGATCTCGAGTCGTTGGACTGGGATGACGAACTGCTCAAGCTGTTCTCAATCCCTCGCGCCATGTTGCCGCGAATCTGCTCTAGCAGTGAGATCTACGGACAAATAGCGAGTGGCGCTCTTAGCGGAGTGTCTGTCGCCGGCATCTTGGGTGACCAGCAGGCAGCATTGCTCGGTCAAACGTGCTTCAAGCCGGGTCAGGCGAAGAACACTTACGGCACCGGATGTTTTCTCCTGTTGAACACGGGAATCCGTCCTGTGCGTTCGAAACACGGCTTGCTGACGACAGTCGCTTATCAGCTCGCTGGGCAACCCGCACATTACGCGCTCGAAGGATCCGTCGCCATCACCGGCGCGCTAGTGCAATGGCTAAGAGACAATCTCGGCCTGATCGGCTCAAGCTCGGAGATAGAGCCTCTCGCGCGCTCAGTGAATGACAATGGCGGCGTGTACTTCGTCCCAGCATTCTCTGGTTTATATGCGCCATATTGGAAGGCGAATGCGCGCGGCGTAATCACCGGCCTCACCCGATTCGCCAATAAGGCGCACCTCGCGCGCGCCGTCCTCGAGGCAACTGCCTTCCAGACACGAGAAGTCGCAGAAGCCATGGAGCAGGACTGCGATGCGAGACTGGACATACTGCGAGTTGACGGTGGCATGGTCGTTAACGATCTTCTAATGCAATTTCAGGCCGACATCCTCGATCGTGAAGTCGTTCGTCCAGCGATCCAGGAGACCACAGCACTGGGAGCAGCATATGTCGCGGGCCTCGCGGTCGGTTTTTTCAAAGACATCGGTGAGCTCTGCGCGAACTGGTCTGTCGATCGCAGTTGGACACCGCAGATGGATCACGCCCGCCGTGAAGAGTCTTACCAAAGATGGAAGAAGGCGGTCACGCGCGCTTTTGATTGGCTGGAAGACTGAGTTTCCCCACGCGCAAATTACGGCAAAGATAAACTAGAACCGATGATCGTCGGAACAGGTATTGACATATGCGAGGTTCCCCGAATCGCGCAATCGATTGCCCGGTTCGGCGATCGATTTCTTGAACACGTCTTCACGCCAGCAGAAATTCAATATTGCCAGAGCAAGAGGAACTCCGCGGAACGATTCGCCGCCCGCTTCGCCGCCAAGGAAGCGGCAATGAAAGCCTTGGGGACAGGCGCCAATCGCGGAGTGACGTGGAAACAAATTGCCGTCACCAATGTGCCCGGGGGACGTCCCATTCTGGCACTCTCAGGCAAAGCTTCCGATATGGCCGCGATCCTTAAAGTGAAGAGGATCTCGATATCGCTGACCCACACTGAAAGCACCGCAATGGCGCAAGTGATCTTCGAAGATTAGCTTTAAATGGGCATAAAAGATCGAACCACAGAGAGGAAAACTAGCTCTTTCCTCTGTACTCTCAGTGTCCTCTGTGGTTAAAACTTTCTGAACTTAAGATTTAGGCGCGGCGCTTGCCGGTCTTTACCGGCTGCTTTGCCTGCCAGGGGCGCTGAGGGCGCTCCGGCTTGGGTTCGTCGCGATCTTCGACGCGGTCATACATGTAACGATCACTGACCGTGCCGAGGGATTCGTTATAGAGACTGATCGATCCGGTCGCTTCCTTCAATTCTTCAGAAAATGCATGGATGGCCTGCAGATGGTCCGCGGTCGCGGGAATTTCCGTCTTCGTTGTCTTGAGGAATTTCTGATAACCTTTGTCCACCAATCGCGCGATCTCGCCACCCAGCAGGTATCCGGGCTTGGCAAAGAGGCGGGTGGAACCATCTCCGGCGCGCTCAATCGCCGCGGAGACACCGTGCTTCTTCAGGAACACACGATTTGTAACGCCGGCCGGTTCCAGGACATCAAATTGGTGCTCGCGCAGGTAGCCGAGAGCGTCTTCGTATGATTTCTGTTCTGTATTTTTCGACATTGTTTCAGTTTCTCCGGCTGTTGTGCTGTAGATAGACCTTCCAGCCGGTTCGTTGCCAGCCCTAATCACCTTATTTAAACTTCAGAAGGGCGACAGCGGTTTTACTTTCGCATACGCCGGAGGTTTGAGCAAATTACGTGAGTGCAGTTACGGCGGGACTACATCTCAGCACGTCGAGACAACTGCTTGGCAACACGCAACTTGAGCGTGTTGGCAATACACCCCTCGTCCGTCTGCAGAAAGTCGCTAGCGAGTTCCCGGGCGTGCAGCTCCTGGGCAAAGCAGAGTGGAACAACCCCGGTGGATCGGTAAAGGACCGCGCTGCTCTCAATATCGTTCGTGAAGCCGAACACACCGGCGAACTCCGGCCAGGACGCACACTGCTCGATGCCACCAGCGGCAACACTGGAATCGCATATGCCATGGTCGGCGCTGCGCACGGTTTTCCCGTGAAGCTGTGTATGCCGGCGAACGTTTCGCTCGAACGCAAACGCATCCTGCATGCGTACGGGGCCAAGATCGTTTTTACCGATCCAAATGAGGGCTCCGACGGCGCCATCCACAAGGCGCGCGGGCTTCACGCTGCCGAGCCTGATAAGTATTTTTACGCCGACCAATACTCGAACGACGGCAATTGGCTCGCGCACTATCACACGACTGCGAACGAGATCTGGAACCAGACCGAAGGGCGCATTACCCACTTCGTCGCGACGTTGGGCACGAGTGGGACATTTGTTGGCTGCTCGCGGCGGCTGCGTGAGTTAAACCCGAAGATTCGTCTTATTTCTCTTCAGCCGAATTCTCCCTTTCACGGCCTAGAAGGCCTCAAGCACATGGCAACGGCGATTGTGCCGGGCATTTACGATCCGTATCTAGCGGACCAGGATCTTGGAATTTCGACAGAAGATTCCTACGCAATGTTGAAGCGGTTGGCGCGGGAAGAAGGACTATTGGTTGGCATCTCTGCAGGCGCGGCGGTCGTCGGATGTTTGCAGGTCGCGAGGGATTTGCGCGATAGTGGCTGGCTCGCGCAGCATCGCGAAGCCGTCATCGTGACGGTTCTTCCCGATGCTGCGGACAAGTACTTGAGTGAACGATTGTGGGAGCAGGAATAGAATCGACAACGTCCAATGCTGAACATTGCTCAACCCGAGTATGAGGCAATTCGCCAACACGGCGAGGAAACCTATCCGTACGAATGCTGCGGAGTCTTACTAGGTCTGGCAGATGAGAATGCGCGAACCGTGGCAAAGACAGTGCGCTGCGGGAACACGCGTTCCGACTCGCCGCATAACCGTTATCACATCGCTCCGCAGGAGCTTGTGCGCATTCAGCGGCAATCGCGAGAGCAAGGATTGGAGATTGTCGGCTTCTATCATTCGCATCCCGACCATCCGGCACGCTGGTCCCAAACCGATCTCGCAGAGGCCCACTGGATCGGTTGTTCGTATGTGATCACCAGCGTGCGGGGCGGCAAGGCGGAAGTCACGAATTCGTTTCTGCTTTCGGGAACAACAGAGGAAGACAAGCACTTCGAGGACGAGCCCGTCTTTGTGGCGGAATTGCAGCGATTGCAACCGGAAATGAATCCTCGACATAGCTCAATACATCTCAAGAGCCTCAACCAATAATGAACATATTCATTCCAACTCCGCTTCGTCAGTATGCAGGCAAGAAGGACGCCGTGAGCGTGCACGCATCCACGGTTGCAGAGGCGCTCAAGCAGCTGACTTCCACGCACCCCGACCTCAAGCGGCATTTGTACACCGATGACGGCAAGCTCCGCGCCTTCGTGAACGTTTATCTGAATGACGAAGACGTCCGCTACCTGGCGCAGAAGGAGAGCACGCCGGTGAAAGACAGCGACAACTTGTCGATCATCCCATCGATCGCCGGAGGACGTTTCTAACGGAATTCCCATGGCAACCACGACCGCACCGCCAACCGCAGCATTAAGCCGCGAAGAGATCCTGCGCTACTCACGCCATCTCATCATGCCCGAGGTCGGGCTTGATGGACAGCAGAAGCTCAAGGCGGCGCGCGTACTGTGTATTGGGACTGGTGGATTGGGGTCGCCGCTGGCCTTGTATCTCGCGGCTGCGGGTGTCGGCACGCTCGGCCTAGTGGATTTCGACGTCGTTGATTTCACCAATCTGCAACGGCAGATTATTCACTCGACGAATGACGTAGGCCGTCCGAAGCTCGATTCCGCCGCAGAGAAGATCGAGGCGATTAATCCTTTTGTCGAACTGCGCCTGTTTGAAACGCGGTTGAGCAGCGACAATGCACTCGATATCTTCAGGGACTTCGACATCATCGTCGACGGCACCGACAACTTCCCCACCCGATATCTCGTGAATGACGCTTGCGTGCTGACTGGCAAGCCCAACGTTTACGGATCGATCTTCCGTTTCGAAGGACAAGCCAGCGTCTTCGGAACTAAAGACGGCCCGTGCTATCGCTGCTTGTATCCCGAACCGCCACCGCCTGGATTAGTGCCTTCGTGCGCAGAGGGTGGAGTCCTGGGAATTTTGCCCGGCCTCGTCGGAATTATCCAAGCGACGGAGACGATCAAGCTGATCCTCGGATCGGGCGAGCCGCTGATCGGACGACTACTGCTGGTTGACGCTCTGGGAATGAAATTTCGCGAGCTCAAGCTGCGAAAAATTTCTGTCTGCCCAGTCTGCGGGACCAATCCGACCATCACCGAATTGATCGACTACCAGGAGTTCTGCGGCATTCGCGGCGAAGAAGCATTGCCGACGATCAACGTTCCTGAGATTCAGCCCGAAGAACTGAAACGCCGTCTCGATGCAGGCGAAGACATCTACATTCTCGACGTGCGCGAGGCGCACGAGTATCAGATCTGCAATATTAACGGACATCTGATCCCGCTCGGCGATTTGCCCAAGCGCGCCAATGAACTTGATTCCAGCCGTGAGATCGTCGCTCACTGCCGCTCGGGTGTGCGCAGCGCGAAAGCAGTGGACTTCCTGCGTCAGGCTGGCTTCCGCAAAGTGAAGAACCTTGCTGGTGGCATTCTGGCGTGGGCAGACAAAGTCGATCCGAGCATGCCTAAGTACTGATGGCTACGAAAGCCGCTTACATCGGCCGCGAGAGCACTGGTCCAACGAAATTCCCTGGCTTCTCGCCGCAGGCGATCTCCTTCCTGCGCGGCCTGGAACGCAACAACAAACGCGAATGGTTTCAGCCGCGCAAGCACATCTTTGACGAGCATATCCGCAAGCCTCTGGAAGAGCTCGTCGGATGCGTGAACAATCATTTCGCCGACTCGGCGCCGCGCTATGTAACTCCGGTTGCGAAGTCCATCTTCCGTATTTATCGCGACACGCGATTTTCAAACGACAAGCGTCCTTACAAGACGCATGTGGCCGCTGTCTTCCATCTGCAGACGCTTTCGAAAACTTCCGGCGGATGTTTTTATTTCCATTTTAGCGCCAAGGAAGTGCTCATTGCCGGCGGCGTTTACATGCCGGAACGAGATGAGCTGACGGCCATCCGAACCTTGCTCGCCGAGAGACACGCTGACTTCCGGGACCTCATCGGATCAAAGACGCTGAAGAGGTTAATGGGCGAATTGCAGGGTGAGCAACTCTCGCGTGTCCCCAAAGGCTTCGATAAGGATCATCCGGCGGAAGGATTCTTGCGGCGGCGGCAATGGTTCATGGAAGCCGTTCTGGGTCCCGAATTGGCGAGCAGCCCACGCATGCTGTCGGAAATTCTCACTCGCTTCCGCGTCCTTACGCCCGTAGTGGAGTTCCTGAATCAGCCCTTCATCAGGCGAAACGCGCCGCGCAAGATGCCCTTCATGGCGTTCTAATTCACCTCAAGTTACTGTCTATCAGTGGCTTACGGCCAGAGGGAATTTGTTTGACCCCGGCCACCCCTTTCGCTAGCGTACGGCTTCTAAGTAGATCAGTCAGGTTAGTTATGTCTCCTTTGATTTCGGATGTGCTGAACGCACTCTCCCACACAGGAACGGCCCTCACCGTGGCAATCTTGCTGTGTGCGATTGCGTTGGCCACACACTGTCGCGGGCGCTGCTCGCAGGACCCAATCTTCCGTCCGCCCGTACTGTAGGCGTCAACCTTGGGGAACTCAGGTTGTCATTGCGCGTAGCTTTCTGTGCCTGATAGCTTCGCGTTCAAATGAGTGACGCCAATGCCCATCGTGTGCTCGCGCTGATTCGCATCGCAGTCGGCGTGATTTTCCTGTTCTTCGCCGAATACAAGATCGTCGGCTCGGAGTTCGTCCATGGCGGTTTCCAGAAATACGTCGGCAGTTATGTCGATCAACACCAAGTCGTGAGTTGGCTCAGGCCGACTCTGACGCACTATGTGTTGCCGCATCCGTATATCTGGGCTCGGATCGTAAGTTGGAGTGAAGCGCTCATCGGCATCTCTCTCGTTTTGGGATTGTGGGTGCCTCTCGCCTCGATCGGCGGCGCAATCTACATGCTGGCGTTTACGCTTTGCACGTGGTTCGCTCCTGGACACGGGGTTCCGTTCTGGCGATATCTCGGAAACAATCTCGATCACATTCCCTTGCTGATGCTGTTCCTGATTTTCCTGGCGTTCGATGCCGGAACAACCTGGGGACTTGGCAGCCGATCCGGGCCAGCAAAAAAACGCGCATAATTGCTGTGTGTTTTGCCCCAGCAGTCGAATCCGGGACGAGTACGAATCATCTAATTGGCTATAATTTCCTATTGCTAATGAAGTCATCCAGTTCCGAGTACCTGTCAAAACCGAAGTCTGTCTCCCGCAAAGCTCCTCGCATTCGTTCCACCACCGTTCTATGTGTCCGCCGCGACGGCAAAGTCGTCATGGCTGCCGACGGACAGGTCACGCTGGGCGAGGGCGTGATCAAGCACAACGCGCGCAAGATCCGCCGCCTATATCAGGACAAAATCCTGGCAGGATTCGCCGGTTCAACCGCCGATGCATTTTCCCTATTCAGCCGCTTCGAAGTAAAACTCGAGCAGTATCACGGAAATTTGGGACGCGCTGCCGTCGAACTCGCCAAGGACTGGCGTACGGATAAGATTCTTCGGAATCTCGAAGCCCTGCTGATCGTCGCCGATCCCGGCCAGACCTTCCTCATCAGCGGAGCTGGTGACGTTATAGAACCGGACGAAGGCATAGCCGCCATCGGAAGTGGTGGTTCCTATGCTTTGGCAGCCGCCCGGGCCCTGATGAACAAGACCCAACTTCCGGCACGTACCATCGCAGAAGAAGCAATGCAGATTGCGGGACAAATCTGCATCTTCACCAACGACCGCCTGACCTTCGAAGAATTGGTAGCGGCTCCCCAAGCTGCGGCCGTAACTGGCGATGGCATCTAGGCAGCTTTTTTAAACAGCAACCGCCTCAGCCGCTACCGCAGGTGCTTCCGTTACGCGATTGCGCGCACTACACCGCCGTCGGCGCGTAAGGCCGCGCCGTTTGTGGCTGATGACAGTGGGCTGCAGACGAATGCTACTAGCGGTGCGATTTCATCTGGGCGTTCGAAGCGTTTTAATAGCGATGTTGGACGTGCTGTGCGGAAGAAGTCTGCCTCCACCTGGGCCCTTGGGGTCTTGGTGTGCGCGGCCATTTGATCGACGAAGGTCATCACGCCTTCCGATCCGGTGGGGCCGGGTAGCACGCAGTTGACCGTCACGTCGGTTCCGGCGGTGGTCTCGGCCAAGCCGCGGGCGATGGCGAGTTGCGCGGTTTTGGTCATGCCGTAGTGGATCATCTCGGCCGGAATCTGCAGCGCAGACTCGCTGGAGATGAACACGATGCGTCCCCAGTTGCGCTGCTTCATCCGCGGCAGATAATGGCGGCTCAGACGCACTCCGCTCAGGACATTCACTTCGAAGAAGCGCAGCCAGTCGGCGTCGGCGATATCTTCGAAAGCCTTGGGTTCGAAGATGCCGAGGTTGTTCACGAGAATCTCGACGTCGGGATATCGTTCGATTGCCTGTTCCGCGCCGCTGGCGGTGCCGAGGTCGAGCGCGAGGCCTTCGACTTTGCCGCGGACATTGGCCTGCTGCAGGCTTTTCAGCGCGTCGTCCACGCGTTGTTTGGTGCGGCCATTGACGATTACCGTTGCGCCTTCATTGGCCAGCGACTTGGCGATGGCGTATCCGATGCCGGCGGTGGATCCAGTGACGAGAGCGCGTTTACCTGCGAGTTGCAAGTCCATGATGCGTTGGATGCTTGCCCAATTCGGGCGATTCAGATCATATAGCGTCACGTTTCATTGCGCGATATTCCAGGCTGCCTGACGCAATGGCAGTGCGTTTGGCGCTGAACTGCTAGACTTTTTACAAGACTCTTGTCCGCCTTCCCACAACCCGAAACCCGGCCTGCCGTATTTCTGATCGACACGATGTCGTTCATCTTCCGCGCATATCACGCGATGGCTCGGCAGCGTCCGATGTCCACGCGCACCGGCATTCCTACTGCTGCCACGTACGTGTTCGTGAACATGCTGAACAAGCTGCGCGCGGACTTCAATCCGCAATATCTGGCGGCGGTGTTTGACGTGGCGGCGCCCACGTTTCGCGACGAGCAGGCGCGGCAGATTGCGTCAGTGAAAAAGTTCGACAGCAAGACGCAGACCTACCAGGAAGTCGCTTACGGCGGCTACAAAGCAAATCGCGTGGAGATGCCGCATGACCTTGCGCAACAGTTGCCATACATTCGCCGCGCGCTCGACGCTTATCGCATTCCCATCCTCGAACAGCCAGGCTTTGAGGCCGACGACGTGATTGGCACGCTCGCGCACAAGGCCGTCAGTGCGGGACATCCCGTGTATGTCGTGTCTAGCGATAAGGACATGCTGCAGCTCGTCGGCGATGACATCTGCGTGCTCAACCCGACCAAGGACAATCTGATCTGCAACGCCGCTAAGGTCGAAGAGATCCTGGGAGTCAGGCCGGAGCAGGTGATCGATGTGATGGCCTTGCGTGGCGACTCGATCGACAACATTCCCGGCGCTCCCGGAATCGGGGACAAGGGATCGGTGGAACTGATCAAGCGCTTTGGATCGGTGGAAGGCGCGCTGGAGCACGCCGAAGAAGTCGAACGCAAAACCTATCGCGAGTCGCTGCTCAACAATCGTGATGTAATCCTGCGCAGCAAAGAGCTGGTGACCATCGATGTGAATGTTCCGGTCCACCTAAACCTCGAAGCCATGCGCGCGCAGGAATCCGACTATGAAGGTTGCCGGGCACTCTTCAACGAGCTTGAGTTCACCACGCTGCTCAAGGATTTCGTGCGTAAAACCGATGTCGCGGATGTTGAGTACGGAAGCATTGAATCCGTCCCGCAGCTTGAAACCCTGGTTAAGCGAGCGGCGAAGAACAGATTGGCGGTCGCCATCTGCGCGCCTACTGCGCTTCCTAATGCAGATAAAGATGATGCTCCTGAGCTTCCGCTGCTGAATGTGCAGACGCGCACTTGTGATCCCATCGAAGTTGGAATCTCCACCGAAGAGAACAAAGCCGTGAGCGTGCGACTGGGAGAGGGTCGGCTCTCTACCGCGGTGGAGAAGATGCTCAGGAATGAGAGCGTACCCAAGGCGGTGCACGATTATAAGAATGCGCTGCGCCTGTTGAGAAATTCCGTGGCCGAGCCGCAATCCGTGGCACAACTCGCGGGCGTGCGCGATGACGTGATGCTGTTTTCGTATCTGCTGAACCCTACTTACAGCAGTCACACTCTCCCGGAAGTTGCGTTGCGGCACTTCAATCTGCAGCTTGCAGGCACTACGCCTGAGGCCGCCGACGTCACGCTGCGGCTGGCGCACGCGCTGCGCAAGCAGGTGGAAGATGAGCCGGGGCTGATCAACGTGTATGACACCATCGATCTTCCACTGCTGCCCGTGCTGGCGCGCATGGAAGAAGCGGGCGTGAAGATCGATACGTCGGCGCTGGGCCGCATGGCTGTCGAGCTAGAGAAGCAGTGCGATGCGCGTGCCAAAGAGATTCACGCAATCGCCGGCGAGCAGTTCAATGTGAACTCCCCCAAGCAACTGGGCGAGGTCCTGTTTAACAAGATGGGACTACCCAAACCCGTGAAGTACGGCAAAGGCAAAACGATTTCGACGGCCGTGGAGGTGCTCGAGGAACTCGCCATCGAGCATGAGATCGCGCGCAAGGTGCTCGACTTCCGCCAGCTTTCGAAGTTGAAGTCCACTTATGTGGACTCGCTGCCGCAGTTGGTGGACCGCATCTCCGGCCGCGTGCATACCACGTTCAATCCGGTGGGAACGGCAACCGGAAGACTGTCATCGACAAATCCGAACCTGCAGAACATTCCCATCCGCACCGAACTTGGACGCGAGATTCGCTCGGCTTTCATTGCAGAGCATGGAAATGTTTTACTGTCGGCAGACTATTCGCAGATCGAATTGCGCCTGCTCGCGCACTTCTCGGAGGATCCGCTGCTGGTCGAGGCCTATCGCCGCGAGGACGACATTCATCAACTCACGGCGAGCGAGGTCTTCGGAGTGCCTCCGATGCTGATCACGTCAGATCATCGCAGTCGCGCGAAGGCGGTTAATTTCGGCATCGTGTATGGTATCTCGCCGTTTGGACTGGCGGCGCAGCTTGGCATCGACCAGAAGGAAGCCAAAAAGTACATCGAGACCTACTTCGATCGTTACAAGGGGGTGCGCGCGTACATCGACCGCGTGCTCGATGAGACGCGACGCGAGCAGCGGGTGCGAACTCTGTTTGGCCGTATCCGTCCAATCCCGGACATCAACAGCAAGAATGGGAATATGCGCGGCTTCGCCGAGCGCACTGCCGTGAATACACCACTCCAGGGCACGGCGGCCGACCTAATCAAGCTGGCGATGATCAAGATCGATGCTGAGCTTACACGCCGCAAGCTGCGCTCGCGCATGACCCTGCAGGTGCACGACGAACTCGTCTTCGAGGTGCCGGAGCAGGAAGTGGACACGATGAGAGAACTTGTCCGAGAGCACATGCAGAACGTGTACCCGTTCCGGGTGCCGCTGTTGGTGGAAATTGGCGTGGGCCATAATTGGCGGGATCTGGACTAACCTCGAGGCAACTGCCCACCACGGATCGAACGGATTACTTTTTGAAGACGTCTTGCTTAACGATTCCTTCGGCTTCTTTGACGTAGATCACTCGATCGACGTCGATGTTCTTGAGCTCATCAACGCGTCCGCTGGGCCAGCGGATTTGCAGCAGATCAACCTTCGTTGCCTTGCCCAGTCCGAAGTGGATGCGCAGATCGTTTTGGGAAAAGTAGCTGCCGCCACTGCGCACTTCGTCCACCTGCTGTACCGGCTGATCGATGCCGGGGAACTTGGCAACACATTTGATCCGCGCTCCGATGCCGCTACGGTTTGATTTCGTGCCGATGGTCCGCACTTTAATCCAGTGATTGCCGGTAGTCGAATCGCAGCGCAGTAATTGCGGATAGTCGTTGACGCAGTTCACCACCACATCGATGTCGCCGTCGTTGTCGAAGTCGCCGAAGGCGCAGCCGCGCGCCGGGGCAGGCGTCGAGATTCCCGGTCCGGCTTGCATCGAGACATCCTCAAAGCGGCCGTTGCGCAGGTTGCGATAGAGCAGCTTGCGCTGCGGATACGCGGCTTCAGTGCGCAATTGCACGACCTCGGGATAGACGTGGCCATTGCAGACGAGGATGTCGAGCCATCCATCGTTGTCCATGTCGAAGAAGCCGCAGCCCCAGCCGAGATACTTGGTGTTGACGCCGAGGCCGGACTCGAAGGTTTTGTCGTCGAAGTTATTGTTGCCGAGATTGCGATAGAGCGAGTGCGTGTCGCCGGCGAAGTTCGATTTGATGATGTCGAGATTGCCGTCGTGATCGTAGTCGCCGGCTCCAACGCCCATACCGGCCTGCGGCTTGCCATCGGGGCTGAGTGCGGCGCCGGCGGCGATCGCGATGTCCTCAAACTTGCCGTTTTTCAGGTTATGGAACAGCGCGCTCGCGGTGGAATCGTTGGCGACGTAGATGTCGGCCCATCCGTCGTCGTCGAAGTCGGCGGTGAGCACGCCGAGTCCATGAGTGCTGGTCGTCTGAGTGATGCCTGAGCTGTCGGACACATC
>CAZLIE010000115.1:0-14835 GCA_964559345.1 uncultured Terriglobales bacterium
ACTTATAAGTGGATCAACGGAGAGTTAAAACGACAAAAGCGTGGATTTCACATCGCTCCAATAGAACAGGAACAACCGCAAACAATCACCTATCATCCTGGAATACGCGTTTCTGGAGGGAGTATTTCCAACAGTGAGGTAGGAATTTTAAGCGAAGATCCTATGGGAAGTATTGACGTGCATGGAGTTACGATGGACAACAACAAAACGGCAATCAAGTCCACGCCTGCACCAGACACCGAGCCTAAACGGTAGCTCTAGGCCACACGTTCAGAGTCGAACGCGTCAGTTCCTTATATTCGATGTTCTCCGACTCGATCATTTTAAGCAGAGTGTTCCGAAATAGATAAGTATTTTTCCGATTATTAAACCGGAAGTACATCTCGTTTAAGTAGGCCTCAAGATGCTTTGCGCTAATTCGATACCACGTGCCAATGATGCCTCTCTTGAGCAGAGAGAATGCGGATTCGACGGTATTGGCATGAACGTCGCCTTCAACGTAGATGTTCTCTTTGTGGCGGATCGTCTTGTGCCTAGTTCCATGCACTCCCGCAGCCATCATTGCTTTGGGATAAGCGGGAAGTTCGTCCGTCATAATCACATCCACGGCATCGGCAGAGACGTTCTCTCGGATGTACTTTCCGAGAGTTCCGCTCTTCACATCCTCAGCATGGAAGAATCGGAGTTCGCCAGTGGGATTTGTCGCGGAGTTACGTTGCCGGATGCCAATAACGATTTCCTTAGTCCTGCCAGCAGTCGGGCCACGGCCCGTGCCACGCTTGCGACCGCCAACATAGGTTTCATCTTATTTCGATAGTTCCGGTAAGCGGCAGTTGGGGCCGAACGGCAGCCATAGCCTTGCGGATACGATGGCAGAGGTACCACGCGGTTTTGTAGCTGATACCGAGCATCCGCTTAAATCAAAAGGCTGTGTCAGCTGATGAGTCCTTTAGATCGCGTACAATCGATCAATTTCCACATGCAGTTACTTAAACTCCCGGCACTTTTACACAGCTCTGCCGCTGGATGACTCTGAAAGCAACATTCAAAATAGTGGATGTGGTGCCCGTGCGTCGCAAGGAAGCCATCGAGAGGGAATTGGACCGAGTTGGGCTGGAGTAGCTGTTTGAGAGCCTCTCGGAAAATCAGCGCCTACCTTGCGTCTTTAAGGTCTTCGAAGGCTATACGTTTGATGAGATCACGGCTAAGCTGAGCCAGACGAAGCAGAACATCCACCATCACTACTCTCGCGGTCTCGAAAAGCTCTGCAGACGAATGCTCGGCGGTGTCTCTGCCCGATAGCAGATGAGGTTCCGTTCATCGCGGCTGAAAGTCGTGCCGACTGATATTTACCCGATCGGTTTTCTAGCGCCATGTCCGATGACTCCAAAGGTCGCCCACTACGGGACTTCCCTTTTAATAAAATGGCAGTAATGAGGTCGACAGCTCTCCGAGCTGTTTAATTCCCGCTTCCGGAGGCAACACCGTGGTTACCGGGTCGAGCGGTTCAAGCGTGTTCTAGAATTCGTGCAATGTTTCCATCCTTGTTGGACAATAAATCCGGGAACAAGCCAAAATGGGTGACCGAAAATTGTTGGTGACAGGTGCCTCTGGTTTTGTGGGGCAATTTGTGCAAAGCGCAATGTCTTCGGTGCCGTTAGTTCTGAACAATCGGCCGGTTGACCTCCGAGACGCCATTGCTGTTGGGCAGGCCGTCACCTTCATCAAGCCTCAGGCAGTTCTGCACCTGGCGGCACAAACTGTGGTGCCCAGATCTTTTGCCGATCCGCGCGAGACCTATGATATTAACTTTTTGGGAACTCTGAATCTGTTGCTTGCGCTCAAGAGCAGTGGCTTTGATGGAAGATTTTTGTTTGTCAGCAGCAGCGACGTATACGGCATTGTGCCGACTGACTCGCTGCCAATATGCGAGGGTCGTTCTCCAAAACCTCTCAGCCCGTATGCAGTCAGCAAGGTTGCTGCCGAGGCGCTCTGCCTTCAGTGGTGTTATACCCAGGGACTCAAGGTGGTAATTGCTCGACCGTTTAACCACATCGGTCCCGGGCAGTCACCGGATTTCGCCATTTCGGGTTTTGCCAAGCAGATCGCTGAAATCAAACATGGTGTGCGGCCTCCCATTATTGAAGTAGGAGACCTCGATGCAACCAGGGATTTTTCGGATGTGAGAGATGTGGTGCGTGCCTACCAGCTGCTTCTCGAGCAAGGACGAATCGGAGAAATATACAACGTGTCTTCCGAAGTCGAATCGCCAGTAAGATCACTCTTGAGTAAGATGATTGAAATGTCAGGAATCGACATCGAGATCAGAACTGATCCATCGCGATTACGAGGATCGAGTCAGCGGCGAGTCTGCGGAAGCTCACAAAAGCTTCGGACTGAAGTCGCATGGAAACCAGCCATTCCGATAGAACAAACTCTGAGCGAAGTGTTGAAGTACTGGGAGAACAAAATTGGCGAATAAAGCTGCAATGATTACCGGTGTGACCGGGCAAGACGGTGCTTATCTATCCAAGTTGCTATTGGAAAAAGGCTACAAAGTTTTCGGTCTGCTAGCGAGGCGGTCGTCCAATACTACCTGGCGACTCCGGTATCTCGGCGTTGAAGCCGATATTAACTATGTTGAGGGCGACCTTACCGATCAATCGTCCCTGATACGTGCGTTATCTCATTTCGCGGTCGACGAGGTCTACAACCTCGGCGCACAGAGCTTCGTCGCCACCTCTTGGATGCAGCCGATCCTCACCGGATATGTCACCGGACTGGGAGCTGTGAATTTGCTCGAAGCTATTCGCCTGACCAATCCGAAAATTCGGTTTTATCAGGCCTCGACAAGCGAAATGTTTGGCAAAATTCAGGAGCCGACGCAATCGGAAAAGACACCGTTTTATCCTCGGAGTCCGTATGGGGTCGCCAAGCTGTACGCCCACTGGATGACGGTCAATTATCGGGAGAGCTTCGGAATGCACGCGTCGAGCGGAATCTTGTTTAACCATGAGTCTCCGTTGCGTGGTATCGAGTTTGTCACCCGAAAGATCACAGATGGCGTCGCCAGAATCAAAATGGGCTTGCAAAAAGACCTGAGGCTCGGGAACTTGGACGCAAAACGGGATTGGGGATACGCCGGAGACTTTGTCGATGCCATGTGGCGCATTTTGCAACTGGATGTTCCAGAAGACTTCGTGGTCGCAACCGGCCGTACTACAAGCGTAAGGGAATTTTGCAAGATCGCGTTTGATCACGCTGGGCTTAAGTACGAGGATTATGTAGTCACAGACACGAAGTTCCAGCGACCCGCAGAAGTCGATGTTCTCCTCGGAGACGCCTCCAAAGCCAAGGCGAGACTCGGATGGCAGCCGAGCACCAGCCTGGAGGCCTTGATTGGACTTATGGTAGATGCCGACATGAGGCGAATTGCCTCCTGCTCCCGACACCAGGAAGCCAGTAGCACGTAACTGGCTTTCTTTAGCTCGGGTCTCTTCAGGCTAATCTAGCGCAATAAATAGTCGATGAGCGGAGACGGAGACACCGCATGAGTCTTGGGATCTCGTCATAGGATGAAGGTCGAGGAGCTTAATCAGGCGTTGCTGTTCCATCCGAGCCCAGGAGCACTGCTGACGCTTGGACTTAATGCCCATGGATCTTGCAAAACGCCACCAGGCCTATCTCGGATTTCCGGACTCTTGCTTTGGCTAATCAGCACGCTCAGCTGCATCCCTTTTCCACCTAGATTTGCTTGAACAAGATCCCGAGCGGTTTGTGAAGAGCGAAACTGTCTGCGCTGGGGAATGATCTACTAAAAGAGCGTGAGCCCCAAGTCGGGAGCCAGCGTTGTGCACACTTTTCAGCGATGACAGCTCGGCTCGAGTCAAAAAATGTATAGGCGCCTCTCGCTCAATGCTTCAGTTGCCGAGAGACGGCAGCTGGAATTTGCCGCAATACTTGAGCCTGGCTTTCAGAAAATCACTAGTGGGCCAGCTTTTGTCAATGCGTCAACTTTGGCCGGGATGCGGTTGTGTGTTCCAGTTGAGATCTGGGACGGACCAGATCGCCAAGTTGGAACTCACTGTTCCGCCGTTCATGAGCCAGATTGCATCCGATCCCGTGCTGCTGTTGCGCCAGAGGATGTCGGATTTTCCATCTCCGTTGAAGTCGCCCACTCCTGCGACTTGCAAAGTCAAGTCCGAAACGGCCCAAATCGTCAGATTAGAGACAACGGTTCCGCTATTCATCAGCCAAATCGCATCTTGACCGTTGATGCTGTTTCGCCACAGGATGTCAGCCTTGCCATCCCCGTCGAAGTCCCCCACTCCGGCAACCTTCCAGTTGGTATCTGGGACCGTCCAGATTGTCAGGTTCGAGGCCACGGTGCCCGCATTCATCAGCCAAATGGCGTCGGAACCGGTATTGCTATTGCGCCAGAGGATGTCGGCTTTGCCGTCGCCGTCGAAATCCCCAACGCCGGCGATACTCCAATTGAGGTCCGGAACTGTCCAAATCGTAAGGTTAGAGGCGACCACGCCGCCGTTCATCAACCAGATCGCGTCCTGACCAGTGCCAGAGTTGCGCCAGAGAATGTCGGCCTTGCCGTCTCCATTAAAGTCCGCTACACCGGCGACCTGCCAATTGGTGTCTGGCACCGCCCAAATCGTGAGGTTGGATGCAACCGTACCGCCGTTCATCAGCCAGATTGCATCCTGGCCGGTACTGCTATTGCGCCAGAGAATGTCGGCCTTGCCGTCTCCGTCGAAGTCGCCTACTCCAACAATCTTCCAGTTGGTGTCCGGGACACTCCAGATCGTAAGGTTGGAGGCGACTATGCCGCCATTCATGAGCCAGATCGCATCTGACCCGGTGCTGCTGTTGCGCCACAGAATGCCGGATTTACCGCTTCCACTGAAATCGTGAGTCGGAGCCGGTGGCTGAGTTGCAACCTGGACGCTGGCAGTGGCTTGCGAAGAGAGTCCAGCGTTGTCCGTTACCGTACCCGTCACTGTATATGTTCCCACATTGGCGTAGGTGTGCTGAGCGCTTGCACCATTTACGACCGTACCATCTCCAAAATCAATTCTCGACGAAGAAATCGTTCCGTCCGGGTCCGACGATCCTGACGTGGACACAGTGACGGTCAATGGTGCGGGTCCCGAAGTTGGGTTTACAGAGAGTACGGCTATGGGCGGCATATCTGCCACGCCGCTCACGGTCACGTTTGTACTAGCGGACGATGTGTAGCCGTGGTCGTCGGTTACCGTCGTCTTCACCGTGTAGGTTCCGGCCGCACCATAGTTGTGGTAAGTCGTGGTGCCACCCGCGGTGGTGCCATCGCCGAAGTCGACGGCGGACGAGGTCACAAACCCATTGGTGTCGGTGGAGCGTGCCGTGCATGCCATGACGCCATATTTGCCGACCGACGGGAGTTGGGTGACATCGAGCACTGCGCTCAGAGTGCTCGGAGGCGCGAGAACATTGATATACACGTCACCCACAAAGAGAGCGCCGGTCCAGTCCCACGCCTGCACGACTATGTGATGTGACCCATTGTTCAGCTTCAGAGATGCGTCGATGCTGCTCTGGTTCGAGGATTGATACTCCAGTTGGTTGTCAACATAAACCCAAATGGCCGTGATGGGCGGGTTTGGAGTGGTCGCGGTTGCCTTCACCTCAACAAATTGATTGTTCGTGTTACCCGCGGCTGGCGACGAAATCACAACGCCATAGCTGGCTGAGGCAGTGACAGTCACAGTTGTAGTCGAACTCGAACTGACTCCGAGAGTGTCCGTGGCAGTCGCCGTGATGGTGTACGTTCCCGCATTGCCGTACTGATGCGAAGCGGTAGACCCATTCATTATGGCGCCATCGCCGAAATCGATGCTGGTGCCGGCAATGCTTGAGCCAGATGCGGCCGAAGCAGTAACCGTAGCAGTCACCGTCACTGGAGCCGTGCCGGTACTCGGGGACGCACTAACGCTGACTGTGGGTGGTTGGTGACCTGGCCGATAGGTGACAGCTCGCGACATATGATTGGCAATCGTCGCCTTTCCAAGAGCCTCTACGTACAGCGTGTATGTAGCCGTAGCTAATGAGTATTGCGATAAGTCGAGCGAGTGCGTTGCTGCCGCGACGTCGACGAGAGGCATTAGGCCGGGATTTGGTGCACTCGGACTGTCGGTCGAAATGAAAACGCGATAAGCCGAAACGGCATTTTCATTTCCGTTCGCTCCAATGTCCCACTGCAGTGTGCTCCCCTGGATTGACTCCGAAACCGAGACGCAGTTATCGATACCTGTCTCAATTTCCGTTCCTTCTTCGTAGTCATTCCATGTGACAAGTTGCAGGAATGGAAGCTGATTGCTTGACGAATAGTAATTGCCTGCTTCGGCGAGGGTTGCGAGCCAAGTTTTGCCACATTGTTGATTGATGATGCGGTTACTCGACCAGGCAGCAAGCGTGTCGTTGAAGCCCTTCCACGCTCCTCCGATCACTAGTTTTGCCGGGTTTTGCTGCGCTGTGCTGTATAAGCCGTCAAGTCCGGCAAGATCCTGGTTATTGGGGTCACCATCAGTAATGTTCATCCAAGAGAAAGCGCCGTCGGCTTGCGCTAACCCGAAAGCCTCATGATTTCGGAAAACTAATACGGGATTGCCGCTGATATTGTCGCGAACTTTGTTCCAATCTATGTAGTATGCCTCGGTACCGAAAAACAAAACCACGGGTCGGCCGTTCTGATGCATGTAGGCTGAAGAGATTTCGAAGTTCGTATATGCATAGTTAAGATCGTCAATGATTTTCTGCGTAACATCGCAACCGTTCTGCTGAGAATACGCAACGACGGATTCAACATCTTCAATTACCGCAAAGGTAAATGTGCCGTTCCGGGTTTCCGCCTCGGTTCTGAAACCCGCAACTGTGTTGGTGCTCAGAGAACGCTGTGGACCATCCCAGTCGAGCACAACGCCACCGATTCCGCGGCTCAACATGTCGGAAACTTGCTTATGAATCTGGGCCGCATCACTGGACGTGTAGCCCACATCCATATGCTGCGAGTCACCGAACCACGCCATCACATGTGCCAGCACCGTTGTAGTAGACCCGCTATATAGGAGCGCCCGTACTGGCAGTTTGCTAATGTTTCCCGCGCCGATGTTCCCGTTCGGCTGCCGCTGAAAAGTGTTGCTCGCGCTCGTATTGTTTGCAGTTTCAGCAGCGAGAGTGGTGGTGGGCGTGACCGGTGTTTGTCCGGAGGCGGCTATGCAGGTGACGTAGAGAACAGCAAAAGTTACGAAAAAACGCGTGGGCCGAAGAGCCATGCACAATTCCTATCGGACGATTGGTAAACCGAGTTGAAGCTGTGGAGAGCTGTGCGGAGGTCTTGCTGTAATTTCAGCTTTACTGGTTAGCCTTGTCTCACAATAGGAGAGCAGACGGGGGCCATCAAGCCTGAGTTGACTCTAGGCTGCACTTATTTTTACGTAACACCAGTCCTAGTACTCGACCGCAATCAAGCCCGCATCTCCACCTGGCTGACAAGCCGTAAGACCAAACGGAGAAGCGAACAACGAGCTGCTTAAAACTCGACCTCAGTGCAAGCAAGCAACAAATCGGGCAGTTTAAAACTGTGCACAGCTAGCCAATGTCATGATTAAGAGATGATGACAAGTTTTCCCTTTGGCGCCAAATGGCACCGCCTGAGGATGTTCTCGGCAAGCAGGTGCTCGCTCTTAGGTGATGAATACAGCGGAAATGACATTTGATCCACGGGTAATCAGTCGCAATTTTTCCCATTCGACCAACGGCTTGAATACGGAAGAATACCTTAGCTGGTATGCATTTGAACTCTAGTCCGACTTTTTTGCTTGCCATCCCAAATTGAGCAGCTTACATTTTCCTGAGCATACCGGAACGCCCGAGCAAGCACTCGCTCCGTTAATGATCCTTTAACAGAGCCGGTTCAGGGATTCGTCTATGCGGCCAGCACTTATTAGGTGTCGGCATGTTCGCAGCAGTCTCGGGCCAACGTTAATCGAATGTTCGAAAAGCACGTCCTAAGTGACGATAGCGAAGCTATGCGCAAAATTCAAAAAGCGGCGATAAATCGTTGTTTCGAAAGTCAGATCGGAAGCGGGCTCCTAGCGTGACCTCGAACGGTGCGGCGCATTGGCTCGCCGTATATACAGCTGCGCGGCACGAAAAGACTGTTGCCGATCACTTCGCCGTTCGGCAGATTGAATCCTTTCTGCCGCTTTACCGAACTGTTCGCCGGTGGAAGAACGGCTGTAACATGCAGCTCGAGTTGCCGCTTTTTCCCAGCTATATCTTTGTTCGGATCGACACGCGCGAGCGAGTGCGAGTACTCGAAGTACCTGGGGTGCTTTGGATCGTGAGTGCAGGCGACAAGCCGCTCCCGCTGCCGGAAACTGAAATCGAGACGCTTCGCTCTGGCGTTCACCTGTCAAAATGCGAGCCTCATCCCTATCTCGTCGTCGGTGACAGAGTTCGCATTACAACGGGAGCGCTGGCAGGGATGGAAGGTGTGCTCCTGCGAAAAAAAGGCATTCTGCGTGTCGTGCTAACTCTCGACCTCATCATGCAAAGTGTTGCGGTGGAGGTTGATGCCGTGGACATAGAGCCAGTCCGAACCAACCTGAGGCGCGCCGTCGCTTCCTAAAAGCAAACTATGATCGCCCAAAAAAATCAACAGAAGAGCGTGACCGAAGTTCGCATTCTCGAAGCAGCGGTCCAGTTGTTCTCGCGCCAAGGCTTTAGCGGGACGGGAACTCGAGAAATTGCACAATTGGCCGACGTGAATGAGACCACTCTCTTCCGTTATTACGGGACCAAGAGGGACCTCTTCTGGGCGGCACTCGAAGGCAGGCTGAGCCGAATCAAGATTGGCCGGGAGCTTCAGGGCGCGCTCGCGAGCGACGACAACCCTGACATCGTTCTGCCAAGGATTTTCGAGTTCGTCGTTCGAACTATCTCGGAGCAACCCGAGTTGATGCGACTGCTCTATGTTTCTGCACTGGAGTTGCCGGGCGCAGACGAGGTCTATCGCAATCACCTTGGAGCCATTTTCGATGCAATCAGCGCGTACTTGGTAAGGTGTGCAGCGCGGGGGGCGATTTGTAACGTAGATCCGCATATCGCAACCTTGGCGTTTGCAGGTTCCGTGATTGCCCATTCGAGCTTGTATCAACTGTTCGTCGGGCGCGAGTTGCCGTTCGCGAATAGCGGCGAAGCCAGTTCGGCATACACCAAGTTCTGGCTGAATATCCTGGCTGACAGTACATGGGCGCCAACACCATGCGCAACGGTGTAGGAGCCACCAAAAAGTTCATCTTTAAAATGATCACATCTCTAGGAAGAGTCTTCTTGGCCGCCGTGCTTTTGTCGGGCATCGTTTCTGCGCAAACAAGTCTTAGTGTTCCATCGACGCAGTCCAGACAGTGCGAGGGCAACGATTGCGCGAATGCGTCATCGACGGATACGGATGTGGATCAAGCCGCAACTGACCAATGGCGGGATCAGGCGGCCGATGCGAGCCGAATGCGGAATCGCAATTCTCGACAGAACCCTCGGAGTATTCCGCGAGACCGTCAATTTGAGCAGGAAAATCAGTTTCCAGAATCTGGATACGGCTCCAACAATGATCAGGCGCTTGATTTTTCACTCCAGTATCCTCCACGGCGTAAAGTCGAGCCCCTGACGGAATTCCAGAAATTCGTCTTTACGTCGACTGGGCAGCGGCTTCCGATCTATGGCCGCAATCTATTTGAAAATGTTCCTAGCACATTCGCTCCGGTAGATCGCGTGCCCGTGCCGGCTGACTACGTCGTCGGACCGGGTGACGAGCTGCTCATCCGAGCCTGGGGCCAGATCGATCTCAACGCTCGGGTCGTTGTAGATCGTGATGGGCAGGTGTACTTGCCTAGAGTCGGTAGCGTCACAGTGGCTGGATTGAAATACGAGCAACTGAATAGCTATCTGAAGACCACGATCAGCCGACTCTTCAGGAATTTCGATCTAAGTGTCAATCTGGGACAGTTGCGCTCGATTCAGATATTGGTCGTTGGACAGGCGAAGCGTCCCGGAACTTATACGGTAAGTTCGCTGAGCACGTTGGTTAACGCGCTGTTCGCCTCCGGTGGGCCGGACGGAAGTGGGTCGATGCGTCGCATTCAGCTCAAGCGCCAGAACCGCACTATCTGTGAGTTCGACTTGTACGACTTGCTGTTGAATGGCGACAGGTCGAAAGACGTCCCACTACTGCCTGGAGATGTCATCTATATTCCTCCAGTCGGACACCTCGTGGCTGTGACGGGTAGTGTCAATCTGCCGGCAATCTACGAGATTCATGACAATGCTACGATCCGCGACGAAGTCGAAATAGCCGGTGGCCTGAACACCACCGCCGACGGCAGCCGAGTAGTGCTCGAGCGTATCGAAAATCGAACCACTCGCAAAGTCGAAGAGTTCGGACTCGACGGTGCTGGCCTGGCACGTCCGCTCCAGGACGGGGACGTGCTTCGCGTCTTCTCGGTCTCGCCGCGCTTTGAGAATGCAATCACGTTGCGCGGAAACGTTGCTCAACCGGGTCGATATCCCTGGCGCGACGGCATGCGCGTCTGCGATCTGATCCCTTCACGGGACGCAATCATCAAGCGCGACTACTGGATGCGGCAAAACGCCCTCGGAACAGGCCAGCTCGGGTGGTCGGACAACGTAGTTGATCAACACACGGATTTTCAGCGCAATGCCGCAGAGATCAATTGGGACTACGCTGTAATCCAGCGCCTGAATCACGAGGACCTGACCGCTCGCCTACTGCCTTTCAATCTCGGCAAGGCGATCGCGGACAAAGAGGGGGAAGACAACCTGCAGCTCATGCCGGGCGACGTCATAACCATCTTCTCGCAGAACGATCTTGCCGTGCCGCTGGAAAAACGCACGAAGTTCGTTTGGGTTGAGGGCGAGGTGAAGAGGACGGGAGTTTATCGCGTTGAGCCCGGTGAAACCTTGCGGGATCTAGTTGCACGCACCGGCGGACTTACTCCCAATGCGTATCTGTTCGCCTCAGACTTCCGCCGCGAAACTACGCGAATTCAGCAGCAAAAAGAACTTGAGCGAATTGCCGAGGAGTTCGACAAAGAGCTTCGCGCCAAAGCAACGCAAGTGGGAGGACAAGGAGCTTCGGATGAGCGCGCCGTTGCGCAGGAGCAGATTGCGGCACAGCGAAGCGTTCTCGAGAAGCTCAGACAGGTGCAGGCTACCGGGCGCATTGTCCTGGAGCTTAAGCCGACTGACAAAGACGTCAGTGCGCTTCCTGCCCTGCCACTCGAGGACGGCGATCGCCTAACTATTCCGCCTAAGCCGGCAACAGTCGAAGTGCTTGGCGCGGTTTACAACCAGAACTCATTCATGTTCCAGCCCGGCCGAACTCTAGGCGCATACTTGAGCGAGGCTGGCGGCGGGACACGCGAAGCCGACAAGAGCCGCCTCTTCGTGATTCGCGCCGATGGATCAGTCAACAGCAAGCAGATGCACCGGGAGTTCTTCGTCGGCAACTTCGACTCGCTGCGGCTCATGCCGGGCGACACCATCGTGATGCCGCAGAAGATCCGGACGAGAAATTCAATGCTGCAGTTGCGTGACTGGACGCAGGTCTTCTCGCAATTGGCATTGGGTTCCGCGGCGATCAGCGTTCTTAAATAAACATCTGCAAGTTAAACGAACGCAATGCAAACCACTCACATCGAGCAAGCCGAGCTAATCGAACCTCGGCCGCTGGCCGTGGACGACTCCGAGATCGATCTGCTCGATCTTCTGATCGTCCTGGCGAAGCGCAAGCGCCTGATCCTCACCGTAACGGCGGCGAGTGCAATCATCGCGCTGATCGTCTCGCTCCTGCTGCCGAACAAATACACGGCGACGACAAAGATCCTTCCGCCGCAGCAGTCGCAATCCGCGTCGTCGATGCTGATGGCACAACTCGCTGGAGGCGGTATGGGACCGCTCGCCGCGCTCGCCGGCAGCAGTCTCGGATTGAAGAATCCTAACGACATCTACATTGGCATCCTGAAGAGTCGCAGCATAGAAGATGCGCTGATCGCAAAGTTCGACCTGCGCGGCGTCTATCGCGACAAGCGGCTGTCCGACGCGCGCAAAGAACTCGAGAAGGCCAGCGAGATCATCGCTGAAAAGGAAGGACTGATCTCCGTCTCGGTGGAAGATAAAGACCCAAAGCGCTCTGCCGCTATCGCCAACGCGTACGTCGAAGAGCTCCGTAACATCACTCAACATCTCGCCGTAAGTGAAGCTTCGCAACGCCGCCTCTTCTTCGAGCAGCAGGTGCAGCAGGCCAAGGATGATCTCGGCCGAGCGGAAGTCGCCCTAAAAGAGACGCAGCAAAAGACGGGCATGATCCAACTCGATAGCCAGGCGAAAGCGATAATAGCTGCAGTCGGGGAACTGCGAGCACAGATCGCCGCCAAGGAGGTCCAACTGCAAGCAATGCACTCGTTCGCCACGGAGCAAAACCCAGACACCGTCCTAGCGCAGCAACAACTCGTAGGCCTGCGAGCACAACTGAGTAAGCTGGAAAGCCAGGCAGTCGCAGGAGGCGGAGATCCGATCGTCAGCACAGGCAAGGTGCCAGCAGTCGCACTGGAGTACGTTAGAAAACTGCGCGACGTGAAGTATTACGAAACCATTTTCGAGTTACTTGCCAAGCAGTATGAAGCCGCGAAGATCGACGAATCGCGCGAAGCGGCGGTCATCCAGATACTGGATCCTGCTGTCGAGCCTGACAGGAAATCGTCGCCCAAACGCGCTCTAATCGTCCTAATTGGCGTTTTGGCTGGAACATTCGGAGCCATCATGTATGTGCTGGTTTCAGAAGCCCTGCTGCGGATGCGCCGAGATCGACTAATCGCAGAGCGACTGCGTCAGTTATCGGCGCATTTCCTGTCCACACACCGCAATTAAGTTACTGGGATAAAGCATCGATGAAAGCGGTCATTCTAGCTGGCGGACTAGGTTCGAGATTGTCTGAAGAAACATCGTTACGTCCCAAGCCGATGGTCGAGATCGGAGGCTATCCGATTCTGTGGCACATCATGAAGATTTATTCCGCGCATGGCATCAACGATTTCGTTGTGTGTCTAGGTTACAAGGGGTACCTGATCAAGGAATACTTTGCTAATTATTTCTTGCATTCAGCTGACGTAACAATTGACTTAGCAAACGACAGAGTGGAATGCCACCGCAATGGATCCGAACCCTGGCGGGTGACGCTGGTGGATACGGGGGCACAGACCATGACCGGAGGCAGGCTCAAACGAGTACTGCCCTACCTTGATAATGAAGAACCATTCTGTTTCACTTACGGCGATGGTGTAGGAAATGTGAACATCTCTTGCTTGATTGACTTTCATAGGCGGCACGGCCGTTTGGTAACTCTAACAGCAACACAGCCCGCCGGAAGATTCGGTGCTTTGGCGCTGGATGAGCAGTCCCGAGTCACTTCTTTCGCCGAAAAGCCCAAAGGTGACGGTTTCTGGGTAAACGGAGGCTTCTTCGTTGTTTCGCCGAAGGTTCATGAATACCTCTCTGATGATTCGACCATTTGGGAGCGTGAGCCACTAGAAACCTTATCCCGTGACGGACAGGTCTCTGCTTATCAACACCGCGGATTTTGGCAACCTATGGACACCATGCACGACAAGACCGTTCTCGAGCAACTCTGGGCAACTGGTTCAGCACCTTGGAAGGTTTGGTAAGAATGGACTGGCGGCGCAAGCGTGTTTTTCTAACGGGACATACGGGATTTAAGGGTAGTTGGCTATCACTGTGGCTTCAGCTCTCAGGAGCTGACATCACTGGGTTCTCGCTGGCTCCTCTTGTCTCGCCCAATTTGTTCGAGGTTGCGCGTGTCGGTTCCGGTATGGATTCGCACATAGGCGATGTCCGCGATTTGAGTTGTTTGAGGGCAGTCATTGCGGCAAGCAAGCCCGAGATCGTCATTCATATGGCTGCCCAGCCCTTGGTAAGACGATCGTATGAAGATCCAGTGGAGACTTATACGACTAATGTTATCGGTACCGTAAATCTGCTGGAAGCAATTAAGGGAATCAGCAGTGTACGAGCTGTAATAGTGATCACCACTGATAAGTGTTACCAAAACCGCGAGTGGGAATGGCCTTATCGCGAAAACGACCGCTTGGGCGGACGCGATCCGTACAGTAATAGCAAGGCATGTGCAGAGCTCGTGGTGTCGTCCTTTCGCGACTCCTACTTCAACCCGCAGCGCTATTCCGAGCACGGAGTTGCACTCGCGTCCACGAGAGCTGGCAATGTAGTTGGGGGAGGAGACTGGGCTGTGGATCGTTTGGTTCCCGACACGATTCGCGCTCTGCTCCGTGGCGAATGTGTGTCCATCCGCAATCCTGGTGCGGTGCGGCCTTGGCAGCACGTGTTGGAGCCGTTACGAGGATATTTGCGACTCTGTGAGTGTCTATATGAAAGGGGGGCGGAGTTCGGCGAAGCGTGGAATTTCGGACCGGACTACGCAGATGCTGCCTCGGTTTCGAAAGTTACCGAGTACATTCGGGAATTCTGGGGCGACGGTGCGCGATGGAAAATCGATGAAGGCCAGCATCCCCACGAAGCGCAAATGTTGAAGCTGGACTGGTCGAAGGCGGCATCGCGTCTGAACTGGCGTCCGGCGCTTTCTTTACGTGACGCTCTAGCAATGACCGTGGATTGGTACAAGGCCTGGGCAGACGACAAAGACATGCATAGCTTCACAGTCGGACAAATTAA
>CAZLIE010000116.1:0-14616 GCA_964559345.1 uncultured Terriglobales bacterium
CCTACGAGCGCGCCAGGGCCGAGGGCCACACGGCCGCGCTCACCGAGCAGGAGCGCCCGAACATCTTCACGCAGTCGGTCGCCAACATCCCGCCCGGCGAATCGGTCGAGGTCGTGATCCGCTACGTCCACGAGGTCAAGCTCGACTCGGGACGCTACCAGTTCCACTTCCCGACGACGATCGGCCCCCGCTACAACCCCAGCCACGGCGTCACCGACGCCGCGCGCGTGTCGCCGCCGGTCGTCGCGCCCGGGGTCAAGTCGGCGCACGACATCGACATCGTCGTCGCGCTCGGCCCCTCCGACGCGTTCGCCGACGTCGCCTCGAAGTCGCATCGCCTCATGACCGCCGTCGACGGCGGCAAGCGCCTGGTCACGCTCGGCGACGGCGACCACGTCCCCAACAAGGACTTCATCCTCGCCTGGCGCCCCGCCGGCAAGGAGCCCGAGGCGCGCGTCCTGACCGCGCGCGAGCACGGCGACGACTACTTGATGCTGTTCGTGCAGCCGCCCGCCGACGTCGCGCCCGAGATGGTGCGCGCCAAGGAGCTCGTCTTCCTCGTCGACAAATCGGGCTCGATGTGGGGCGAGCCGCTCGACACCGCCAAGGCGGTCATCAAGCGCGCCATCGAGAAGATGGGCCCCGACGACACCTTCCAGCTCATCGCCTTCGATTCGTCGACGGAGTCGATGTCGCCGACGTCGCTGCCCAACACGCCGGAGAACGTCGCCGCCGCCGAGCGCTGGCTCGGCTCGCTCCAGGGCTCGGGCGGCACCGAGATGCTCTCGGGCATCCGCGCCGCGCTCGACCAGCCCTACGATCCCAAGCGGCTGCGCATGGTCGTCTTCTGCACCGACGGCTTCATCGGCAACGAGAAGGAGATCATCGACTACATCGCCTCGATGCGCGGCCAGTCGCGCGTCTTCGGCTTCGGCATCGGCTCGTCGGTGAACCGCTACCTCGTCGAGGGCGTGGCGCGCGCCGGCCGCGGCGCCGCCGAGATCGTCCGCCAGCACGAGCCCGTCGACGAGGCGGTGGCGCGGCTGTACAAGCGGCTCGATCGCCCGGTGCTCACCGACGTGGCCGTGCGCTTCGCCGGCATCGACGTGACGGCGATGGAGCCGGAGCGCCTGCCCGATCTGTTCGCCGGTCAGCCGCTCGTCGTCGTCGGCAAGTACCGCGGCCACGGTCCCGCCACCGTCGAGCTGACGGGCAAGCTCGGCGCCAAGCCGTATGCGCGCACGCTCCCGGTGACGCTGTCGGAGCAGCCGGGCGACGCCGTCCTCGGCACGCTGTGGGCGCGGCGGCGCATCGAGACGCTGTCGGACGCGACCGAGTACGGCGATCCGCGCGGCGACCAGAAGGAGCAGATCGTCAAGCTGGCGCTGCAATTCAAGCTGGTGACGGCGTATACGTCGTTCGTCGCGGTCGAGAAGCAGCTCAAGGTCGACACGCGCGTGCCGCTGGCGGAGATGCTGGTGCCGAACGAGCTGCCCGAGGGCGTGGCCTACAAGGGCATCTTCGCCGAGGAGGTGGCGCAGGCGAACGCCGAGGTGACGCCGGCGCGCGTGAAGCCGGGCGATCCCGAGATCCGCGTGTCGGCGCCGGCGCGCGCCAGCGTGCACGTGACGCTGCCGTGGACGGCGCGGCCGGTGCGCGCGGTGTGGGACGCGCCGGCGCAGGAGCACGTGGCGCGCTTCCTCGTGCCCGCCGGCTGGCCCGACGGCGCGTGGACGGCGACGGTGCACGTCGACCACGACGGCGTGCGCGAGGAACGGACGGTCGAGATCCACGTCGACACGCGCGCGGCGGCGGTGGCGGTCGTGTCGGCGCCGTCGACGGTGCGCGCGGGCGAGGCGGTGCAGCTCGCCTTCAAGCCGGGCGTGCCGGTGGCGACGCTCGTCGACGCGGCGATGCGCTCGGATGGGCAGGCGCTCAAGAGCGCGATGGACGTCAAGGACATCTACGTGCGCGCGCCGTGGGGCGAGGTGGCGCGCGCCAAGATGGACGGGCCGCTCGGAATCTATCGCGCGACCGTGCACGTGCCGCGGCTGCAGGCGCGCGGGCAGGCCGAGCTCGAGGTGGTGGCGTGCGACACGGCGGGCAACGTCAGCCGCCGTCCGCTCGTCGTCGAGGTGGCGCCGTCGTCGGCGGCGGCATACGCGGGCGGGATGCTGCTGCTCATCGCCGCGTTCGGGCGCCTGTTCGCGCGTCGCCGGGCGGAGGCGCAGAAGTGACGCGCCGCCGCCTCTGGCTGGCGCTCGCCGCCGTCGGTGCCGCGCTCGTGGTCACGGCGGCGCCGACGGCAAGGCTGCGCCATCTCGCCCTGCCGCTCCTCGCCGACCCGAGCGCGCAGCCGACGGCGGCGACGCTTCCCGTCGACGACGCGCCCGTGGGGACGACGCTGCCGGCGACGACGCTGACGGCGCGCGTGCCCGGGCGCGTGACCGCCATCCTTCCGGTCGGCGAGGCGCTCTTCGTCGGCACCTTCGATGCGGGCCTGTTCCGCTGCGCGCACGGCGCCTGCGCTCCCGTCGGCGCGCTCGACGGGCGCGAGCGCTTCGTCGACGCGCTCGCCCTCCACGGCGGCCTCGTCTACGCCGGCACGCACCGCGGCGCGGTCGTGCTCATGCCGGACGGCACGCGCGTCGGCGTGCTCGCGGGCGGGCAGGCGGTCTCGTCGTTCGCCGTCGTCGACCGCGAGCTGGTCATGGGCACGGCGCATGGCCTGTGGCGCGCGCGCGACGACCGCGCCGTCGGTGAGTGCGGTCCCGAAGGCGAAACGCTGCGCGTGACGGCGCTGGCGGCCACGCGCGATCGCGTCTGGATCGGCACTTCCGACGGCGTTTACACGATCGCGACGCCGCTCCGCCGGCAAGTCGCGCAGTGGCGCCCGCTCGTCTTCGGCACGCCGGCGGCGTCGACCAACATCGTCACCGCGCTGGTGGCCGACGGCGAAGGCGTCGTCGCCGGCACCGACGACGGCGGCATCGTCTTCGTCGACGAGCGCGAGGCGCACGCCTCCGCCTTCGCCGCGCGCGACGCCGACCGCATCAACCCCGGCGCGCTCGCCCGCGTCGGCGGCATCACCGTCGTCGGCAGCGACGCCGGCCTCGTCTCCGTCGACCGCGGTCGCGCGCGCCGCTTCGCCCGCGGCGCCGTCTCCACCGTCGCCGCCGACGCCTTCACCGTCTGGTACGGCGACGACGCCGGCCGCGTCTACGCGCTCGCCGCGTCGAGGATCTTCTGGATGAGCGCGTCGTAGTCGGTCCCCGCCGCGCTCGCCGCCTGCGCGAAGTCGTCCTCGCGCGCCAGCGACGGGTTCGGGTTGGCCTCGATCACCACGATCTCGCCCGACGGCGTCAGCCGCACGTCGATGCGCCCGAGCCCGCGGATCTTGAGCGCGCGATAGGCCGTGCGCGCCATCTGGTCGAGCTTGCCGGCGACGCCCTCCGGCAGCTCGGCCGCGGGCCCGTTCTTGATGCCCCACTTCTTGCGATAGGCGTCGTTCCACTTGGCCTTCGACGTGGCGAACTTCGGCGCCTCGTCGGGCAGCTTCTCGAAGAAGAGCTCGCGCGCGGGGAACACCGTCAGCCGGCGGTGGCCGAGCACGCTGACGTAGAGCTCGCGCCCTTCGATGTACTCCTCGATCATGACGTCGCCCTCGAAGCGCTCGTGCAGGAACTTGACCCGCTCGAGCGCCTCGCCCTCGTCGCGCGCGAACGACGCCTGCGCGATGCCGTCCGACGACTCCTCGCCCGCCGGCTTGACGAACGCGGGATAGACGAAGCGCTTGATCCGCTTCAACGGACGATGGGCCGGCGAGACGACGAAGCGGGCCACGCGCACGCGGTGATAGGTGAGCAGCTTCTTGGCCAGCGACTTGTCCTTGCACAGGAGCAGCGCATCGGGCCCGGCGCCCGTATAACGCACCTTCAAGAGCTCGAGCAGCGCCGGGATGTTCGGCTCGTGCGCGCGCTGCGCGTGAAACGACTCGGTCAGGTTGAAGACGACGTCGGGGGCGAACGACTGGATCTTCTCGATGATGGCGACGACGTTGTCGAAGACGGCGAGCGTCTCGGTCTCGTGGCCGAGGCGGCGCAGGCACTCGAGGACGTCGGCCTCGGTCGGCTTGCCCTCCTCGGTGCGCAGCACCGCGGGCGAGAATTCTTCGTCCTGTTTTGGGGCGCGATGCAAATCGAACAATATGAGTATTTTCATACCGACCTCTTGAATCGGCCGGTATGCAGATGATTCGTCACCAGCGCCGCCACATATGCCGATACATCCATATTCACGCGCGCGATATTCTGCGGCGTCACCAATTGCAATTGCTCGCAGCGCAGCATCAGCTGTCGGATCAGCCGATCGACGGTGTATTTGTGCTCGCCCGTCCATTTCACGATCGCGGGCACGATCGTCTTGCGCGACTTACGCAGATATCGCGCCGCCGATTCGTCGCTCGGCTCGCCGGCGAATATGGCGCGTAAATCGGCGTCATAAACGTCGGGATAATCCTCGGCGTATTTCTTGCGCCGCTCGGCGTAATATCGCGCCAACGTCTTTCGCATGCGGCTGGCCTCGGCGATGCGCCGCATGCGCAGCTGCGGGCGCGGCGGCCGCGTCGCCGCCGCCTCGGCCATGAGCTCGTTCACGTACTCCAGCTTCTCCAGCGCCTTCCATCCGCGATAACGGACGCGCCACTCGCGCTCGCTCGTGCCCAGCCACACGGCGAAGGTCTCGGCGAAGTCCTCGTCGGGGTGCGCCTGCGCGTACCAGTTGCCGAGGTGGCGCACGAAGCTCTTCGAGTACGGCCGCGGGCGATAGATGTCGGGGGTCGCCTCGTTGTCGGTGTTGCCGAAGAGCTGCCTCCACCGTCGGCGGCGCGAGAAGCGATAGGCGTGGTCGACGGCGTGGCCGCACTCGTGACGGAGCAGCTGCAGGCACCACTCGGGCGTGCCGCCCTCGACCTCGAGCACCTGGCGCAGCTCGAGCGCCTTGAGCCGCGGATGCGCCAGGTAGAAGGGGATGGCGATGAGCGCCTGCTGCGACGGCGTGAACCACTCGTCGCCGAGGTAGCACGGCGGCCGCAGGCGCAGCCCGCGCGCGCCGAGCTCGCCGTAGAGCTGCTGGACGAGCGGCTCCAGCTCCGAGCCCTCGATGCGCGCGCCGAGATCGCAGATGCGCATCGCCAGGAGCTCTTCGTCGCGGAAGCTGGCCCAGACGGGCTCGGCCGCGGGCACCGCCGACGGCGCGTCCATCCGCCTACGATAGCATCAGACTTGGATGTGACGCTCGATCGTGTTGAGGAGGAGCGGCACGTCGAGGGGCTTGACCAGGTACTCGTCGACGCGCAGCTGCTGCGCGTGGCGCCGCACGTCCGTTGCAGCGGACAAGATGACGACGGGGATCTTGGCCAGGCGCTCGTCCGCCAGCTGCGCCGCGCGGAACGCCCAGCCGTCCATGACCGGCATCATCAGGTCGAGCAGGATGAGCCGCGGCAGCTCCGCCGTCTGGCGCAGGTAGCGCAAGGCGTCGTCACCGTCGACGGCGCCGACGACGGCGAAGCCTTCGTCCTCGAGGATCGAGGCGATGCTGCCGCGAATGTCTTCGTCGTCCTCGACGAGCAGCACGCGATCGGTCACTTGCATTCGGCGCTTCACCTCGTCGAGCAGCGCGTCCATCGAGATCGGCTTGGCCAGAAAGGCGTCGCAGCCGGCGGCGCGCGCGCGCTCGAAGTCCTGGCGCGAGACGTGGCCCGTGATCATGACGATGGGGATCGACGCCGTGCGCGGGTCGCGCTTGAGCCGCTCCGTCGCTGCGCAGCCGTCGATGCCGCGCAGCTCGTAGTCCATGATGACGAGGTCGGGCTGGGCGGCGACGGCGAGCTGGTAGGCTTCGTTGCCGCTGTCGGCGCCGATGACCGCGTAGCCGGACTTGGCCAGCACCTCGCTGTAAAGCTCGTAGGTCTCGCTCGAGTCCTCGACGAGCAGGACGAGGCATTGCCGTCGCAGTGGCGCAGCGACACGTCGCATCGTTGTCAGCATACGCTGCGACCCCGATGACAGGTTAGCGAAATGATTTCACAAAGGGTGCCCTCGCAGGTATGGGCGCCCACAGTTGCACCAAGAGCGTCTTTTTCCGTCGGGACGTGATCAGCGCAGCTGCCAGCGCGCGGGGCCGTCGATCACCGTCGGCGGGCTGCCGCGGTGCACGCGGAAGACGGCGCGCATCGGCTGATCGCGATAGCCGCGTGTCTGCCCGTCGGGGTCCATCTCGTGGCGCGCGACACCGATGACCGTGATCTCCTCGCCCGGCTCGATCACGCCCTCGTGGCAGCGATAGGGCAAGGGCGCGATGAGGCCGGCGACGGGCAGCCCGTTGCGCACCAGAAAGTCGCGGAACGAGGGCTCGCCGTCGTGGAAGAAGCTGGAGTGCTCGTTGGCGTCGTAGGTGTACTGGATGCTGGTGCGGCCGGGATGGACCAGCGCGCGCCCGCCGGCGTCGTCGACGATGACGAAGGGCGTGACCTCGGCCAGCTCGAGCACGCGGCGCTCGTCGGCGCCTTCGACGTAGAGCGAGTAGGCGACGCACGGCCGCCGCGTCCACGGGGCCAAGAGCGGCGCCGCCGGCATCACCACGCGCCCGACGACGCGCACCAGCGTCCCGTCGGTGACGTCGGCGATGCGCGTCGCCGGCATGCGCGCGGCCACGCCGACGTCGCCCGCGCCGCCCGCCGCCAGGTCGGCGCGCACGCGCTTGGCGAAGCGCACGCCCACGACCACGGCGGCGGAGACGGCGAGGAACGCCACGTACAGCTCCACGGAGGCGGGTATAACGCAGTCGGCGCCGTTCGTATATGCCCCCCGAATACCGGCCCGAATATCTGGTCGGGACCCGATTAAGAATTCGCTTAATTCCGCTTTCCCTCGGGCCTCAAATTCGTATGATGCGCGCATGCGCCAGACCGTGCTCCTCCTGTGCGCCTTCGTCCTCGGCTGCAGCGACGGCAACGCCCGCTTCCAGGTGCGCGAATCGGTCGAGCAGCTGCATATCACGCACGCCGATCCCGCCGTCGAGCTCGCCGTCTACGATCGCGCCGGCACCCGGCTCGCCGGCGGCGTCACCGACGGCAGCGGCAGCCTCGTCTTGCGCAACCTGCCGCCCGGCTCCGGCTACGTCGTGCGCACCACGTCGGGCAGCCCGCAATGGTCGCGCCACCTGACGGTCAAGTCGGTCGCCGAGAGCCTGCCGCCGTCGAGCTTCTACACGCACCAATCGATCGGGCCCGGCTTCGGCTACATCACCACGCGCGACGGCACCAGGCTCTCGGCCTACGTGACGCTGCCCGGCCCCGTCGACAAAGGGCCGTATCCGACGGTGGTGACCTACTCGGGCTACGCGCCGTCGAAGCCGGGCGCGCCCGTCGGTGGCTACGAATATTTGTGCGACATGCTGCCGGTGCTGTGCGACGCGCCCAACGATCCCGGCGCGCTCATCGCCGCGCTGTTCGGCTTCGCCACCGTCGGCGTCAACGTGCGCGGCACCGGCTGCTCCGGCGGCGCCTACGACTTCTTCGAGACGCTGCAGCTGCTCGACGGCTACGACGTCATCGAAGCCGTCGCCGCGCAGCCGTGGGTCAAGGGCCACAAGGTCGGCATGGTCGGCCTCTCGTACCCCGGCATCACGCAGCTGTTCGTGGCGCAGACGCGCCCGCCGTCGCTGGCGGCGATCACGCCGCTGTCGGTGATCGGCAGCGCGCACACGACCATGCTGCCGGGCGGCATGCTCAACGACGGCTTCGCGCTCGCCTGGGTGTCGAACGTCATCGACGGCGCCAAGCCGTTCGGCCAGGGCTGGGAGCAGGCGCGCGTCGACGGCGGCGACGACGTCTGCCGCGAGAACCAGCTCTTGCACGGCCAGCTCGTCGACAACGTGGCGCAGGCGCGCGCGACCCAGTACTACGATCCGGCGCAGCACGACCGCTACAACCCGGCCACCTTCGTCGACAAGATCGACGTGCCCGTCTTCCTCGCCGGCGGCTGGCAGGACGAGCAGACCGGCCCCTACTTCTTCCCGCTCTTGTCGCGCTTCACCTCGGCGCCGGCGACGCGCTTCACCATCTACAACGGCGTGCACCCCGACGGCTTCGCCCCCGACGTGCTCGGCGAGTGGTACGCCTTCTTGAAGCTGTTCGTGGCGCGGCAGATCCCGACGATCGATCCACTCGTCTACGAGCTGACGCCGCTGCTCGTGCAGAAAGTCTTCAACTCGCTCATCCACGTCGAGGAGACCAAGTGGGCGAAGTACGCCGACGTCGATCAGGCGATCGCCGATTGGAAGGCGGCGCCGTCGGTGCGCGCCATCTTCGAGCGCGGCGCCGGCTTGACGATGGACCTCGGCGCGCCCGTCGGCACCTTCGAGGCGGCGTGGCCGAGCTGGCCGCCGCCGACGGTGAAGCCGCTGCGGCTGTGGTTCCGCGCCGGCGGCCTCGTCGATCCGGCGCCGCCGACGGAGGCGCAGTCGGCGTCGTCGTTCGACCTCGATCCGACGGCGGGCCAGCGCGGCATCCTGGCGCCCGGCGGCAACGTCTGGGACAAGCTGCCGGCGTACGACTGGCGCGCGCCCGACGCCGGCAAGGCGGTCGCGTTCGAGTCGGCGGCGCTCCTGGCGCCGTTGGTGATGGCGGGCACGGCGAGCGCGGACTTGTGGCTGAAGTCGACCGCCGACGACGCCGACCTCGAGGTCAACCTGACCGAGGTGCGGCCCGACGGAAAAGAGATGTACGTGCAGTCGGGCTGGCTGCGCGCGTCCTATCGCGCGACGGGGCCCGACGCGACCGAGCTGTGGCCGGCGCCGACGTTCCTGCAGAAGGACATCGCGCCGCTCGTACCGGGCGAGTGGACGCAGGTGCGCGTCGGCTTCGCCGGCTTCCACCACGTCTTCCGCGCCGGCTCCAAGATTCGCGTGCTGGTCAACACGCCGGGCGGCAGCCGCGCCGAGTGGCGCTTCTCGCTCAAGCAGTTCCCCGGCACCGTCACGCACACCATCGGGCACGAGGCGGCGCACGCCTCGAGCGTGGTCTTGCCCGTCGTCGACGGCATGACGGCGCCGTCGCCGCTGCCGCCGTGCCCGTCGCTGCGCGGGCAGCCGTGCCGCGACTTCACCGCCTACGTCAACCGCGCGGCCGACTAGAACGCAGCCGACGACCTCCCGGACGCGCTAGCAGTTCCAGCGCGTGGCGAAGCTCAAGTAGCCGCTGACGTCGTCCTCGTCGGCGCGGCGGCGCGCCTCGACGGTGGCGGCGACCCAGTCGCGCAGCATGCGCAGGTGGCGCGACGCCGCGGCGACGAGCCTGACGCCCGTCGAGCGCACCGGCGGCGCGTGGCTGCTGATGCGGCGGTAGCTGTCGAAGCAGACCTCGCCCTTGGCCCAGATGATCTCGTCGGCGTCGGGAAGCTCGAACTCGAGCTGAACGATGCGCCCGTCGCGGCGACCGCCCAGCGGCCGCTCCAGGCGCACGCCGTTCGGCGACAGATCGACGAGCACGCCGAAGTGCTCGCGCTCGTCGACCACTTCGCTGCACAAGGTCTCGACGGGAACGCGCGGATCCAATCGTTTTGCACGTGCCATGTAGGGAATTGTACTACCCGAGTCGGCGGCGCCACAAATTTTTCGCCCGAGCGGTCGCGTCGTGAAAGCTCGTTACACTAGCGGCCGTGCCACAAGCATCGACTGGAGACGTGCGCGGCAGCTATCGCCTCGTGCGCCGCCTCGGCGCCGGCGGCACCGGCGAGGTGTGGAGCGCGCGCCACGTCGTCACCGGCGGCGCCGCCGCCGTGAAGCTTTTTCGCGCGCGACGGGCGAAGGAGGCGCATCGCCTGCTCTTCGTGCGCGAAGGCGCCGTCATCGCGCGGCTGACCCATCCGCACATCGTGCGGCTGTTCGAATTGGGCCACGAGCACATCGCCACGCAATTGGTCGAGGGCAGCGACCTGTCGCGACGGCTGCGCAGCGGCGTCGACGCGGCGAGCGCGCGGCGCATCGGGCTGCAGATCGGCTCGGCGCTGGCCTACGCGCACGGCCGCGGCGTCGTGCACCGCGACGTCAAGCCGGGCAACATCCTGGTCGACCGCAACGGCAACGCCTTCCTCGGCGACTTCGGCATGGCGACGCTGCCCGAGGACGCGCCGACGCAGCTGTTGCGCGGCGGCACGCCCGGCTTCATGGCGCCCGAGCAGGCGCGCGGCGAGCCCGTGGGCCCTCCAGCCGATCAGTTCGCGCTGGCACGCACCATCGTCGAGATCCTCGCCGGCGGCACCGACGGCGCCGACGTCGACGACGCGCTCGCCATGTTGCCGCCGTCGGCGGAGCCGCTCCTCGACGTCTTGCGCGTGGCCACCCGCGAGCGTCCCGAGCAGCGCTGGCGCAGCATGGACGACTTCGTCGCGCGCCTGGGCGCGGTCGCGCTGCGCGACGTGCCGCCGGCGGTGCGGCTGGCGCCCGAGCGGCGCGTGACGACGCCGTTCGCCTGGGCCGGCAGCGCCCACACCGTCGACGAGCCGGCGCCGGCGATCGCGCGCGCGCAGTTCCGCCTGTCGGACCTCGAGTCGCGCGGCCTTCTGCCCGCCGACGCGTGCGCCGGCTTCCGCGCCGCCACCGGCTACGAAGACGTCGGCTGGGCGCTCTACGCGCGCACCGATCGCCTGGGGCCGATCGCGCCGTCGGCGCTGGCGCGCACCAGCGAGCTCGTGGTCATGCTGCACGGCTGGGCGGGCACGCGCGCCGTCTGGCACGACCTCGCGCTCGCCGTCTGTCGCGACAACGCCGACGCCGTCGTGCTCGTGCCCGACGTGGGCGGCTTCGGCGAGTCGCCGATGGCGACGGCGACGGCGGCGCAGCTCGAGCCGAAGGCGCTCGGCGAGGCGATGCTGTCGTGGCTGACGCTGCTCGGCCTGCGCGATCTGCCGGGCGCGCTCGTCGGCCACTCGATGTCGGGGTTGGCGCTGTCGCTGCTCGAGCCGGCGCGCGTCGGCGATCGGCTGGCGCGCATCGCCATCACGCCGGCGTTCATGGAAGTGGTGCCCTGGCCGCGCTTCGTGATGTGGCTCGGGACGCTGTTGTTGGCGCTGGCCGCGCGCAGCCGGATCGCGCGCTGGCTCGTGGCGCGGCTCCTCAGCCTGCAGGCGTTCAACGCGCCGGGCGTGTCGCGCGAGGACGGCGCGCACATGACCCGCAACGTGCTGTCGGTGCCGATGGGCATGGCCAAGCTCCTGGCGCGGGCGATCTTGCGGGCGAAGCTGCCGCCGCGGGCGCTCACCGGCGTCGAGCTCGTCTTCGGCGAGCGCGATCCGCTGCAGCCGCGCAAGGCGCAGGAGCGCGTGGTGGCGCAGTTCGGCGGCAGCCGCGACCGCGTGCATCGCATGGCCTCGGGCGGCCACTTCCCGCATCTGCCGTTCGACGCGCATCCCGAGTGGTCGGCGCGCAATCAGGACGAGCTGGTGCGCATCATCGGCTCGGTGCTGCTGTCGTCGACGGAAGGCGCCGTCGCCAGCACGCTCGCCATCTAGCGCAATCGGTAGCGCAACCAATGGCGAGCGGGATGGGGCGGCCCCACCCACCCGCGCGTGTAGACGCGCTCCGCCGCGCGGGTAATCACGGGTTTACATGACAAGGGACGTTGGTATGGCGGGTGCTTTGTCGCCAGTCGACCATGCGCCGCCTGACCCTCCCGGTCCCGCGTTGGCTGCTCGCCCTCGGCGTCTTCGCCGCGATGGCGTCGGTCGGGGCGGTCGCGGTGGCGCTGCGCGCGCGGCCGGCGGTCGATTGGCGCACGGCGCTGTCGGGGGCGATCGCGCCGACCGTTGACGGTGGCCGCCTGGTGCAGACGCTCGGCGACGGCAGCCGCGTCACGCTGACGCTCGACGCCGAGCTGCAGCGCAACGCCGAGCGGCTGCTGGCCGAAGCCGACCCGGTGCATGGCGCGGCGGTGCTCGTCTCCGTCGACGACGGGCGCGTGCTGGCGCTCGCCGGACGCCATCGCGCGGCGCCGGCGACGAACGACGTGCGCCTGGCGACCACGCCGTGGGCGCCCGCGGCCTCGGTGTTCAAGCTCGTGACCACGGCGGCGCTCCTCGGCGACGGCGTGCGCCCCGACGCCCGCGTCTGCTACCACGCCGGCGTGCACAGCGTCGAAGCCGACAACCTCGAGGATCATCCCGAGCTCGACGCGCGCTGCCGCTCGCTCGGCTACGGATTGGCGAAGTCGCAGAACGCGATCATCGCGCGGCTGGCGCACGAGCACCTCGACCCGATCAAGCTGGAGCGGGCGGCGCGGGCGCTCGGCTTCGGCGAGGCGCTGCCCTTCGATCTGCCGGCGGCGCCGTCGACGCTGGCGTTGCCGTCGGACCCGGTGGCGTTCGCGCGCGTCGCCGCCGGATTCTGGAACACGACGCTGTCGCCGCTGCACGGGGCGCTCCTGGCGGCGACGATCGCGCGCGGCGGCGAGCAGCCGAGCTTGCACGTGGTGGCGCGCGTCGTCGACGGGAACGGGCGCGCGCTGCCGCTGCCGTCGGCGCCGGCGGCGCGACGCGTGCTCGCGGCCGAGACGGCGCACGCGCTCGGGCGCATGATGGTGGGCACGACCGAGTGGGGCTCGGCCAATCGCGCCTTCCGCGATCCGTCGACGGGGCGGCGGCGCCTCGCCGGTGTGCGCGTCGCCGGCAAGACGGGGACGCTGACGGGGCGCGAGCCGGGCGGGCTCGCCTACTCCTGGTTCGTCGGGTTCGCGCCGGCCGATCGGCCCAAGGTCGCGTTCGCCGTCCTGCTCGGACGCGCCGACGAGAGCGACGTGCGCGCCGCCGAGGTCGCGCGGGCGCTGGTGGCGACGTGGCTGACGACCGGCGACGAGGCACCCGCGTTCCTCGCCCATAAGTAGGAACGCGCGCGCGCCCGATCTACTTCGATATTGTTCGCGAAAAACCAATTTTCGCAGCAAATATTTCAAACAAGTAAATTCGTATTTAACTGCTCGGTTGGTTCTTGACGCCTTGCGCAATCGGGCTATGATGACCCCCGTGATGAAGGCAGCCACCAGCCGCGAGCTTCGCGTGCTCCCCGTCGCTGAGACGGGGTCGGCGCTGCTTTCGATTATTGGGCTCGTACTTATTGGCGACATCGTCGCCAGGTGCGGGCCCCCGACCTAGTCAGTAACGGAAACGGAATTCGGCCCCCGCCCTGGTGAAACGGAGCGGGGGCTTTTTTTTTGGTCCGAAATTCTGGACTAACGGGAGGCAGAGGTTGCGCAGCGATGCTTTGAAGAAGGGACTGTCGAGGGCGCCGGCGCGCGCCATGTTGCGCGCCACCGGGCTCGGCGACGCCGATCTCGAGAAGCCGCTCGTCGCCGTCGTGTCGACGTGGACCGACGTCATGCCGTGCAACCTGCACCTGCGCGCGCTCGCCGACGAGGTCTGCGCGGGCGTGCGCGCGGCGGGCGCGACGCCGGTGCAGTTCAACACCATCGCGGTCTCCGACGGCATCGCCATGGGCACCGACGGCATGGAGGCGTCGCTGGTGTCGCGCGAGGTCATCGCCGATTCGATGGAGCTGGTGGCGCTCGGCCATCTCGTCGACGGCGTGGTCGGGCTCACCGGCTGCGACAAGACCATCCCGGCGGCGGCGATGGCCATGGCGCGGCTCGATCTGCCGTCGGTGCTGCTGTACGGCGGGCCGATCCAACCGGGGCGCTGGCAGGGTCGCGACGTCACCATCCAGGACGTCTTCGAGGCGGTGGGCGCGTGCGCCGCCGGCAAGCTCGACGAGAAGGAACTGTGCGAGCTCGAGCGCTCGGCCTGTCCCGGCGCCGGCGCCTGCGGCGGGCAGTTCACCGCCAACACCATGGCGCTGGCGATGACGCTGATGGGCCTGTCGCCGTTCGGGGCCAACGAGGTGCCGGCGACGGCGGAGGAGAAGCGGCAGGTGGCGCGGCGCGCCGGCGAGCTCGTCGTCTCGCTCGTCGAGAAGCAGCTCGGCGCGCGCAGCTTCATCACGCGCGCTTCGTTGGCCAATGCCGTGACGGCGGCGGCGGCGTCGGGCGGCTCGACCAACGCGGTCTTGCACCTGCTCGCCATCGCGCGCGAGGCGGAGGTGCCCCTGACGCTCGACGAGATCGACGCCATCGCGGCGGCGACGCCGGTCATCGCGGACCTCAAGCCGGGCGGGCAGTACACCGCCGTCGATCTGTGGCGCACCGGCGGCGTCGCGCGCCTGGTGCGCGAGCTGCTCGACGGGGAGCTGGTCAGCGACGTGCCCACGGTGTCGGGCTGCACGCTCGCCGAGGAGACGGCGGACACGCCGCGCAAGACGACGCTGGCGCCGGAGGTGGTGCGGCCGCTTGCGCGCGCGCTCAAGCAGCGCGGCGGCTTCGCCATCCTGCGCGGCTCGCTCGCGCCTGACGGCTGCGTGGTCAAGCTCGCCGGTCACGGGCGGCAGTCGTTCACCGGGCCGGCGCGCGTGTTCGATCGCGAGGAGGCCGCCTTCGCCGCCGTGCAGGAGGGGCGCGTGCAACCGGGCGACGTCGTGGTCATTCGCGGCGAGGGTCCCGTCGGTGGGCCGGGC
>CAZLIE010000117.1:0-4849 GCA_964559345.1 uncultured Terriglobales bacterium
AGAACATGATTGCCGAGAAGAACCTCGCCGGAGATCCATGGGAGTTTGGATATGCGCTGGGAGTTTCGCGCCCGCTGTCGGCCAAGGCGGCCCCGCGACCCTGCACTTTCTGTCGAGAAAACTTTGACGTTGGCGCTGAAATGTACGGAGGCCTTGGGGACCGATACAGCTTCGGATTGCGCGATACTTCGCATTATCTCGCGCCGGTAATTTCCTGGCGGCTTCCCAGGCAGCCGACGCTCAAGTTTTCTCCGGGCTTCGGATTGAATGACAACAGCCATGGCGCGATGTTCAGGTTTGGCGTCTCGTACGAGGTCGATCAAATCGCTTCACGGTTGAGGAGGCGATAGTGCTAACCCTGAAGAAATCCGTTTGGGTCGCTGCATTCCTGGTGATGCCAATCTTCGCGTTGTCAGTTTCGAGTGACGGAACATGGATCAACAGCGTGCCGCAAGCGAATCGCTCGCGGCAAAATCCTTTGGCTGGAGACCCGAACTCCGTTCCAGCAGGTGGAAAGCTCTTCCAACAGCACTGTGCCTCCTGCCATGGCAGCCAGGCTGAAGGTCGCGGCAATCACCCGAACCTGCGGTCGGACAAAATCAAGGGCGCCACCCCCGGCGAACTCGAGTGGTTGCTCAAGAACGGCAGCTTAAAGCATGGAATGCCTTCCTGGAGCCGCCTCCCAGAGGCGCAGCGCTGGCAGCTTGTAACCTTCCTCAAGTCGTTGCAGTAGCGATTGCCGCCTTACTCCGTCGTTCGCCGGTAAATGGGTGCGGTTAGCCGATTTGCCCGCGACTACCTCGCAAAGCCGCTTTACTTTCATCGTGAAGCAAGGGCATCTCCCCTGAGGTGGAAGTTATGGGCGTCAATCTTAAATCGAGAAGCAGCGATGCCGTGGTAGGACTCACTCTTGCCATCATCGGGAATTTGGCGTTGCTGTCACGTCTGAATATCCTCACAATCAGCCTGAACATTGCCGTTCTGCAAAACTTAAAGCCCTGGTGGCCGATGTTGCTGATCTGCTGGGGGATCGTATTGCTATTCGTGGACGAAAAGCAGACCCTCGTCAGCACTGAGCGGGTACGCTAATTTGACTCTTTGCAGCGTGAGCTCAATGGAGCGCGAACGTGAATTCTGATAGGCGAGGAGCGACTGGGACGCTGATCTCCGGCCTGGTGCTGGCCGGCATCGGGCTAGTGCTGCTGCTCGACCGCTTTGGCATCGTCGATTCGCACATCTTGTTTCGGGTGTGGCCATTGATCTTCGTTGTGGTCGGCATTGGCAAAGTAGTCGAATCAAGATTGACTCAGCGTGCATGGGGCGGATTCCTCATCTCAATTGGCGTCCTGCTGACCTTCAATGAGCTTGGCTACATTCACTTCAACTTCGGGCAAATCTGGCCGCTGTTTCTGATCGTGGCTGGACTGCTGCTTGCCTGGCAAGCGACCGAGGGACGTGGCGCCGGCTTTCCGTTCGGACGCGGCGCAGGCGCGGACACTGCTCAGTCCCTTCGTTCCTACAGCATCTTTGGAGGCACCGAACGTCAGATTAATGCTCGCGATTTCCGCGGCGGCGAAATAGTGGCCGTGTTCGGCGGCTTCAAGATCGATCTTTCACAAGCCGATATTGACGGGAGCGAGGCAATCATCGAGGCGAATGTCATCTTCGGTGGCGGCGAGATTATCGTGCCGGTTCACTGGGTCGTTACGGTGGAAGGCATCGGCATCTTCGGCGGATATGTTGGCAAGGCAAAGTATTACCCGGTGGATCAAACTCGTCCGGCCAAAAGGCTGGTGGTAAGAGGCGCGGCCCTGTTTGGTGGAGTGGAAGTCAAGAACTGACCTGATCGATGCATCCCATCCTCGGACAAATCCGGCGACTCGGGTTCTACCTTCTCGGATGGGTCCCTATCACAGGCCTTATCTAGTACTTGGTGACCGCAAAGGGCGGACTAGGAAATGCCGAAGCCGCCGCTCTGGTTATTCCGTTGTGTTTTCTCTATGCTTTCATCTGCCTCTCTGCCTGGTACTCCTGCCGCGGCATATCGCCGGAGCGATCTGGATTCTTTGGCGTTCTTCTTCCGCATCTGCTGGCGGCCCTGGTCGTCAGCTACTTCTGGGTGGTGCTGGCACGAGCTTTGGCTCATGGGCTGGCAACTTTTGCGCCCTTCTCTGGATTGGACGAGCGTTTTGCGCGCTATCTGCCTCTGCTGCTCGGCATCGGCGTCCTGCTGTATCTGCTGGCAGTCTCACTGTTCTATGTGATGTTGGCGCAGGAAGCTTCGCGAGAAGCCGAGCAGCGCGAGATTGAGGCTCGCGTACTCGCCCGCGATGCCGAACTGCGGGCGCTCAAGGCGCAGGTAAATCCGCATTTTCTGTTCAACAGTCTTCATTCCATCAGCGCGCTGACCAGTAGCGATCCCGCTCGCGCGCGTGAAATGTGCATTGCGCTTGCAGATTTTCTGCGCCGTACGTTGGGCCTCGGCGAGAAGGCAGTGATTCCGCTTCAGGAAGAACTATCGCTCATTCACTCATTCATGGCGGTCGAGAAAATTCGTTTTGGCGCGCGCCTCCTGCTGGACGAAGAAATCGAGCAGCAGACCCTCGACTGCATGGTGCCTCCACTTCTGCTGCAGCCGTTGGTCGAAAATGCAGTGGCACACGGAATCGCGAGCCTCACCGAGGGCGGCTGGATTCGACTCGACACCAAGTATCGTTCCGACGACAGCGTAGCCATCATCGTGGAAAACAGCTTCGATCCGGAGGCGCCGGCACGACGACGAAATGGCGTGGGTCTTGCGAACGTGCGCCAGCGTCTGAACACTCGCTATGGCGATCGCGCGACTTTTTCGGTAAGTAAAGAAGCCGATCGCTTTCAAGTAGGAATTATTTTGCCGGCAGAAAGGACGGTGGCGGGCTCATGACGAAATTCACTGCCGAAGACGCGAACACGAACATCCGGGCTGTCATTGTCGATGACGAAGACCTGGCGCGCCAAGTCGTGCGCGAACTCCTCGTCCCGCATCCGGACATCGAAGTTGTTGCCGAGTGTCGAAATGGATTCGAAGCGGTGAAGGCCGTCACCGAACTGAAACCTGACTTGGTATTTCTCGACATCCAGATGCCAAAGCTCGATGGCTTTGAAGTGCTCGAACTGATCGGAACCGAGATGGCTATCATCTTTGCGACCGCCTACGACCAGCATGCGCTGCGGGCATTCGAAGTACATGCCGTCGATTACCTGCTGAAGCCGTTCGGACTCGATCGCTTCGAGGCTGCGCTTACCAGAGCCAAGCAGCGGCTGAGTGGAAAGATGCCGGCCGCCGCCGACCTGCACGCCGCTGCTCGTCCCGCGGGAGAATACGCTGATCGCATCGTCGTGCGCGACGGCACGCGCGTGCACATCATTCCAAGCGCGAAGCTCGATTACGCCGAGGCGCAGGACGATTACGTGGCGCTCGCCAGCGAGGGCAAGAAGCACCTGAAGCAGCAGACCATCTCAAGCCTGGAGTCAGCGCTTGATCCTCGCGATTTTCTGCGTATCCACCGGTCGTACATCGTGAACCTTGAACGCGTCACAAAGATCGAGCCGTATGGGAAGGACACCCGCCTCGCGATCTTGAGCGATGGTTCGCGGCTGCCAGTGAGTCGATCGGGATATGCGCGGCTCCGAGAGTTCCTCGACGAGAGACGCTAGGATTTCCACGCAATGGGAATCGAAGAGCGAGGTGATTGATAAGGCACTCCCTGGAGTTACATTCTGAAGCCACGCTCCTCGACGCTAAAATTATCTGCTTGCGACTTCGCCTCATGAGCCTTCGACAGACTCAGCTATGATGAGTCCCGATACGGGACCTCTCGGTCCAGCCAATCTCCGCCGCAGCACACGCGTTCCGATCCGCGTATTCCTCGAAGTGCGCGCCACGGGGTTAACCTGCGACGGCGAGACAGTCGTCGTGAATCTCCACGGGGCCTTGGTGAAGACCACTGCGCGGCTGCAAGTCGGGTCGCAGATCACGATTCTCGTTCAGCTGACCGGCAAGTCAGCGCAAGGCCGGGTGGTTTTCGCCAGCGAAGAATCACCGTTACATTTCGGTATCGCGCTAGATCATCCTCAGAATATCTGGGGGGTCTCGTTAGCTCCCGCCGACTGGGACACCAGGGCAAGCGATCTCCCGTAAATGGTTCGAGGGACCCGGAGGGCCAGCGGAGAATTTCGCCCAGTCCGCGGGGTGGGGTAGGGGTGACTAAGCTAGCCGAGAGATTCTGAATTAAATCCATCCGGCAACAGCTCGCGCATGGTGCTACGCCGAATGCCGCTTTCCCCTAAATAGAAAACCTCGGCTTCTGGGCCAAACTCCGCAAGCACCTGTCTGCAGGCGCCGCATGGGGAGCAGGGCACTCCGCGCCGGTTGACGACCGCTACTGCCCGGACCTTCACCTGGCCCCCGCCCAAAGCAGACACAGCCGTGAAGATCGCCGATCGTTCGGCGCAGTTGGTCAGTCCATAGGAAGCGTTTTCTACGTTGCAGCCGGTAAATGTCTGTCCGTTTTCTAACAGAATCGCCGCTCCAACCTGAAAATCGGAATAACGCGCATAGGCGTTCTTGTAGGCGCGCGTGGCTGCGGCGACGAGCTGGTCGCGTTCGGCATCTGTGAGTCGGCGATGCTGTGCGCTCATCTGTGTGATGAAGATTAAATCACAGCGAGCATACGCACCAAGGATGGTTACGCAGCTTCGTTCTTCTGACCAGACAGCTTCTTCAGCGTGCCCTCGTCAGGAGTTCCTTTTTCCTCACCGCGAGCACCGCCCGGACGCGTTCGGCGGTCACGATCGCGGTCGCGACCTC
>CAZLIE010000117.1:4859-14425 GCA_964559345.1 uncultured Terriglobales bacterium
GAGCACCGCCCGGACGCGCAGCTCCGAGTCCAGTCCCGCCGTCGGCCTGATCTTTTGCCAAATTTGTGCTCGGCCCCTCGGTGGATTCGGTCGGAGCAGATGGATTCATTTCGCCCATCCGGTTTTCTGGCGTGTGACTGTGGACGCGAACTTTTCCGGTGTCAGACTTCGGTTGGCTGCCCTGATCCCTTCGTTCCTGCGACTCGCGCTCGCTGTGCTGGCCTTTGGCTGCCATCGGTTCCTCCTGAACAGTTGAACTTTGCAGGTAGGATGTTGCCAACGAATGCGCTGCTGCCTCGGTCAGACCTTGAGAGCGCCGGTGTAGATTGCCATGCCGACGACGGCGTCGATGCCCATGCGTTCGAGCCTCTCGATTTCTGCGGCAGTTGTGATTCCGCCGGCTACGATCAGCTTTTTTGAAGTGGCGGTGCGCAGCTCGTCGAGCACGGAAAAAGGGAAGCCTTGCATCAGCCCTTCGGTGTCGATGTGGGTGTAGAGAAATCCGGAGCAGAACTCGTCGAGCTCGCGCATAGCGTCCGCCGGACGGATTGCGGTTTTCTGCTTCCACCCCTTCATGACCACAAATCCGGCGCGACTATCGACGGAGAAGATGAGAGGCTCGGTGCCGAACTCCGATGCGAGCTGCCGCGCAAACGCGACGTTCACGCCGTCGGCCGAAAATAAAGCAGAGCCAATGATGACCTTCTTCGCCCCTGAGCTCAGAACACTGCGGGCGCGTTCGGCGCTGCGGATTCCGCCTCCCGCCTGGCATGGCAGCTCAGAGCTGAGTCGCGCCACCTGTTCAGAATTGTCTCCGTTGCCCATCGCCGCATCGAGATCGATTACCTGCACCATGGAAAAGTGGCGAAAGCGTTTTGTCCATTCGGTGAAATCGTCGAACTCCAGCGCCTTGCGCTCGCCTTGCACCAGTTGGACGATCTTGCCCCCCATGAGATCGATGGATGGAATCAGCATGGGAGCCGCACCGGGATTCCGCTCGCCTGCAAGTGCGATTTGAGCGTGCGTATGTCCTGAATTCCGAAATGGAAGATCGAGGCGGCGAGGGCAGCGTCGGCGCGTCCGCGACCGAAGACTTCGACGAAGTGATCGCTGGTTCCTGCTCCGCCGGAGGCGATCACCGGAATCTGCATGGCCGAGCTGACGTTACTTGTGAGCTCGCAGTCGAAGCCGCTGGCAGTGCCGTCGCGGTCCATGGAGGTGAGCAGAATCTCGCCCGCGCCTCGGTCTTCGGCTTCGCGCGCCCATTCCACGGCCTCGCGTCCGGTTGCGGTACGCCCGCCGGCAACATAGACCTCATGCTTTGCGCCGGAATTCCTTGCGTCAATCGCAACCACTACGGCTTGAGATCCAAATCGCGCCGCGATCTGGCCGATGAGTTCGGGATTCTGGATTGCGGCGGAGTTGATGCTGATCTTGTCCGCGCCGGCGGCGAAGATGGCGTCAGCATCTTCGAGTGCGCGAATCCCGCCGCCTACGGTGAACGGAATGAAGAGCTCGCGGGCGGTGCGTCGAACCGTCTCGATTAGGATGCCGCGCTTCTCGTGAGTGGCGCCGATGTCCAGCAGCACAATTTCATCCGCTCCGGATTCGGCGTGCGCCCTGGCCAGTTCGGCGGGGTCGCCCGCATCACGCAGGTTCACGAATTGAGTGCCTTTGACCACGCGTCCGGCATTCACGTCGAGACAGGCGATGATGCGCTTGGTCAGCATTTATAGCTCGGCGAAGTTCCGCAAAATCTGCAGGCCCGCTGCGCCAGATTTCTCTGGATGGAATTGCACGCCGAAAAGATTTCCAGATTCCACGACTGCCGAATATTCCTCGTCGTAATTACTGATGGCCACCGTCTCCGGCGTGACCGGCGCGCGATAGGAGTGGGAATAATAAAAAAAAGATCCCGTCTCCACTTCGGCCAGCAAGCAGGAGTCGCGCGTCTTCTCGATGCGGTTCCAGCCCACGTGCGGGATCTTCAGCTTGCACGAGAAACGGTCGCAGCTCGCGTTGAGGGCGCCCAGTCCCGCAACATCCGGAGCTTCGCTGCTACCGTTCAACATCCATTGCATGCCAACACAGATGCCGAGAAAAGGCTTCCGCTGGGCGATACTTTCTTCAATCGCAGCTCGCAATCCAGAACTGGCCAAGGCTTGAGTAGAAGCGAAATGGCCGACCCCAGGCAGCACCAGCTTGTCAGCATTTCGAGCAATTGAGGCATCATCAGTGATCACGGACTGAGCTCCGAGATGATCGAACGCCATCTTCACCGAGGCGAGATTGCCGGCCTTGTAGTCGATGATGGCGATCACAGCAGTCCTTTGGTGCTGGGCAGCATTTTTGCCAGGCGGCGGTCGCGCGAGCAGGCGAAGCGCAACGCGCGCGCAAATGCCTTGAAGAGTGCTTCGAGCTTGTGATGATTGGAACGACCATACAGCGTCTTCACGTGCACGTTGGCGCGAGCTCCCCGCGCGAAGCCTTCGAAAAAATCGTCCGCGAGTTCGGACTGGAAATCACCCACCAGTCGCGTGCGAACTTTGGTGTCGATGATGGCTGCGGCACGTCCGCTGAGATCGACGGCGGCCATGCCGAGTGTCTCGTCCATCGTCATTAGAAAATATCCCGCACGCAGAATGCCTTTACGATTTCCGAGAGCGCGATCGAATGCCTCGCCTAACGCGATCCCAACATCTTCAACACTGTGGTGCTGATCGACATCGAGATCCCCGTTGCACCGGAGGCTCAGGTCGAAAGCGCCGTGTCGCGTGAACAACTCCAGCATGTGATCGAAGAAGCGGATGCCGGTAGAGATCGCGTACTTTCCCTTTCCGTCGATGTTCAACAGAAGCATGATATCGGTCTCGTTCGTCTTACGTTCGATTTTGGCGGACCTCATTTCGTGCTCCGCGCCGTCGCCCATGGCTGTTTTGTCGTGCCGGTTGCGGGCTTCCAGCTAATCGCTTTCAGCACATCCGGCAGCACAGATAAGAGCACGTTCGTCTGTTCCGATGTGCCGACAGTAATGCGCACACAGCCGTTACATCCTGGATCGTTGCTGCGATCGCGCACGAGAATGCCGCGCCCTCGCATCTCGTTCACGAATTCGCGATGCAATGGGCCAATGTGTGTGAGGACGAAATTGGCTTGGCTCATCCAGTAGGGAATACCGTGACAGGTGAGCTGGATCATCAGGCGCGCGCGCCCTTGCTTCACTTGGTCAACGTAGCTGGAAATAAAGTCACGGTCGGCGAGAGCTTCGGGGATGCAGGCGAGCGCGACTGCATTTACGTTGTATGGCGAGCTCACCTTGCGCACACTGCAGATTTGCGCAGCTTGTCCCACCAACACTCCGGCACGAAGCGCGGCAAGCCCGTGAGCCTTCGAGAATGTACGCGCGACAAACAGGTTCGGGAACTGTGCAACGGCGTCGAGCACCGTCTCGCCCCAGAAATGGAAATAGGCCTCGTCGACTACAACTGCTGCTTGCGGGGCTGAGTCCGCGATGAGCAGCAGATCGCTTCGCGCAACGGCCGTCCCTGTGGGATTGTTGGGATTCGCAATCGCGATCAACCGAGTTCGCGGGGTGATCGCGGCCAGCACCTCTCGAACGGGAAAGCTGAAGCCGTGCTCAGGATTGGCCTGAATTGCGATTACTTCCGCCGCAGTGCTCTGAGCGTAAATCTCATACATGGAAAAAGTGGGTACCACGATGATGACCTGGTCTCCGGCTTCGAGATAGGTCTCGCAGACGAGATGAATGCCTTCATCAACCCCGTTGGTGAGCAATACTTGCTCGCTGCTCACTCCGAAGTGTTCAGCCACAATTGCTTCGACGGGTCCGCGCTCAGGATATTTGGTGAATTGTTGCGAGCTGATGCGCGTCAATAATGCCGCGACCCGCGGTGACGGCGCGTCGGTGTTTTCATTGAAGTCCAGACGAAGGCCTTCGCGCCCGCTGAGCGGCGGATGATATTCCTTCATCCGGTGAACGGCAGCGCGTGCGGTGAGTGCATTCTTCACAGCGCGCCCGCTCTCGCAGTCACTGATGCTGCATGCGCAACCAGGCCCTCGGCCCCAGCGAGTGTCTTGATTTCGGCTGCCATCGTCTTTAGTCCTTGCGCCGACAACTCCTGAACGGTGATTAGCTTTACGAAGTCATGCACGCTGAGTCCGCCCCGAAAACGCGCTGAGCCGCCGGTTGGCAGTACATGGTTTGGACCGGAGGCATAATCTCCAGCCGCCTGCGGCGAGTAGTCGCCGATGAAGACCGATCCGGCGGACTGAACGCGCGACAAGTCACGCTCTGAACCAACGGTGATGTGCTCAGGCGCGATCCGATTGGCGATTTGGAATGATTCGTCCGCAGATCGGGTCACGATCGCATAGCCGTTGCGCGCCAGCGATTGTCTGGCAATCGTATTCGTTGTCGCCTGACGCTTCACGCAGTTCACTACGGTCTTTGCGAACTGCTCACTCGAACTGATGAAGATCGCTAACGCCTCGGGATCGTGCTCGGCCTGGGCCACAAGATCGGCGGCGACGAATTCTGCGTTTCCGCCGTCCGCGATGATCGCGACTTCCGTGGGACCAGCGAGCATGTCGATCGCGCAGGTAAACGCAACCATCTTCTTAGCTGCAGTCACGTACGCATTCCCCGGCCCGACGATCTTGGTTACGCGCGGGGTGGTTTGCGTCCCATATGCCAGCGCGGCAATCGCCTGCGCTCCACCAATCGCATACATTTCCGTGACGCCGAGCAGAGCGGCGGCGGCGAGCGTTTCCGGAGCAGGGCGGGGAGAGACCACCACGATTCGCTTTACGCCAGCGACCTGCGCCGGAATTACAGTCATCAGCAGCGTCGAAGGTAGCGGATGCCGCCCGCCGGGAACGTAGCAGCCCACCGAGTCCAGCGGGCGAACCAATTGTCCCAGCTTCACCCCAGGATGCATTTCGCGCAGCCATTCATGCGGCGCTTGCCATTCGCAGAACTTGCGGATGTTCGCCGCAGCCGTCTCGAGTGCTTTGCGAAATTCAGGAGTGACTTGCTGCAGGGAAGCGCTGATCTGCTCGCGCGAGACTGCAAACGGCGCACGCCGGTCGAGCCCGTCGAATTTCTCGGCATATTTCCGCAGCGCCGCGTCACCAAGCTTGCCAACGTCGTTCACGATGTTTGCCGTCGTCTTCTCCACGCGCGCCAAGTCCAGTGCACCACGATTTGCCAACCGTTGGATGATCGATTCTGCGCTCCTGCTCTTGATCAGCTTCATCGGCATCACATCACGATCTTGTTCAGCGGATATTCGACTACGCCGGTGGCGCTGGCCTCTTTTAGTTTCGGAAGCACGTCACGAACCATGCTCTCTTCGAGAATGGTATTCACCGCTACCCACTCACGATCGCTGAGCTCAGATACCGTTGGACTATTGAGCGCAGGCAGTACTGCGAGCACGCGGTCGAGATCTTTCTTGCGCACGTTCAACATCAATCCGACCCGGCCCTGCGCGTCGATGGCGCCGCGCAGCATCAACGCAATATTTTCGATTTTCTTGCGCTTCTCCGCAGATCGCCATGCGTTCTTGTTTGCGATGAGCTGGGTTTGCGATTCGCAAACTGTTTCGATGATGCGCAGTCGGTTGGCCTTGAGGGAGCTGCCGGTCTCGGTGACCTCGACGATGGCGTCGGCGAGGATCGGAGGCTTTACTTCGGTGGCGCCCCAGGAGAATTCCACTTTCACCGGCACGCGTTTCTCCGCGAAATAATTCTTGGTCGTGTTGACGAGTTCGGTGGCGATGATGCAATCCTTGAGATCTTCAGCCTTCTCGAATCTGGAATCCTGCGGGACGGCCAAAACCCAGCGGACTTTCCCCCGGCTTTGCTTGGCGTAAACCAAATCGGTGACGGTCTCAACCTCGAGTCCACTCTCGATCACCCAGTCACGGCCGGTGAGTCCGGCATCGAGGAAGCCGTGCTCGACGTATCGCGCCATCTCCTGTGCGCGAATCAGCATGCACTCGATCTCTGGATCGTCGATCGCAGGAAAGTAGGAGCGGCCGCTCGCGTATATGTTGAAACCGGCGCGCGCAAAGAGCGCGATCGTCGCATCCTGCAGGCTGCCCTTGGGAATGCCGAGGCGGATCTTCATCGCGTCACCTCGGCGCCGGCGAGTTCAATTGCTTTGGTGAAGCACGAGCGCGTGCCTTCGTGACAGACAAGCCCATCGCCTTCAACTTCCACTCGGAACAACAGACAATCATTGTCGCAATCGGTAGCGGCTGAAATTACTTTGAGGCGATTGCCGGAGGTCTCGCCCTTCAGCCAGAGTTTCTGCCGCGTGCGACTGAAGAATGTCACATAGCCCGTCTCCAGCGTCATACGAAAACTCTCGGCGTTGGCAAAGCCCACCATGAGCACGTCTCCGTTGCTGTTGTCTTGCACGACGACCGGCACGAGGCCGTCCATTTTCTTGAAATCAATTTCCACTTTTCTCTCCTGAATTCGCTGGACGCCCTTCGCGCAAAAAGCAAAGCCCGCTGCGCGTCGTTGCGTCAGCGGGCCTGAATCTCTGTGAATTCTAAAGCTAAACTTTAAGAGACCTCCGCCGACACGTTCGCCGCGTGATGATGATGGTGGCGATGATGGAGCCGGCTGGTCATCTGTGCTAGAAAGCTTACCCGGCGCGCAATCCGGATGTCAAATTGTGCACCATCGCGGTAGTGGCTTAACAGCGTGTTGCTGCTTTTTTTATGGCCTTGGAGGAACATTTTGGGGCCGATGTTGACTTCGCGCAGGTCACAAAGCTGTTTGGCGATTTTGGCCAGCATGACAACGAAGGAAAATACTCCCCATCGCCAATCGTGGAGGTTATATCCAAAGTCCGCAGCGGCGATCCCGATCCTGCGCACATGAGCTCAGAATGCAGCTCCGGAGACTCACACGGCTCACAAATGGCTTTTCGAAACGTCTTAGGAACTTGAAGGCCGCAGTCGCCCTACATTTTGCGTTTTACAATTTTTGCAGGGTTCATTCGGCCGAAAACACAGGCTTTATGTCTGGAGAGGAGGCTCCTATGACGCAGCGTGCCGCAAAGCATTTGAAGGATTTGTGCGTAACCACGGAAAAATATTTGGCTGTTGTCGAAAAGCAGCTCTCCAAGGTAGCTGGTAATAAACCGAATGAGGCGTTCGTCCTCTCGGCGGCAAAGTACTATCCTGCCTTGAAAAAACTTGCCGACAAATAAGGCCGCTTTTCCCCTAAAAGCTGAATACATTGAGCGCGACGAGGGAATCGCTCTGTCATTCCCCGGAATTGAACCTGTCCAAGTAGATGATGTTCTGGACAGGAATCTCTTAAACTCTGCAGCGGTGCAGCCGTTCCAAGGCGGCTTTGGCGTGGATTTCTTCTATCCGACAATCTATGACAAGGCTGCCTGTCTTTTCTTTAGCGTTGCTGGCGGCCACATCTTCGGGAATGGAAACAAGCGAACGGCGGTCCTTACACTCGATCAATTCACCGCTGCGAATTCGATCTACCTGCTCTTGCCTAACGAAGACATCTACGAATTGGCTCTAAACACTGCAACATACAAAACTCGGAATGAGAATTCATCTGACGTAATAGCGAAGATTTCAAAGCTAATCGAAACTAATAGTGTGCCGTTCGCTCAATTAAAAAAGAGAAACAAGTCGCTCTGGGGGATCATGGTTCGCCTGCGAATGATCATCCGCACTAGTAATGGCGAGAAAAAGCGAAAACGGAAAAAAGAACAATCAAATCCGCAGCAACACGCCATTAAGACATTACCCCCGTCGCTCAAACTTTCTGCCGGATGCAATTCTTCTGGTAAACTGCCCGCCGCCGTTCATGCACCACAGGAGATGACGTTCCATGACGATTCACAAAAGATCCCTCACCGTCTTGTTTGCGCTACTGCTTTCGGCCACTCTGGGATTCTCCCAGGCCGCTTCGACGCCGAGCAGCAGTTCGGACCAGACCACAACCGGCACTACGAAGGCCAAAAAACAGAAGACAAAGTCCGCTTCAACCGACGCCGCAGGTCAGAAAAAGGCCGCTAAAGGGTCGAAATTAGATATCAATACGGCCACAAAAGAGGAGCTAGACGCCCTTCCCGGCATCGGTTCTACCTATTCGCAGAGGATTATTGATGGCCGTCCGTACAACGCGAAGAACGATTTGGTCCGCAAAAAAATCATTCCGCAGTCAGCTTATGACGGGATAAAGGACCAGATCATCGCGCACCGGACCGGAAAAGCGGCAGGATCGAGCTCCCCAAGCCCAAAGAAAAGCAGCTAATTGGCCGACTTTCTGCCCAGACCCTCTCGCCATGGGAGGGTTTTTCTTGCTTTTGGCTCCTATCAGCGCCGCAATAAGGACCGCGGACTATAATCAAACCCGAGGTTTTCGACCGCTATGTGCCTGTGGGCATACCCTGGCCGTAGCGGCGGCGCCAGATAATCTCTGGCCGAGGGTGCGGATGGAAACGCCTGCGCCTCCCGTTTGGAAAGGAAACCGCTCGCCTGCGGCTCGTTGCATGCCGTCGCGTGCGCCTTCATCCTCCATCCAAAGCCCATCGAAAAGCCTGTTGGTTTGTTGCGGACGCACTTATGTCGACTTTGCGGGACAAATTCGGACGAGCAATCACCGATCTGAGAGTCTCGATCACGGATCGCTGCAACTATCGGTGCGTTTATTGCCGCACCGGAAACGAAGGCGCGCAGTATGCCGACCTCAAGTTGGACGAATATCTCCGGATGGTGCGCGTATTTGTCTCACTCGGGATCGAAAAAGTGCGCATCACGGGCGGCGAACCGCTGCTTCGGGGACGCATTGTGGAATTCGTCCGGCAGCTTTCTGAGCTGCGAACCATTGACGGAGAGCCGCTTGACCTCGCGATCACGACCAACGGGCACTTGCTTGAGGACCTCGCAGCGCCGCTGCATGATGCCGGTTTGAACCGCATCACGGTCAGTATGGACGCCGTTGACGGCGAGAAATTTGCGCGAATCACGCGTATAGCAGACGGTTATGAGCGCGTGCTAGCCGGAATTCGTGCAGCTAAGCGCGCTGGATTGGATCCGGTGAAGGTGAACTGCGTCCTTCTGCGCGGGTTTAATGAAGATCAGATCGTCGAATTTGCCAAGTTCTCGCGGGATGAGGGCGTGATTGTGAGGTTTATTGAATTCATGCCGCTCGAAGAAGACCGCGTTTGGAGCCCGGAAGTGGTTGTCAGATTCGACGAAATCGTCGATAAATTGTCGGAATGGAAGCCGCTGCGGCCGCTCGAGCCGAACGCAAAAAGTGAGACCGCACGTCGATACACCTTCGATGATGCCATCGGAGAAATCGGAATTATTGCTCCGGTTTCGCACCCATTCTGCGGACATTGTTCCCGAATCCGGCTTACCTCCGACGGGAAAATCCGAACTTGTCTTTTCTCGCTCTTCGATCACGATCTATACGCGGTGATGCTGCGCGGAGGAACCGACGCCGACCTGGAGGCGTTTATCCGTTCCACAATCGAGAAAAAAGAAGCTCGCCAT
>CAZLIE010000118.1:0-14398 GCA_964559345.1 uncultured Terriglobales bacterium
ATGATTGGCGCGACCGGCAAGTCCGCGCAGATTCCTCTGTATGTGTGGCTGCCGGACGCGATGGAGGGCCCAACCCCAGTCTCCGCCCTGATCCACGCTGCGACGATGGTGACCGCGGGCATTTACATGATCGCCCGCTCCAACGTGCTCTTCATGCACGCTCCGGTTGCACTGACCGTCGTCGCAATCATTGGCGCGCTTACGGCCATCTTCGCCGCCAGCATCGGCCTGGTGCAGACCGACATCAAGCGCGTGCTGGCGTACTCCACCGTCTCCCAGTTGGGATACATGTTCATGGCCTGCGGCGTAGCGGCATTTTCCGCCGGCATCTTCCACCTGATGACGCATGCATTTTTCAAGGCCCTGCTCTTCCTCGCCGCCGGTTCCGTCATTCACGCGCTCGGCGGTGAACAGGACATGCGTCACATGGGTGGATTGCGCAAGCTGATTCCCTGGACCTTCTGGACGATGACGATTGCCACGATCGCCATCGCTGGAATCCCGCCATTGAGCGGATTCTTTTCCAAGGATGAGATTCTGTGGAAGGCCTTCTCCGACAAGCAGCACGGAAGCTGGATCTTCTGGCTGATCGGCTGGATCACTGCCGGCATGACGTCCTTTTACATGTTCCGGCTTTGGTTCATGACCTTCTTCGGCAAACGCCGCGAACCGGTTCACAACGAACACGAAGAGCCGACCGGCGGAGTTCATGCCCCTGGTTCCGCACGCGCTGACACCGGACACGATTCCGGAGTGGCTCATGCGGCCGCGCACGGCCAAGGCGCTCACAGCGGCGGACACGTACACGAGAGCCCATGGATCATGCTCGGACCTCTTGTTGTTCTGGCGATTGGTTCCATCTCGATCGGCTGGCTTGGAGTACCGGAAGGCCTTGGCGGTCATAACAAGTTCGATCAATTCCTTGCGCCCGTCTTTCACACCAGCTCTGAGCCGGCGCGTGCGAGTGAAAATTTCTCTAGTAACGAACCGCAGAATCCGGAGAACGCGGGAGAAGACAAGAGGCTGGAACGTACGCTTGCCGGCGCCTCAGTCGGCATCGGGCTGGTGGGACTCTTCTTTGCCTGGCTGTTCTACTGTCGCCGACCTGAGCTGCCCGATCGGATTGCTGCCCGCCTGAGCGGCGCCTACCGCTTGGTGCTCAACAAATATTCGGTCGATGAAGCGTACTACGCGGCCATCATCAATCCGATTGTTAATTTCTCTCGCACCGTGCTCTGGCGCGGAATCGATGTTGGTGTAATCGACGCTCTCGTAAACGGCGCGGGCACTGCTTCGAAGGAGACTTCGAGCGTGACCCGTCGGATGCAGTCCGGTTCAATCCGCTCTTACGCCGGATGGGTGGCTCTTGGCGCTGCCGCCGTAGTCGCGTTCATGGTCTGGATGGGGGCGCGATGAACATAAACTCGCTCATCCTCACGTTCATCACCTTTGTTCCGCTCGCCGGCGCAGTGGTGCTTATGCTGATGCCGCGCAAGGACGAGATGCTGAAGTGGACGACGATGATCGTCTCGCTGGTAACCTTCGTGCTCTCGCTACATCTGCCGGCGCAATGGACCGGCGGCGCGCCCGGCTTCCAGTTCGAAATAAATTCCAACTGGATTTCCAGCCCGAAGATTCAGTACCACCTCGGCGTGGACGGCATTTCCGTCTGGCTGGTTCTGCTCACAACTTTCCTGACGCCGTTCTGCGTGCTGATCTCTTGGAAGTCGATTCATGGCGCCGTAAAAGAATTCTTCGTACTGATGCTGATTCTGGAAACGGCGATGATCGGCGTCTTCGTCTCGCTGGATCTGTTCCTGTTTTACGTCTTCTGGGAAGCCACGCTGATTCCGATGGCGCTGATGATCGGCATCTACGGCCACGAGCGTCGCGTGTATGCCGCCGTGAAGTTCTTCCTGTACACGATGGTTGCGTCGGTGTTCATGCTGGGCTCGATTATCTGGCTCTACCTGCACGCGGGCAGCTTTGACTACGTCACCATTCAGAAGGCAATCCAGAGCGGAGCGATGCCCGGATTCAATCGCGCCGCCGAATATCTGTTTTTCGGGTTCTTCATTGCATTCGCGGTGAAGGTGCCTATTTTCCCTTTCCATACATGGTTGCCGGACGCACACGTTGAGGCGCCAACCGCCGGCTCCGTGCTCCTCGCCGGTGTTCTGCTGAAGATGGGCACATACGGACTGCTCCGCTTCAACGCCACGCTCTTCCCTGCTCAGGCGCATGAACATGCGCCATGGATTAACGCGCTTGCGCTGATCGGCATCGTTTACGGTGCGCTGGTCGCACTGGTGCAGCCCAACATGAAGAAGCTGGTGGCATATTCGTCCGTCAGCCATCTCGGATTCTGCGTTTTGGGAATCTTCACCTTTACGCAGGCAGGCATTGACGGCGCGGTCTTTCAAATGTTGAGCCATGGCATCTCGACCGGCGCTCTGTTCATGCTGCTGGGCATGCTGTATGACCGTCGCCACACTTACGAGATCAAGGAATATGGCGGACTGGCGACGCCGATGCCGGTATACGCCACTCTGTTCCTGATGATTACGCTCGCGTCCGTCGGTCTGCCGCTCTTCAACGGATTCGTAGGCGAGTTCCTCGTCCTGAGCGGAGCATATTCCGCCTGGCAATGGTACGGAATCATCGGCACAACCGGTGTCATCTGGAGCGCCGGGTATCTTTTGTGGCTTTATCAGCGGACATTTTACGGCGAGGTTCGGAAGCCAGTAAACGCCCAGCTCACCGATGCCAGTGGGCGCGAGCGTTTGAGCCTGGTACCGATGGTTGCCCTAGCCCTGATCATGGGAGTTGCTTCTCCGCTCTGGATCAGGATGATCGATCCATCGGTTCAGCAGTCGCTTCATCCCACCGGCGTCACCAGTGCCGCATCGCAGCAGAAAATTCTTTTGCCACACCTATTTGGACTCGTCCGCTAAATGAATCCTGATTTCAGTTACGTTCGAATTCTTCCCGAGATCGTACTCAGCGTCTGGGGCGTCCTGGTGATGCTGATCGAGCCGCTGCTGCCCGAACGCAGCGCCCACAAATCACTCGGGATTTTCGCCTTCATCGGCATGCTGGTTGCGATCGGTGCTTCCCTTTACCAGACGAACTATCCGGGTGTGGGATGGTTCGGCATGGTGCGCGTGGACGAATTCAGCATTTTCTTCCATGTGCTGATCTGCGCGATTTCCGCAATTGTCATTCTGGCTTCGTTTGAATACCTCGAAGCCCAGCAAATCCGCGGCGGCGAATACTATGCGTTGATCCTGTTCGGCACGGTTGGCATGGTGCTGATGTCGTCCGCGGTCGAGCTCGTGCTCATCTTCATCGGGCTAGAAATCTCCTCGATCGCGACTTATGTGCTCGCGGGCTTCCGTCGACGAGCCGCGACGAGCGCCGAATCGTCCATCAAATACTTCCTGCTCGGTTCTTTTGCGACTGCATTCTTTCTTTATGGCGTGGCATTGATGTTCGGGGCAACAGGATCGACCAGCATCTACACCATCGCGAATGCTCTTCAATCCGGACAGACTTTCGCCGGAGGCGCTGCCGCTCCCGTGAGCCATGGACTGGCATTTGTCGCGGTGGCGCTGATGTTCGTCGGCATCGGCTTCAAGATCGCCTCCGCACCGTTTCATGTCTGGACCCCCGACGTTTATGAAGGCGCTCCCTCGCCGGTGGTCGCGTTGATGTCCACCGGCCCTAAAGCCGCGGCGTTCGCGGTCCTGTTGCGAATCCTGTTTGGCGCTGCAACCGAGACCAGCAATGCTTGGTTCTGGCTGATCTGGATCTCCGCCGCGCTCTCGATGACGCTCGGCAATATCGGCGCTCTACTGCAAACCAATGTAAAGCGCATGCTCGCGTATTCCTCAATCGCGCACGCCGGATATTTGCTGGTCGCATTTGCGGCGCGCCAGGAGATTGGAGTTGCCGCAGCCATCTTCTACGCGGCCTCATACGCCGCAATGAACGTCGGAGCATTTGCGGTGGTATCGCACTTCGGACGCGCAGGCGAACGCTACGTCAACATCGAAGACTACGCCGGCCTCGGAAAGCGTTCTCCGGTTCTCGCGATTACCCTGACCGTGTTCCTGCTATCGCTGATTGGAATCCCCGCCACCGGCGGATTCTTTGCAAAGTTCTACGTCTTCAACGCCGCTCTCAAGAGCGACCTGGTATGGCTGACCGTGATTGGGCTTATCAACAGCGCCGTCGCCGCTTACTACTACCTTCGCGTGATCGTCGTCATGTATATGTATGAACCGCAACCCGGTGAGCAGAAGGTCACATTGCGCGCCGCTCCCACACTCACGGCCGCCCTGGTGATCACTGCGATCCTTACAGTCTGGTTGGGAGTGAAGCCCGGCGATGTACTCGACTACGCAAACCGCGGCGCTAAAAAGCTGATGCAACCCGAAGTACAGCAGAGTTCAGAGTTGCGACGCTAACTGGGGAGTTCGACCACTCCCAAAACCACATACTGATCATTCCTTCCCTGCGTGGCCGCACTCATCGTCAGGTGTGCTCTCGCTCATTCCGCGCGCAGGGCCTCGATAGCATTGACTCTGGCGGCACGACCCGCCGGAACTGCAGACGCTATCACCGCCGCAACGAGAACAAGCGCAGCCGACGCAATCAACGGCAGCGCCCCAGGAAGCTGTGCCTCGGCAACGTATTTACTGATAACGCTGGAGAAAGCGAAGCCCACCAGGACGCCGGCCCCGACACCTATGCTCGCGATCACCAGGCCCTCCGAAAGAACGTTGGCGAGAATGCTTCGGGGCTGGGCTCCCAGAGCCAGCCGAATTCCGAACTCCCGCGTGCGGCCGCTCACGGAAAACGCGAGCACTCCCGCCACTCCGACCACGGAAATCAACAGCGCCAGCGTGGCAAATCCGCCGAATACAATCGCATTGAGGCGGTCGGGTGTCAGAACTTCTGCGCGAACGTCTTCCAGCGTGCTGGCCCGCTCCACCGGCTGGTCGGCCGCCATCTCGTGCACCGTCCGGGTGATGACAGGAACCAGCGCGTAGGGATCGTTCACTGTTCGCACGAACAAGCGGCCGTTCCAGCCTTCCTGGTCGGCTGGCTCATACACCGTCATAGCCGGTGAAGGAATGATGTTCTCATCGTCGACGTCGGGTACCACACCGATAATGCGGCGCGGTTCCGTGCTGATGCCGATAAACTTCATCACGCCGTCAGTCCAGCGCAGCTGGCGATTGACTGCGTCTTGTCCGGGAAATAATTGTTGCGCGACGCTCTGACTGATAATAACTACTCGTTCGGCGCCTTCGCGGTCGCTCTCCGTGAAATCCCGACCTTCGAGAATGGGTACTCCCAAAGTGTCGAAAAATCCCGTTGATATCGATCGAAAGCGAGCGCGCGGATCCTCCAGGCCGTTCTCCCGAGTTGCGCCTTGCACCGCGAAGCTGAATCTGATGCTCAGTTGTCGTCCATCGCGCCAGGGAACGCTGAAGCCGGAAGACACATGCGACACGCCAGGCAGCGCACCGATGCGATGCTGTACATCGCGATAAAACTCGCGCACTTGTTCCTGCGTTCGCCCTTCGGACATCACCGGCAAATTCACCGCCAATACATGCGCGGTGTCGAACGGTGGCTGCGCTTTCTCCAGTACCAGCAGAGTCCGCAACAACGCGCCCGCTCCCCCCAGCAGGAGAAATGACGCACCAATTTGTGTAACTGCAAATACCCGCAGCCGCCCTCGGCTCCCCCCGGCCACGCGCGCACTGCTGTTGGATGGGCTGCCCCTGCGCGTTGCATCCATAGAGGGCAGACGCGGAACGAATGCCAGAAAAATGGCCGCGATCAAGGCCAGTGCAACCCCAATCCAGACCAGGCTGAAGTCGAGGCTGAGATCGAGCGCGCGCACCGAGTAGCGAGAGGCGTAACGGCCGAGCACGGAGACCATGGGGGCGGCAATGATCACCCCCGCCAATGCGCCACTGCCGCACAGCACCAGAGCTTCGGCCAGCAATGAACGGCGCAACGTAGCTGTAGTTGCTCCCAGCGCAGAGCGTATTGCCAGCTCGGGTTCCCGACGCACGGTGCGCGCCAGGATTAGATTGGCGACATTCGAGCACGCAATCACGAACAGCAGCCCTGAGGCCGCGAACAGCACCCATAAAATTGTCTCCGCACGAGAGTTGATCTGGTCGTGCATGAGCGTTACATCGATCTTGTACTGATCAGCGGCTTTGTAGACCTCGGGGTGTGCGGACACCATCGCGGCATATGCCGCACGCAGTTCCGCGCGCGCGGAGCCAAGTTCCGCCCCAGGGGCGAGCCGTGCGAACACTTCGGTCATGCGATGCTCGCGACCCGTCACCATGGTTGCCGATAAATGATGCGGGCTCGTAACGATGTTGGAGATGAGTTCAGTTTCCATCGGATAAGGCACCGAGGGTTCTAAAACGCCGACAATCACTGCTGAACGAGCCGCCTCGCTGCTCCCCAGCCGGATGGTCTTTCCTATAACGCTGGGATCGGAATGAAGCGAGTTGCTCCAGAATCGATAGGTCAGCACGGCCGCCCCGGCCGCCCGAGGTCCATCGTCCCCCGGACCCAGCAATCGTCCCCGCACCGGCCGCAGTCCCATCACGTCGAAGTAGTTGCCATCTACCACCCCGGCGTGGATCTCGCGCGGCTGGCCAAGCCCCAGGATTGTGAAGTCCATCTCGGAAAAAGTGCCGAGCTCCTTGATGGTCTTCAGCCCGCTGCCGATGTCTTTGATCTCAGGAACTGAGAAAGTGACATTCTCGACGCCAATCCCCGCGGCGCTCTGGCGCACATACAGCAAGCGATCTTCGTCGCGATTCGCGAGCGGCCGCAACAGGACGCCGCGAACGATGCTGAAGATGGCGGCGTTCGCACCGATTCCGAGAGCCAGAGTGACTGCGACAATGATCCAAAGCGCCGGCGTTCGTGAGAGAGAACGTGCGGCAAGTTTCAAATCGCGAAGGAATGACACAATTGTCCTCCATTTTGGCGGCGCATTCGCCAGGCCACCCCAGCAGCCATACCTGGCGGCGGGTTTGCGCTTCTACGTGTTAATCGAACGGGCCGAGCCCAAATCGACAGTCGGTAACAAGAATTGTTGAAATATTCTGCGAGCAGAGGCGAACTATTTCTAACTCAATTGGTCGCGAAAGCGGACAGGCTATTTTGTTGCTCCCTTCGGGTCCGGCTTGGAAAGCATCTCGCGCACCTCGACCGACGCACGACAGGCGGCGGCACCCTTGCGCCCCCACGCGATTGCCTCGTCCAGATCAGCGGCTTCCAGCACCCAAAAACCGCCTATGTGCTCCTTGGTCTCCGTGTATGGCCCGTCGCTGAGGAGCACCTTGCCGTCGGGCTGCTTCCGCAGTGATCTTGCGTTGCGGGCGGGGGAAAGGCCGTTGGCGGAAATCCTGGCACCGGCAGCAATCATTTCCCGGTCGAGCGCGTGGATCTCCTCGATAGTCACTTCGGTTTCGACGGACGGGTCGTAGTCGTCGGGGCGATAGATAGCAACTAAATACTGTGGCATGAGTTCTCCTGAAACGGCTTTTAATGTCGCATTTCTTTGTAGCCAAGTAGCGAGACTCCCGCGACATGCGGAGCAAGACCCCTACCGGCTAATGAAATTCACTACAAGCCGGGTCCAAATTTATGTGCGACTGGATCGTCCTGCTATTAGATAGTCGGTCAGGGAAACCGAAAATCGACAGCTAGTCCAATTTTTATTTAAAGTGCCGAAATCCGTTCTTGCACGATTGCACAATAATGCTTTCCTTTTTTTGCAGAGAGCGCATGCAGTAACTCTCCACAAAGCGACGAGGGGCATCGGCGACCGCCATCATCACTGGCACGTGATGATTCGTCACGCGCCCCGCAAAATGTTCCACGCGTGGAACATTTGAAACCTGGTACCGTGACCTATCGCATCCCTAAGCCAACCAACCCGGCTCTTTTGAGGCTCTAAGTTGCTGGAATCCCGGAGATCCCCCATGCGTAACTTGCTGTTCCAGTCTTGTCTGCTACTCACGTTATCGGCTTTGGCGTCCGCCCAAACTACGCCAGCGGACCAGGCCACGACTGCGACTCCAAGTGCCACGGCAGCTCAGGATCCCACGCGGCCACAGAATACGATGCCGCCCGATCAGGTTGACACGTCGGCGACGCCGGCGAATCCAGCTGTTCAGCAGCAATCGGCCGAGACGCCACATCTTCCGGGAGGGGCGGAGATTCGCGCAACACTCGATACGCCACTCTCAACCAAAACTTCCCGAGCTGGTGATCGCTTCAGCGCGACCATTACCCAACCGGTGCGGGACGTAAACGGGAACGTAATCGTCCCGATCGGCGCCAAAATAAATGGCCAAATCACCGATGGCGATGACACAAAAACCAATGCTGCGGTCCGTGATATGGGCCATTTGAACCTTCGATTCACCGATGTTCAGCTTCCAAATGGCGCTGACATCCCGCTGAATGCCACTCTGATGTCAGTTCACACCACCAAAGCGACGACCGTTGGGCATCCTTTTCCCAATCGCGCGCCAATTGGAGCCGGTGTTGGGACGGTTGGAGCGCCTGCGGGCTTCGGTCCGCCGCTGCGGGGACTCGCGGTTGGCACGTTTGCGGGAGGCGGATATGTGCTTGCAACCAATGGAAAGCGTGTAGATTTGCCTGCGCAGACCGGTTTACGGCTGCGTGTGGATCGCAATACGCCCGTTCCGAGCGGCAGCGGAACCTAAAATCTCCTGATTCGGACCGTTTAGAGTCCATTCCCGAGCATGAAAGCGCCACAAAATCGCGCATTTCTGCCCACATTTTTTCCCTCCGCATAATTCCTAAAAGCCTCTAGCATTGGCATTTACTTCAATCGGGAGGACGCTTATGAGGCCGTTGCTGGGGAGATTTGCCGATGTGGCGTACGCACTGATGCGGATTATTGCCGGTTTTCTGTTCAGTTGTCACGGCGCTCAGAAGCTGTTTGGGCTCTTTGCCGGGCATCGCGAGCTGCATGGCATGACGTTGTTGTCCGGAATTATTGAGTTTGGGGCCGGGATTCTGATCGCAATCGGCCTTGCGGCGTCACTGGCGGCCTTTATTGCGAGCGGCGAAATGGCTGTAGCGTACTTCCGCGCCCACCTGCCGCACGGATGGGTGCCGATAATGAACCACGGAGAGCTCGCAGTTCTCTATTGTTTTGTCTTTCTGTACATTGCCGCGCAGGGATCCGGCCGCTTCAATGTAGATGGCGGGCTGTTTCGCGGCACTTCCGGCAGGAGAAATTCGCGTTAGCCGTCCGCGGCAGCCGGTGAAAAGCTGCCCGCGCGGTGCGATTTAAGCGCGTCCCAGCGCACATAAACCATGTAAAGGACGACGAAAATGTTGACTATGAGCAACGCCCAGCGCATCCGGTCTGCGTGTTTGACCAGTTCGAGGATCTCCCAAGGCAAGTAAATGGACCCGGAAACGATCGCCAGCCACTCCGCCCAGACGCGTGCGTGCCATAAACCGTACCCCTCGATGAATCGAAGTATCGAATAGGCGAACGCTGCAACGGCTAATCCGACCACTTTTCTGTCGGTAATCCGGTCCGCAGCTTGAATGAAAGCGTGCACAATATGACGCTCCGGATCCAGGCGCAAGTGCTCAACAAAGCGCTCAGCCAGATCTCCCATGTCCTTGTGCCGGAATGCAAACAGCGCAAATCCGCCGGCGAGTACGGCAATTCCCTTCAGCAATTCAACACTGGCGACCGCTCTGAGTCCGGCAATGTGCCGGCAACGGTCATCTTCCGAAGCACACTCGTGCTTTGTCGTGAAGGTTTTGGACATTTTTTCTGGGTGAAAATCCACGCGCACAATATATGCGTTACACATTTAGGATGCGTTTCGATCGAGAATCGGCGAGTTGAGCGCCGATCCGCAGCAGCATTCACGTGCTTTGAGACCCAGTGTTTCGAAGAGAATGCGATGAACTGCGCAAATACTACTGAATTCTTACGCCGCGTAGGGCAGAAGCTCTCTTTCGATATCTACTGCCCGCATCTGCTCGCCATTATTCAGCCGCTCCAGAATCGAACCCAGCGCCAGCTTGGCCTGGTCTTTGCCGCGATTGCGGATGAATCCGTCATAAACATGTTCGCCGTTTGCCGCGCGATTGATCTCAGCTTCGCGGTTATGGTCGTCCAATTCCGTGAAATAGATCACCTGGTAGTTGCCGTTGCGCGCTACATCCTTATAAATCTCGAACATGATTTTGTCAGGCGGAGGCGTGAAGGCCATATGAAGACTCCGTAAAAAGAAAATTATAAGTCGTAAATCTTAGCAAGAGTGAATCGATTGGTCCGATGTCGAGTGGGCTGAGCACCATGATTGTAATCACGAACGCGCCATGTTGCGCCGCGTGCGCATCCATTTCGCGATCACGAAATCAAACGTTCTTATGCCAGAACAGAATTTGCCAGAACACAATTGGACATGATGATGGCAGGTGCTAGATTGGCCACACTAATACGCGCGGCGCAACTCGACACAACAATTTTCACGCGTACTTGTCAAAGTTAATCTCAATCTGTATCGTAAATTCCACTGTGAGCATCTGATTCACGGTGTGCGGCCATGCATGAATATTGCTCGTTGAGCATGGACACTTTCGTTGTTGCTGCTCGTAGCAGTTCCCTTCTGCGCACGTCGCGCCCGCGGTTTGTCAACACTCCACATTCTCCTTCGCCTAACAAAACACCCCACATTCAACAGTTAGAAGACGAGTTGCAACAGTTCGTCTCCGTTCCCCGGCCTTTAAGGTTCATTGATCTCTTCCTCCGTCAACAGCAATTAACCTTTCCGTCCGCATTGCGCGATCCCCACGGAGAACAATATGTCCGTCACCAAAATCGACGTTCCACTCGAGGGTTTAACCAGCCGTCCTCCTGTTTCTGTTGAAGAAGAAATTCGCCGGCGTCTGACCGCCGAGCGCGAACGCCTGAGCCGCGAGGCCGGCATCGACAGCAAGCACGCCAAGCACTTCCATCGTCCGATCGAACGCGCATTCACGGCTGCTGAACGCGACAGAGTCACAATTTTGATTGGCGGACTCACGTGGAAACACGAGAAGGTGATGAAGGCCGTCTTCGAGGCCTGTGGCTACAAATGCGACGTGTTGCCGACGCCCAACGTCGCCGCGTTCCAGCTAGGCAAAGAGTACGGCAACAACGGACAGTGCAATCCGACTTACTTCACCGTCGGCAATCTTGTGCAATATCTGCAACTGCTTGAGTCTGCCGGCATCCCAAAAAGAGAAATCCTCGATAACTACGTCTTCTTCACGGCAGGCTCATGTGGGCCGTGCCGCTTCGGAATGTACGAATCCGAATATCGGTTGGCGCTTCAGAATGCCGGATATGACGGCTTCCGAGTGCTGCTATTCCAGCAGAACGATGGCATTCAGGCCGCTTCCGGAGAGCCCGGACTCAAGTTCACCGTCGATTTCGGCATGGGCATGTTCAATGCGCTGAACATGGGCGACATCATGAACGAGATGATCTTCCGTATTCGTCCGTTCGAGGTGAACAAGGGCCAGACCGATCGCGTGTTTCAGGAATCGGTGGACAAGATGTGCGCCATGCTGAAGGAACGCAAGCCCTTCGAAGATCTGGAAGATCTGCCGCAGTGGGCGTCGAATTACCTGGCCAAACACAAGAATGCGGGCTGGGAAAAAGTCGTGAACTCTCTCGGGAAAGTCTGGGAGCACCTTTACGGAAAGGCCTACAAGGAATGCCTGCAGACGATCCACGACCATCTGGCCACGATCGAAGTCGATCGCTTGCGGATCAAACCGGTGGTGAAGATCATCGGCGAATTCTGGGCGCAGACCACTGAAGGCGACGGCAACTTCAATATGTTCGCCTTCCTCGAGCGGGAAGGCGCCCAGGTGCTGGTGGAACCCATCGCTACCTGGATCATGTACATGATGTATCAGGTGAAAGAGCGGTGGCGCGAGAAGAAGCCGCTCGAGCTCAAGTACAACAAGGCAGCATGGTGGGAGCTTCACAAGCACGCTGCGAATGAGCTGAATTTCCAGAAGAAAATCGCAATGTTGACCGTCGGCGAGATGATCTACGCCCGCCAATACCATCGCGTTGTGGAGGCGCTGGGTGACATCGCGCATCACCTGATCGATCAGAAGGAAATGGCCGATCTCGCCATGCCGTTCTACAACAAGTTCGCGCGCGGCGGCGAAGGACATCTGGAAGTCGGCAAGAACATTTATTACACCAAGCACAAGCTCTGCCACATGGTACTGGCTCTTAAGCCGTTTGGCTGCATGCCATCGACGCAATCGGATGGCGCTCAGTCTGCCGTCGCCAACGCATTTAAGGAGATGATCTTCCTGCCCATCGAAACCTCGGGTGAAGGCGAGATTAACGCGCACAGCCGCGTGCAGATGGCGCTCGGCGAAGCCAAAGTCAAAGCTCGTATGGAGTTTGACCAGGCGCTGACCTCAACCGGCAAGTCGCTGGATGAGATCAAGAGCTACGTCGCGGATCATCCTGAGCTCCGCCAATTGTTCTATCCCATGCCACATCGCGAAGGCGTTACCGGCATGGCGGCCAACTTCGTGCTCCATGTCAATGACCTGATCAATGGCAGAAAGAGGCTGCATCGCGTGCCGATTCAGGCGAGAGCGCTGGCGACTGCTTCGTAGAAATCTCCGGTGGTCGTCCCAAATTGGCAGCAGCGGACGGGACGCTGAGCGGATTTCTGCTGCCAGAAAGGCTAGAACATGCCTGAGTCACAACCAGCACCCGTACACGCGGACAACCCTCCTCCACAATACCGGTTAGACGTCCATCTGCACGAGCTGTTGATGAAACCGACGGCGAGACCCACGCCTCCCCCGCCATCAGTGGGAGTGCTGCAGACGCTGCCAACGCCCCCGTTTCCCAGCCGTCCAAAATTGCAACTCGGCAGCGACGAGGATTACCGGCCGAAAGGTGGCAAGCGGAAGTATGGCTCTGCGCAAATTGTGCGCTCAATGCGCAGTTGGGCACTGCCGTATCTGAAGTCGAGGATTCTGCCGGGGCATTTGCATCCGATCGTCTCGTATCTGTTCACTGAGTGGAAGTGCAATCTCGACTGCCACTACTGCTGGGCCTTCGACAATCGCATAAAAGGCATGTCCGAGGACATTGCCAAGCGTTCAATCGATTGGCTTCACGCCACTACTGGACGAGTGCTGGCGCTGATGGGCGGCGAGCCGCTGCTGCGTCCCGACTTCGCGCACAAAGTCACTTACTACGCGACTAAGAAGGGCTTTTGGGTCTATCTGCCGACTAATGGTCGCCTGCTGCGTCCGGATGTGATCGACAAGTTAGGCGATGCCGGAATCGGCGTAGTGAACCTGGCCATCGACGCCGTCGATCTCAAGCCCGGTCTGCCGAAAGCTTTGGTTCCGATCCGAAAGAACTTCGACTATCTGATCAAGCAGCAGTTCCGGTACGGCTACTCGGTCTTTATCAACATCAACATCTGCGGCAACAACATGGACGACGTCCGCGAACTGACCGAGATCGCGCACGACAACGGGATCGCGACTGACTATCACCTTTGCGAATCGCCGATGACGGAACAATCACACTTCAAACATCTCGAGAACAATCCCACCTACATCACCAAGAACCATTGGGACCAGGTGGATGATCTGCTCGACTGGATCATCGCCAAGCAGCGCTCCGGCTACAAGATGACGAACTCCACGTCGCGCATTGCGGAGATGAAGCAATTCATGCGCGGAGGCCTCCAGGATTGGAATTGCCGCGCGGGACAGAACACGCTGATTATCCGCACCGACGGCACCCTGGCGCCGTGCTTCCCGATGTATAGCGTCAACTACGACTGGGGCACCATCGAAAATCACAAGTTTGAACCGGGTCCGCTGAACGAGATGAAGAAGTCCTGCCAGCCGCACTGTTTCTCTACCCTTAATCACATCGTGGGCTTCTGCTACAACGACGCCCGAGTGATCAAATACCTGCTCAAGCAGGCAATGAACGGCTTCCAAGGTCTGACGAATTGGAATGACGATTAGTGGCGTGTAGTGAGAAGAGGTGAATCTTGTCTGGGAACCACGATCACAGTAACGGTTGCTGCACGAGCAAGTCGATCAAGCTCGATGTGAAGTTGGGAGAACTCGTCGCTACCCTTCCGCGTCCGAAGCCCAAACTGCGCGCGAATCCTGTGCCGCTGGGCGAGACCAAGCTGGCGTACTTCGTAGGCCTGGACGTCGGGTCCACGACGGTAAAGGCCGTCATCGTGGATTCCAGCACCGACCAGATGATCTGGTCGGACTATCAGCGCCA
>CAZLIE010000119.1:0-14279 GCA_964559345.1 uncultured Terriglobales bacterium
GGTCAAGTGCCTTTGGAGCACTTTGTCTAGGTTCGAATCCTAGCCGCCCAGCCAGTTTGAAGCGTGACCAGTCGCCCTCGCCTGTGTGCGTCCGCTGGACCCATACTGGACCGGCTGTAGCACTTGGGCCAATAGCAAGCAGTTCCAACAACCTGTCGGGAAAGAAAACCAGCTTTCGCGAGGCTAAGGAATGACGACGACCGCAACTGCAATCGAGAAACCGCCGCAGAAGGGACAGTCCACTACGACTCAAACTCCTCCTGCGCAGAAGAGCGAACGCAAGCCGCAGCGGCATCGGGACAACGACCGCTTCAAGATTTTTTGTGGCACGGCCAATGAGCAGTTGACCGAGGACATTTGTCGGGTGCTCGAAATGTCGCGCGGACAAGCACACTTGCAGCGCTTCTCTGATGGTGAAGTTTATTTTCAGTTGCTGGAAAATGTTCGTGGCGCCGACGTTTTTGTGGTGCAGCCCACGTGTTTTCCGGTCGATCAGCATTTGATGGAGCTGTTCGTCATGATCGACGCCCTGAAGCGTGCGTCGGCGCGGCGAATTACTCCGGTTATTCCGTACTACGGATACGCGCGCCAAGACCGCAAGGACAAGCCGCGCGTGGCCGTGTCCGCGAAGCTGGTGGCGGATCTGCTGACTACTTCCGGTGCCAACCGGGCGTTGGTTGTGGACCTGCACGCGCCGCAAATCCAGGGATTTTTCAATATCCCGGTGGACCATTTGTTCGCATCGCCAGTACTGGTGTCGGCGGTTCGCGATCTGAATCTGCCGGACTTGACGGTAGTTTCGCCGGATGCCGGCGGCGTGGAGCGTGCCCGTTTCTTTGCGAAGAAGATGGACGCGGCGCTGGCAATCGTAGATAAGCGGCGTACGGATTTGAACGTGACCGAAGTGATGAACGTGATCGGAGATGTGCGCGGACGTTCGGCGCTCATCCTCGACGACATCATCGACACGGCGGGCACGCTGGTAAAGACGGCGGATGCATTGCTCGATGCCGGGGCGACTCGCGTGCTGGCTTGCGCGTCCCATCCGGTGCTGTCGGGCCAGGCGGTGGAACGAATCAGCAAGTCGCGACTGGAGCAGGTGATCGTCACCGACACCATTCCGCTCACCGACGCGGCCAAGGCTGAGCCAAAGATCAGGGTGAAATCGATTGCCGGGCTATTGGCTCGCGCCATCGAGAGCATCCACGAAGAGACATCGGTAAGTAGTCTCTTCAGCTAGACAAGGTTTCGAAGATTATGTTGACGACTGGTTCGTCGAAGGATTTTGGAGAGATTCAATAGATGGCTACTCAAGAACTAGTAGAAGCACAACCGCGCTCCGCAGAAGAGGCGCGCACCAAGAACGTTGCGCGTCGCGTGCGTCGCAGCGGACGTATTCCCGCCGTGGTTTATGGCGCGCGGAAGGAGTCGGTCGCAATTACCGTCGATCCTAAGCAGATCACCCGCATACTCGTTTCTGAAAGCGGACACAACACGGTATTCGATCTCGCCGTGGGCGCCGAGCGCACCAAGGCAATGATCGTCGATTGGCAGTACGAGCCGATTAAGGGCACGCTCATGCACATCGACCTGAAGCGCATCGCCATGGATCAGGCGCTGCGCGTGAAGGTCCCTATCGAGTTGACCGGCGTTCCCGCGGGCGTGAAGACGCAAGGCGGCATTCTTGAACAGTTGCTGCGTGAAGTCGAAATCGAGTGCTTGCCCGCTGACATTCCGGACAAGATCGAGGTCGAAGTCTCCGAGCTGGTCTTCGGGGACGTGCTGCGCGTTTCCGCGCTGCCACACGGCGGCGAGATCAAGTTTGTGACAGACGAGACTCAACCGGTCGCGCACATCACAACGGTGAAGGAAGTTGTCACCGCGACGCCGGTGGAAGCTGCAACTGAAGTCGCTGCCACCGCTGCCGAGCCTGAGGTCATTAAGAAGGGCAAGCAGGAGACGGAAGAGACTGCAGCTGCCGACGCGGCAAAGAAGCCTGAGGCAGGTAAGAAGTCCGAGGGCAAGAAGTAGGAGTGAAGCTCGTTGTCGGTCTTGGCAATCCCGGCATCGAGTACCAGTTCACGCCGCACAATCTTGGTTACTTGACCATCGACCGAATCGCAGAGCGCGCCAGGGTTGATGTGCATAGCCGAAGGTGCCAGGCGGCGACGGCCAAAGCAAAGCTGGTAGGACAGGATGTCCTGCTGGCGAAGCCCGAGACCTACATGAACCTCAGTGGTCTCTCGGTCCGCAAGCTGGTGAACGACCTCGGCATCGATCCGGCGAACGATCTGATCGTCGTTTATGACGAATTGGATCTACCACTGGGGGCGATTCGGGTTCGACCCCGTGGCGGCACTGCCGGACACAACGGTCTCGAGTCGATCATCGGCGCGCTGGGGACGGAAGAGTTCACGCGAGTGCGGCTGGGCATCGCGCCGGATCATGCAGTGCGCGACGGCGCAAAGTACGTGTTGGCGCAGTTCAAGAAGGCGCAATTGGAAGTGATTGACGAAGTGCTCGACCGCGCCGCCGACGCAGTCGAGGCGATTTTGAAGGACGGCGTAGCGGCCGCGATGAACCGCTTCAACGTTCGTCCGAAGAAAGCTGACGAGGCGCAGCAGCCGTAATAATCGCGCCAAACAAGGTTTAGAGACGTTCGTTCGCGAATGTCTCCGGAGAGAAGAATGCAACGTACATACGAAGTGATGTTTATCGTGCGGCCCGACTTGGCCGAGGAAGATCTCGACAAAGTGATCTCCACAGTAGAAACAAATGCCAGCACTGCCGGCGCGACCGTTAAGAACATTGAGCGCATGGGCAAACGCAGGCTGGCATATCTGGTCCGCAGATTCAGCGATGGATTCTACGTACTGCTCACCGTCGACGCCGACGGCAAAGCGATCCATGAGATTGAGCGCCGTCTCCGCGTCTCTGAACCGGTGATCAAGTTCATCACCGTGCGTATCGACGAAGAGCAGAAGCGTGTGGACAAGATCAAGGCGATCCGTGCCACCAAGGTAAAGCGCTCAACGTCAGAGCCTGCGCCTGTGCCGGAAGCCGCTGCTCCCGCCGCAACCGCCTAACAATTTTGCAGAGATGCAGCGAGGCTGCGTCTCAGAGACCCCCGGCAATGACGGGTGTTTTGAACCGACAAGAGAGGATTGAAAATGTCAGATACACCTATACCCACTTCCGCAGCCGCGTCGCCGCAAGGCGACCGCCCAGATCGCGGACCGCGCCGCGAAGGCGGACGTCCAGGAGGCGGCCCCGGCGGCCGCGAAGGCGGACGCAAATTCTTCCGCCGCAAGAAAGTCTGCAAATTCTGTGTCGAGAAGATCGACTCCGTAAACTACAAGGACGTTCGGCTGCTTTCCGGCTTCGTAGCCGAGCGTGGCAAGATCGTCCCGCGCCGCCTGACCGGAGTTTGTACTCCGCATCAGCGACGCCTCAGCGCAGCTATCAAGCAGGCCCGTAACATCGCGCTGCTGCCGTTCGCCGCGCGCTGGTAGTTTTCGCTCCATATGGCACATCTGGACGCTGCGCAGGTTCATCTGGACGCCGACGCCCTTGCCGGTTTTTGGAGAGACTAAACGTCCGCGTCGGACAACACAGGGCCAGACACAAGCCCTCGGAGATATAAATGGAAGTCATTCTGAAAGAAGATGTAGAAACGTTGGGAAACCGCGGTGACGTCGTGAAGGTCGCGGAAGGATACGGCCGCAATATCCTGCTGCCACGCAAGCTCGCCATCGAAGCCAACAAGCAGAATAAGGCCGTGATCGACCAGATCAAGGCCGCAGCAGTTCGCAAGTCCGCGCGCGAAAAGACCGGCGCCGAAGCGCTCGCGCAGCAACTCAATGACGTGCAACTCACCTTCACCCGCAAGGTCGGCGAGAAGGATCACCTCTTTGGATCGGTGACCTCCGGCGACATCGCGACTGCTCTCGAAAACAAGGGCTTCAGCGTGGATCGTCGTAAGATCCACCTCGACGATCCGCTCAAGAGTCTGGGCGAGTTCCACGTTCCGGTAAAATTGCACCGCGACGTCACAGCCCACGTGAAAGTCACAGTGAACCGCGAAGGCGGCGAAAGCGAAGCGTAATCCGCTCCGTCATTCCCTCATCGGAAGGTGAAAAGATGCACGACCTCGAAAAGCGTGCCGATCAACACCGGCTGGAAGCGCTAAAAAAAATCTCCGCCCTCACCCAGGACGTCGCGACAGAGAAAGAATCCTCTCCCGACGACAAAAAAAGCCTCGCCCTGCGAGTAGTAAAGAAGATCGGGAAGCTGCGCACCCGCTTCTCCTCCTGAATTTCGGGTCTGACGACGAAACCCGCCGTCAGGCCTTGAAAGTTAAACGCACAAGCATAAGAAACATGCCTCGAGGTGTTCGTCCCTTCCCGACCTTCGCGTATCATCGCCTGCCATAACGAAATGGATTACCGCGATTTTGTTCATCACCACTGCGGCGGTCGCGCAGCAAACCCACAATCAGTATGAGCCGGCGAACGCGCCGGGCGCCGGTCAGAAGCTGCTCGCGCAATTCGTGGGCGATTGGGACGTGGTCAAGACGTTCTTCCCGGCCAATGGGAAGCCGATCGTCACAAAAGCGATCTGCAAGCAGTACATGGTGCAGGACGGCAAGTTTCTGCAGTCCGATCACATTCTTCAATCCTGACGGCTCGAACAGCACCGGCACCGGAATCTCCGGCTTCGATCCGAAGCCGAGCTTCACAACCGTCTGGTACGACTCGCGACAAACCACGATGTCGATTCGTCAGAGCGACGGCACGTTTGACGGCAAGAACATCGTCCTGTGGCCCACACCAGTCGATCCCGACCGTCCGGGACGCAAGACGGTCGCCCGCGCACACCTCGAGAAAGGCGGTCGCCTCCTGCTCCATCGCCACTTCCTGATCGACGACAAAGGGAATGAACGGATGATGATCGAGCTGCACATGACGCGGAAGTAATTCCATCGATATGGTTTCTCTGAAATCTGAGTAGGGCAACTCTGCACCACGGAGGATACAGAGGTCACTGAGGATACGAACGGCCTGCGGTAGCGGGCGACGCAGTCGTTCGCACCTTCCACTGCAGGTGTACAGACACAGCGCGCCACCCGCTACCACAGGTGGTTCCATTAACGGTCCGATTGCATTGCTTGAGCGCGGTAGTATTGCAGAATTCCCCGGAGACTCTCGCTTTGAGAAAGCATTTGTGACATTATTTCGATATGGGAAGCAAAGACGCACCAAAACGCGAAAAGAAGAAGCCTAAGAAGGACAAATCCAAAATTAGCTGCGAAGAAGTGAAGTAAGTCGCGTTCACGGTTGTCGCAGAATCCACTCCGGAGTGAGCCTTCGATTGCCTCGGCAGCGGGGCGGCGCGCTTCGGAGTGCGTCGTCCTCTCAGCTTCGGCGCCGCATTCAAGAAGCAGCCTGCCCTTGCTACGGCAAATTGCTGCATTCCGCACCCTCCGCTATACTTAAAGTTTGTTCATCGCCAATTTTTCTAAGTAGGAGCGCACCACCTCGATGCCTAAGCGCACGTTTCAACCCAACCGCCGGAGGCGGAGCAAGACCCACGGGTTCCGTACCCGTATGAAGACGAAATCCGGCCAGGCGGTGCTGTCGCGCCGTCGAGCTAAGGGACGGAAGCGGGTTTCCGTGAAGCCCGGATATCGCGAATAGCAGGCCAGTCCGCCTGGTGAGCAGGCCCTCCCGTAACATCCCCGGCAACAAGATGAAAATGAGTGAGCGCGTTGTCCGGCACGCCGGAGGATGGAAATCCGATGTCGATTCCCCGAGAGAATCGTTTGCGCAAGCACTCTGAGTTCGAGGTCGTCTACAACTCCGGTCGCCGGCACTTCTCGTCGGCATTGACGGTGTTTTACCTGCTTCGCACTGGTGACGGCGGCTCTGCGGTAGCAAATCACGGGCCGAGGATTGGACTTACCGTTGGGCGCCAGATGGGAAATGCGGTCACCCGCAATCGCATCAAGCGGCGGATGAGAGCAGCCGTGGTGCACAACCTGGAGCGGCTCACGTCTGCGGTGGATGTCGTGATCAATCCCAAAAAGACTGTGCTTGAAATGGACTTTGAGCAGTTGTGCTCTGAAGTCACTGACGCATTCAACGTGGTGACGGAAAAAGCCGCTCCCGGTCAGGATTCACGAGCAGCGAAGTCTCAATCGATGGCGGCGAAGAGGCGATCATGACGTCCATGGCTGTAGATCGCGTCACCTCCGCGGAGCTTCTGCTGCGCTTGTACAAGCGATGGGTGTCGCCACTGTTCGGAAATTCGTGTCGATTTACGCCGACATGTTCTGAATATGCTGCCCAGGCTGTCGCTGAGCATGGATGGTGGCGGGGAAGCATGCTGGCGGCGTGGCGCTTGTTGCGATGCCATCCGTTTGCAAAGGGCGGACACGATCCAGTTCTAACCGCTCGGACTGAGAACTCTTTTTGATTTACACACGTATCGGTAGAAGTGTTTTGAAAGCCAGGGTAGGCACTCTTTGAGCGATTTCCAGTCCCCTAATCAAGATCCAGGCGCTGAGCGCAGGTTACTGCTCACCTTCGCGCTGACCTTCGTGGTCATCTTCATCACGCAGCAGTTCATTGCGCGGCGTTCTAAACCGACTGTTCCCGAGCAGCAAAATCCAGTCCAGAGCCAGGCTGCGGCTGCGCCTCAGCAACAAAACGCGGCAGCGACAGCGAAACCGGCTGTCAGCCCTGGTCCGGTCGCCCACGCGGCCGCGACCGCGTCTTCTCAGGCTCCAAAGCAGGACGAGACTGAATCACAAACGGTTATCGAGAACGACCTTTACCGGATTACCTTCTCGAATCGCGGCGGGCTCGCGAAATCGTGGATACTCAAGAAATACAACGACGATAAGCATCATCCGCTGGAGCTGGTGAACCCGATTGCAGCACCGCGATATGGATATCCGTTGTCGCTCTTCACCTATGACGAAGGCCTGCGCGACAAACTGAATCAGGCGTTGTACGTCGTCGGGGAGACGGGAAGTGGCGCGAACAAGGCGCTCACTTTCGAGTACTCCGATGGCAGCGTCTCGGTTGTAAAGAAATTCACTTTCGGCGAGAGCTATGAGGTACACGCCGAGACTTCCGTCACGCAGAACGGAACGCCTATAAGCGCGTATCCAATGTGGCCCGCCGGATTTGGCGACGAGACTGTGCCCTCGTCGTACGCTGCTGCCCGCATAGATTACGACTACAACGACAAAGTCGAGCGAGTTGCGATCAAGAAGGTCAGCAATGGCGCGACGATCAACGGTCCATTTCATTGGGTCGGCACTGCTGATCAGTACTTTGCCGCAGTGTTCCTCCCTGACGATCCCGACCACAGCGCGTTAGTAACCCTACACAATGAAATTCAAATCCCGAAGAATCTTGATAAGCCGGATCCACGGGAGCACGACACGGTTCCAGCGCTTGGAGCGGCAGTAGGAACGCCCAACGCCGCCAGCAGCGAGCGTGTGTTCGTTGGGCCGAAGGCGCTGGACGTGATCTCGAACGTGCGTTCCTACGACACTCGCGCCAATGTGGGCACGGAGCCAAATGGGCCATCGCTGGAGAAACTCGTAGACTTTGGCACGTTTGCGTTCTTCGCTAAGCCGTTATTCCTCTGGTTGCGTTGGACCTACGAGCACTGGGTCCCTAACTACGGTTGGGCGATCCTGATCCTGACCGTGATCATTAATGTCGCGTTGCTTCCTCTGCGCATCACGACCATTAAGTCGGCGATGAAGATGCAGAAGATCCAGCCGCAGGTGACTGCGATCAATGAGCGTTACAAAAAGTACAAGCTCACCGATCCCAAGCAGGCAGAGAAAAACCGCGAAATTCAGGAGCTCTACAAGAGAGAAGGCGTGAACCCGCTAGGCGGCTGCCTGCCGAATCTGCTGCAGCTTCCATTTCTCTGGGCCTTTTACACGATGCTTGGATCGGCAATTGAGCTGCGGCATGCGTCGTGGTTCTGGATTCACGATCTCTCAAGCGCCGACCCCACGCACATCATCAGCGTTCTGTTCATCGGGTCGATGTTCCTGATGCAGCGCATCACGCCGCAGGCAGGTGTGGATCCGGCACAGCAGAAGATGATGCAGTTCACCATGCCGGTTCTGCTGGGCGTATTCACATGGAACCTTTCTGCAGGATTAGGACTCTATTGGGCAGCAGGTAACATTATCGGCGTTGTGCAGCAACTCGCTTTCAATCGGACCAGCTTCGGCCGCGAAATGCGCGCAGCTCTCCAGAAGAGGCAAGCGAAACGCAGATGAAACGAAGCCATGTTTCAGGACGTGCTCACCCATGGTTATCGGCGGTCAGCTGTGGTTTTTCTAAGCACCTCCATAGTCTGAGCTGGCCGAACGCCGACAGCCGAGCCCCGAAAGCGGCATTCACCCCATGACCATCTTCCAGGCGAAAGAATACGATCCGCGAATTGAGAAGCGTCGGCGGCTGTACGTCATAGTTGCCTTGATTGCTGTCGCGATTGGAGCCTATCTCGTTTACCACTTCTGGGACTGGCGCGAAGAGCACACGGTCAACAAATTCTTCCAGGCAATCGAGCAGAAGGATTACGCCAAGGCTTACGCCATTTGGAATGCTGATCCGAACTGGCAGCAGCATCCGCAGAAATATTCGGGCTACAACTTTGGAACCTTTGAACTCGATTGGGGACCAACAGGGGAGTACGGCGATATTCGATCGCACCGAATCCGCACTGCGCTGACGCCGAAAAATGCCAGCGGCGTGTTGGTTGTGGTGATGATCAACGATCGCAAAGAGCCAATGGCGCTTTGGGTACAGAAGAATGACCAGAGCATGACGTTCAAGCCGCCCACCCTGGACATACGCATTGAGCCTTGAGCTAACCCACGCTGACAGTCTTCAATGCTTGCAGAGTCTTGTCCAACGAATCTTGATTCTCCACGTTCATTCCCGTTTTTGATCTGTCGATCTGGCGTAATAGTCCGGTGAGAACTTTGCCTGGACCTACTTCAATAAACGTCTGCACCCCGCTTTGGATCAGCGTCTGAATTGAGCGCACCCATTGCACAGCGCCAGTGACTTGCCGAATAAGCGCGTCCCGAGCCTCATCGGCCGACGAGACGACCTGTGCATCCACATTTGTAACCACCGGAATTGTCGGACCCGCGAATTTCAGCGCGCGTAAATCTTCGGCGAGACGATCTTGGGCAGGCTGCATGAGTGAGCAATGGAAGGGAGCGCTTACGGGCAGCATGACCGCACGTTTTGCGCCTGACTGCTTGGCCAGCTCCGCAGCGCGTTCTACCGCAGCTTTTGCCCCTGAAATCACAATCTGATCGAGCGAGTTGATGTTCGCTGCAGCAACCGTCTGCCCCGTTTCCTGCTGAGCCTGGCGGCACACATTTTCGAGGACGGCCAGATCAAGCGCCAGGATCGCCGCCATGGCGCCCATGCCAACCGGAACCGCTTCCTGCATGTATTTTCCGCGCTTAGCGACTGCGCGCACCGCGTCGGCGAAGCTCAGAGTACCGGCGGCCACATGCGCCGAGTACTCGCCCAGGCTGTGCCCGGCGACGTATGCAGGATGCAGGCCGCATTCCGCCAGGACTCGCTGCGCCGCGATCGAAACCGTCAGAATTGCCGGCTGCGTAATCTCGGTAAGCCTGAGCTTTTCTTCAGGTCCTTCGAAGCACATTTGTGAGAGGGGATAGCCAAGCGCGCGATCCGCCTCTTCGAACGTGGCTTGCGCGACGGGGTATTTGTCGGTGAGGTCTTTACCCATACCGACGGCTTGTGATCCTTGTCCGGGAAAAAGGAAGGCAACGCCAGTGGATGCTTGCATGTCTGAATGTGATGAATTTATCGAGTACAAGTACGATTCGGCAAATCGCCCACCCTAGCTTAGCTAGCGGGCCGCGACAGTTTTTTGCAGGCCGGGCAAAACGGACTGTAGCTGCCGGTACAGCCACAGTTCCAGGGCGGTCTTCGCATCCGCGGAAATGTTAGTGAATCGAATGCCTACGCGCCCCGCATGGGTTGACCATACGAACTCACCGGTTGCTTCTATGCTACGTATGCAACCAGGCAGATCGAAACGCATAAAGACGGGCCCCTGCATGTGTGGCGTGTGCTTGGCATGGAGCGCGAGTCCGCCTTCGCTGACATTGCTCAGAGGTAACCGGGCATCCCGAACAGGCCCATATGTGATGTTCACGGTGCTTGCAACTTCGTGACGATGGTAGCGAAGCCGCTCGCGCACGATCAGACCATGAGCAGCGCGCAATCCCCGGCTCGCGCGATCTGGCGAGATGGGTTTGTCCAGAACAAAGTTGGCGCCCAGGTCGAATGCCTGTCGCACGCTCGTGGTGCGGTTCGTGATGGCAAAAATAATCGCCTTTGAATTCGATTTGCCGCGCCTGATCTCGCGGATGATGCTGGTCCCGTCCTGCACGTCGTCGCAATCCATCAAGATGGTGTCAAACTTCTTGCGCGAGATGACCTGACGAGATTGGTCGGTTGAGGTAACGGTTTGCAGATCGATACTCACCGTCTCCAGGACGCGCCGGAGTACCTTCAGCGCCTCCTGGTCCCTGGTCAACAACAGTGCTTGCAAAATCTGAGACAAGTCTTAGCGCTCCAAGGAGCTGGAATGACTGGCCTAAATCGCCAGAGCTTACAGCGTCGAGACAAGGAAGATTGTAGAGATAGAGACCCAGGGTTACACGATAGCGAAAGACACGAACACGGGCATGTCCGGTCGGGCGGAGAATTGCCGAGAATGCGCTTTACTTCTTGGCGATCTTTCTGGTTTTAGACTTTTCTGCAGTAGTGGCAGACCCCGCCTGATTTTTCATATCATCAATGATTGCAAATAGTTGCGAGCGATCGACCACCTCGACGAATGGCTTTCCTGTGGTCTTGTTGGAGACGACATAAATCGTAGGGGTGTGCTCGATTCCCACACGTTGCCCCAGAGCAAAGTCTGCCTTCACCTGTCCAGCGAACTTACCTTCCGGATCGATCAGGAAGGGTAGCGTCGCTCCGTTCTGCTTCGCATATTGATCCGCCAGGTTGCGCAGGTTGTCAGGAGTGATGGCAGGCTGGTTTTCGAAGCAATAGTCGCGCCAGCCATCTCCCAGCTTCTTCGAAATCATGTCGAAATAACGCGCGATTACCGCGGCGTCGAACGACCAGGAGTGCTTGGGCAATGGGAAATCGTGGCGAACAATCGGTATGCCGTAAGTCTTGGCAGCCTCATGGAGCAGCGGATTGGCGGCTGCGCAGTCCGGGCATTGCAGGTCCACAAATTCGACGATGGCCACCTTTGCACCCGGAGGAGGTCTCAGAGAAGAAGTGTCGGCGGAGAAAACGGACGTGGCAAAAAGCATCACGGCTGCAAAGACCAGAAGAGTTCGCGGAAGCATGTACATAGGCTCGATTTCGGATCTGACTGCTCTGATTTTACCAGTCTCGTGGGCCTGAACATCAAAACTAGCTGGAGACGCAAGTGCTACGTCTCCAGCTAGTCCATCGTTTACGCCAAGTCGAAGAGCAGGATCTCAGACTTGTCAATCGCCTCGACTGTCAGCCTGGATTCATCACTTATGCCGGCTCCATCGCCCTGCTTCAGTGGTTTGCCATTGAGTTTCACTGCGCCTCGCGCTACCTGCAACCAGGCATGCCTGCCGGGAGCCAATTGATATTCCACCTTCTCTCCCGGATTGAGGAGAGCCGAATAGAGCGAAACGTCCTGATTGATCACAACCGATCCGTCACGGGCGTCGGGCGACGCAATCACGCGCAACTTGCCCCTCTTCTGTTCTTGGGGGAATGATCGCTGCTCGTAATCCGGCTGCAGGCCCGATCGCTCAGGCTCGATCCAAATCTGCAGCAAATGCACTGGATCAGTCGTCGAAGCGTTGTATTCACTGTGCCGGATTCCCCGGCCCGCGCTCATTCGCTGCCCATCGCCAGGACGAATGATGGATCCATTGCCCAGCGAATCGCGGTGCTCGAGCTCTCCTTCGAGCACATACGTGATGATCTCCATATCGCGATGTCCATGTGTGCCGAATCCTTGCGCGGGCGCCACACGATCTTCATTGATCACGCGTAGTGCGCGAAATCCCATCTGCTTGGGATCCATGTAATCCGCGAATGAAAATGTGTGATACGTGTCGAGCCACCCGTGGTTGAAGTGCCCTCTTTCGCTCGATGGTCTGACGGTAATCATATCGTTTTCTCCGGCGGTTATAGATGCGTTGAGGTCGCGAAAGATTCAGTGCTGAGGCCGGCTGCAACTACCGTCGGGAGGAAGGTTTGAATCGCCTTTGGATCACTAGAAATCCGCAACTCGCAGAATTGCGCGGTCTGCGCGGCAGTGTTGGCGAGACGCAAACTGTCTGCCTGACAATTGTTTGCGCTGGCCCAACACCGAAACTGATGCTGTCGCCGCCAACCTCGGGCACAACCCGTTGAATCTCAGGTACAGGGAGAAAACCCAAAAGGAGGCAAGTGTCACCTATGGCGACTAAACACCGTTCCACTTCACCAGGCAGAAAGAGCAGCTCATCGCAGTCAAGTAGCGGGTCATCCTCACGCAGCAGAGGCAGCTCCTCGGGCTCCAGAAAAAAGTCTAGCAGCTCTAAGAAATCGTCGGGCCGCCGCTATAGCCGCGGCGCCAGCAAGAATGTCGAACGCGAGATGCACGAATTTAAACGCGGCAAGCTAAAGTCGGGCCGCAGTGGCAAAAAGGTCACGAACCCGAAACAAGCCATCGCAATTGGGCTGTCGGAAGCCCGTCGCGAGGGAAAGAAGGTCCCGCCCGCAAAGAAGAGCAGCCGCCGCTCCTCCAGCAAGAGAGCGGCATAGCATGTTGCATGCGGTGATCTTCGATACTGATGGCACGCTGGTCGATTCGAACGATCTCCATGCGCGCGCCTGGCAGGAAGCATTCGCGCACTTTGGAGTAAACATCCCATTTGAGCGAGCGCACTCCCAGATCGGAAAGGGCGGCGACCAGCTAGTGCCATCGCTGCTCCCACCCGAGCAGGTTGCAGAATTCGGGAAGGACTTGGAGCAATATCGTTCAGAGCTGTTCAAGAAGAACTATCTGCACCAGGTTCGCGGTTTTCCCTGCGTACGCGAGCTGTTTCTGCGTATCCTCGGCGAGGGCCGCAAGATTGGTCTCGCATCCTCGGCCAAGGAAGACGAACTCAAGGCGCTCAAGCGCGCGGCTCACATCGAAGATCTCATCCATGAGCAGACCTCTTCGGACGACGTCGAAAAATCCAAACCGCACCCTGACATATTCAAGGCAGCCTTGAACCGGCTAAAGGTACATGCGGATGAGGCGGTGGCCATTGGTGACACGCCCTATGACGCGATGGCCGCGACACGTCTGCATCTGCGCACTATCGGCCTTCTTTGCGGCGGCTTTCCAGAGCAGGATTTGCGGAGCGCGGGAGCCGTAGAAATCTACGAGGGTCCGTCCGACCTTCTAAAGAAGTACGACACCTCTGTTCTCGCGGAGCTGCCTGTCGCTGCCTGATCAGGCTGCTCTAGACATCCCGATCCAATTTCAGAGATAAGGAGAAACGAATGGCACCCCAGACCGTCAAGCAGTCCAGGAACTGCAGCAGCATTTGAAAGAGCTGCTGAGTGGGGCCGGGCAGGGAAGGCAGGCTGCTTAAATTCAACAGGGATTTTGATGGGGCTTAAAGAACCAAAGGACCGGACGGGTGGCGCTTGAGGCGGTAACTCTCCGGTCCTAAGTTTTTGAACGCTACTTCTTGGAATTGTCGCTCTTGGTTTCTGTCTTCGGAGTCTCCGATTTCGTTTCGGTCTTCGCCTCAGTCTTGGTGTCGGTCTTTGTGGATGAGGTCGTATCAGAGCCGTCTGACTTCGATTTCGACGATCCGCTCTTGGCGTAGTCGGTTACGTACCATCCAGTGCCCTTGAAATGAGCTGCAGGCGCATTCAAGCGTCGAGTTATCGGACCGTCGCCGCAGTGCGGACACGCGTCAGGGTCCGGAGCGGAATAGCTTTGAATCTTTTCGAAGCGGCGGCGGCACTTTTCACACTCGAATTCGTAGAGGGGCACGATTCTCCTTCAAATCAGGCTTTACTCTCGATTCTAGAGGTTCGCAAAAAAACGCGTCAACGAAGACACATTGCGGTACCCGCGAGACAGCTTCGGCAAAAGCGAAAGGCTTCCTCCCACCCGATTCAGGACCGTTTTGCCCGCTTTCCAGC
>CAZLIE010000120.1:0-13999 GCA_964559345.1 uncultured Terriglobales bacterium
ACGGAAGTGCTCTGTTCGATATGACCTTTTGACGCGATCATGGGCCAAGTGGAATCGATGGCTTCAATTCGGCATAAACGCAGAGTGGCACTCGACAGGGCTAGGATCACCCTCAACCGAAATACCGTTCTGCGAAAATCCAGTACCGGCAGACTCCTGCTCGTGCTTGAACGTTGCGTAGGCTTGATGAATGAGTCTGGCGACATGAACAGCCGCCGAATGTCGCGCCTCGCCGATGAGCTGAGCTATGCCTGCGAGTTAGCCGACGAAGCTGGAGTGCAGAACGGCTGGTGCAGCGAGGCACCGGATACGTTTGCGTTGGTGTTCGCTCTTAGCAGCGGTGATCTCGTGTTTCCCGGACTGAATGGCGATTTGGGCGCTGGCGCTTTTCCGCGTGAGCCGCTTCTATCCGACAACTCTTTCGTGCTGGCGCGTGCGATTGCTGAATTGATGAGTCAAGCCAAGAACTCAGATTTGCGTCGTAGCACCCGAATACCAGCCGACCTGAACGTGCTTCTGGAAATGCAGGGAGAGGAATTCGCATACGCGGGTGAAACCATCACGGTCAATCTGCATGGAGCATTGGTCAGGATCGCGGCTCCCCTGAAGCACGGCGATCGAGTCACAGTTCACGTACATCGCACCGGAAAGTCGGTGCCGGCAAATATCGTGTTCGCTGATTGTGGGCGGTCGCAGTTCGGCATTGAGCTTGAGAGTCCCGAAAATGTGTGGGGAGTTGCGACTCCGCCTTCAGACTGGCAATACGCATCCAACTAAATAGCAAGCACCTGAAATTGGAAGCGCGTGAGACAATCAGGATCAACTCACGTTCAAAGTTGGGATTCTCCGCGATGACCAATATGTTCCGGTCGCCCTCAAAGTTCTCTGTGCTCAAAGTCAATCCCCGTCATCCGAAGCTGATTGAATCCTACTGCCCGGCCTGCGGTTTGCTGATCGCGGCAAGTCCGCGTCCTCAAGTCTTGCGCATCCTGGAGCGCATCCATATCTGTCCGGTCTATTTCCGCTATCAAAAAAGAGCCTAAGCATTGAAGCGGGATGCATCCGAAGCATGAGAACAAAATGGGCCCGCCACGGAGAACAGGCGGAAGCTTGCGAAGCCAAAAGCATCCTTCCGCACGTGCCTGCTAATCGCGGCGTTAACAATACCGGCGACGGAAAGCTGTTTGACCGCAGCGCATTCGTCTATCAGCCGGAGCAAGACAGGTTCATCTGTCCTGCTGGGCAAACGCGTGAGCAGATCTCACGAAAAGATCGTTCTGTGTACTACGCAGGCCGACGGGAAATCTGTGGAGCTTGCCCTTTGAAGCCGCGCTGCACGCTGGGAGCACAGCGCATGGTATCGCGTCATTGGCATGACGAAGCGCTGCAGCGCATGCAGCAGCGGGCTACGCCGGAGGCCATGCGGTTACGCAGATCGACGGTAGAACATCCCTTCGCCACTTTGAAGTTTCATATCTTTGGTCATCCGCGCTTTCTTCTGCGCGGTCGCCGCGGAGCACAAGCGGAGATGAGCATGGCTGTCATCGTCTATAACTTGAAACGGATGATGAACGTTCTCGGTCGATCCCAGTTGGCCGTAGCACTAGCCGCAGCCTGAACTGCCTTCTGGCGGCGTGCTTTCCCCAAAAGCATTTCGTCGTTAAAAAGCAAAAAAGTGATGCTCCCGAACTCGGAACACCGCCTTTTCCTTGCCGTCGTCAGCTAGTTTCGTAACAGTCTGGGAAGCGATCCCGTGCGTACGGCATATCGCAGCTCGTGGCAGAACGGTGTTGCGGAGCCTTGGATCGGAAGGTGCCGACGAGATTTGCCTGTCTTGGTAATTACTTCAGTAACTGTTTCAGCAGCATCGAAATAGTTCCTTCCATTCAGTACATGTTTCAATTCGATACATCGGAACCCAGACAGCTCAGTCCTTTGGATGCAGATTTACGCGGGCTTGTGTTTCTAAGTCTCTGATCCTACAAACTTCGGAGGCGCGGCTCCGCGATTGCATTTGGAACAAAACGGAGGATAGCGAAAAGGCGGAGCAGATGAGGGCGTTTGTGCGAAAAATGTTGGTTTTATTGTTGCCAGCCACAATGGCGCTATCCGCGCTTGGACAGGAGCAGATTCCGAGCGCCTCGGCAGCCTACGCAGTCCGGCAGAGTCAGTCGGCGCTCGACCGAGGCGACGTCACAAAAGCCCTGGTGTTAATAAACGAATCGCTGCAAAGATTTCCTGGTGACGAAAGTCTGCGCCTGCAACTTGCGAGGGTCTACCTTCGGCAGCACCGGGATGGAAAAGCGCGGCAGCTGTTGGAAGATGTTTTCCGCAACGATCCGTCCAATCGAAGGGCAAAGATCGAATTGGCTCAGGTGCTGGGTTATCACGGTGACCTCAAGCGCTCAGACCAGCTATATCGTCAGATACTGGCAGAGGATGCTAATGACGAATCAGCTGCAGTGGGCTTAGTGCGAAATCTCATTCATGAAGGTCATCGTGATGAAGCGCGCCAAGCGGTGCAGCGCGCGCTCGAACGCCATCCCAATAGCCTCGCTCTTTTGCAGTACAGCGATTATCTTGACGATTCCAAAACGATCAGTGTTGAGACCAACCGCAAGGATACGGGCGAAATCGAGGCTGGCGCGTCTTACTTTTCCGATACCGCCGGCAATCGCAGCTTGCGTTCCTTTCAGGCGTCCCAGTATCGAGTAAACCGTTTTGTTTTAGGCCAGTCGAGGATCGAAGAGCGATCCTTATGGAAATCGGCAGTGACGGGGCGGGCAATCGTCTCTTCGGCCGGCGAGGATGTCCGGCTTCGGCTAAGCAAGTTCTTCTCTGTCACAGCAAACGGGGGAGCGGTGAGGTTTGCGGATGGAAGAAGTCGCTCGCTCTATGCAGGAGATGTGGACCTGCATCCCTGGAGGGCCCTCGCCCTGTTCGGCGGCTATTCTCGTTTCCCGATTTGTCCAACGTTTGATTCTGCTCAATTCGATTTGCTTGGCCAGGGATGGCACGGCGGTGTGAATCTCCATTCCAGGAACTTTTCTCTCAGCGGGGGATACGCTGGCAGCCACTACTCCGACGGGAATCGTAGCGAGCGCGAGAGCGCAGAGGTCATACGGTGGATTGGTACTCCGGCGTTCGCTTTTGGCACCGGCTACTCTTTCACTCATCTCCATTTCACGGAGGCGCTGGACCACGGCTATTTCGATCCCGGCGAATATCGCAGTCATCTGGCGGAAGCTGGATTTCGCTTCCGGATCAAAAAGTTCTTTCGCGCCGAATACCTCGGGAGAGCGGGAATTGAATCAGCCGCTCGCGGCACGTACAGCCCCGCCGGTGAGGTGTTCCTGAAGAATCATTTTCTTCTGAAGCAGTGGGATTTAGCACTCAACTATTCGCGCTATCAGATTGCGCAGAGTACGGGGGCATTTCAGGCGAACTCGGTAAGCGTCTCGCTCGGCTACGGTTTCTAGACCGCCGCGCTAACCTGCAATTCATTCTTCGGGCAGAAGGATCAAGCGTATGGAAAACAAGGATTTCAGGATCTTGGTTGTTGATGACGACGAATCTGTCAGAAGCCTTCTGGAGTCAGTCTTAACCGCAGAGGGATATGCTTGCCGCACAGCTCGTGATGTCGAAGCGGCCGCGTCGTTCTTGCGGAAGGAGAAGTTTCAGTTGGCTCTACTGGATTTGTATCTGGGAACTGCTAACGGCCTGAATGTTCTGGATTTTGTTAAGGTCCTGCAGCCCGAGTGCGCCAGCGTGATGATGACGGCTCACGCCAGCATTGAAACCGTGGCTGCATCTTTGGGATCCGGCGCGATCGAGTATCTCGGCAAGCCTCTTCTGATCGATGACTTACTCGCAGTAGTCGAAAAGGTTCGCGGCCAGAGCAGGAATGTCAAAGTTGCATCTGCCGCCTCGGGAGAATCGGTAGCGGAAACATCGATTATCGGACGCAGTCCAAAGATGCTCGAGGTTTATCGCGCTATCGCACGCGTGGCTGCAAGCGCCGCCAGCGTCTTGATTCTGGGCGGGAGCGGTACCGGCAAGGAGCTGGTGGCTCGCGCTATTCACGCTCACAGCAACCGGGCACAGATGCCGTTCATTCCGGTGAACTGTGGCGCGTTCGTGGAAAATATTCTAGAGAGCGAACTGTTCGGCCACGAGAAGGGAGCGTTCACCGGAGCCGACAGCGGCCGTCCTGGATTGTTTGAGGCTGCCAATCGGGGCACTCTCTTCCTCGACGAAATTTCCGAAACGAAACCAGGCTTTCAGGTGAACCTCCTGCGGACGGTTCAGGATCAGCAGGTGCGCCGGCTCGGGGCGAACAAATATATCCAGGTTGACGTCCGCATTCTCGCGGCGAGTAATCGCGACCTGCGCTCGCTCATCGCCAGTGGCGGCTTTCGTGAAGACCTGTATTACAGGTTGAGCGTTGTCACCATCCATCTGCCCAGCCTCCAAGAGCGGTCGGAAGACATTCCGCTGCTCGTCCAGCATTTTCTTGAGAAATCGAACCAGCAGAGTCAGCGCAATGTGCAGATCACTGCGGATGCGGTCGCGATGCTTACCAGACTGCCCTGGCCGGGTAATGTTCGTGAACTGCAAAACTTTGTGCAGCGGCTCGCGATTTTCTGTACATCGGGAGTCATCGGTGGCGCCGATGTCATGCGGGAGCAGGCAAAGGAAGCGGGTTTTCCCGCCGAGATCGCGTCGCCGGAGACGCTGGAGGATATGGAACGGCAGCACATCATGCGCATCCTGCGTGAAAGCTCGGGTAATAAATCAAGGGCAGCGCGCGCCCTGGGCGTTGAAAGAAAGACGCTCTATCAAAAGGCGCGCCGCCTGGGAATTGATCTGCACACCGAAAAGCGATGAATCGGTCCCGCGCAAACTCAGCCGATGAGAGAGTGCTTACAATCGCTCGATCGCTGAGGCTCAGCCTGCTGCTCCTCGGTACCGTGGCGGCGCTGAGCATAAGCTTTCCCGTTACGGGTCTCAATCATCGTTTGGAAGACTTCTTCTTTCGTGCACGCCCGGAACAGCCTGTTTCGCGAGATGTAGCTCTTGTGCTGATCGACGATGCCACTCTGGAGCACTTTGGACGGTGGCCTTGGCCGCGCTCGCGCCTCGCTGAGCTTGTGCGCGCCGTGACCAGCGCGCATCCGCGGGCTATCGGAGTTGACATTCTGCTCTCTGAGCCCGAAGACGAGAGAAATGATGCTGATCTGGAGAGAGCCATAAGGGCAGCCCCGAATGTTGTGCTGGCTGCAAAAATCTCGAGTTCCATCGACACAAAGCTATGGATCGATCCGCTGCCTCGATTCGCCCACGCTGCAAAGGGCTTGGGGCATGTGCAGGCCGTCATCGATTCAGATGGCCTTTGCCGCAGTATTCCTCTTGAGGAAGCGAGCGCAGCGGGCCTGCGCCCAGCATTTGCTCTCAAAGTAGCTGAGTTGGTAAAGCCGGAACTGGAAGAGCTTGAGGCAGAAAAGGTCCATCTGCGCACTCCGGAAGTGGAGGAAGTTGTATCGCGTTCCTTGGTTGTCGATTATCGCCAGCAACTTGAGCCAGGCAGCCACAGGCCGCCATTTGTTGCGGTTTCAGCCGGAGATCTGCTCAGCGGCAAGGGTGGTGAACTGTTGAAGAACCGAGTCGTACTGATCGGGTTCGGTGCCACAGAGATCAGCGACAGGTTGTTTACGCCGGTAAGCAATCAGCTTGCCATGCCAGGAGTTGAGATCAACGCAAATGTCGTTGAAATGCTGCTCAACGGTCGGCAGATATGGAAGCCTGGACTGCTCGTGCCATTGCTTCTGCTTCTTGCCACCTGCATCGTCGCACTTTCGTTGGTGTTGAGATGGCCTGGAGCCAGAGGAATGGCTTATCTGGCTGGAATATCGATAGTCGAATACTCCTGTGCGTTCATCCTGTTCCTCCATTTTCGCGTGCTTGTGTCGTTCGGCCCTCTGTTGCTCGCAAATGTATTTGCGGCTCCTCTGGCGCAATTGGAGAGTCTTATCGCTATCGATCGCGCGGTGACACGCCGTTTGCAGAATCTGATACAGACGTTGACACTCCATCAGGCGAACTTTGCCGGCGGTGGCGCGCGGGTTGGACTCGCTCGGTTTTCGACGGAAAGACTTCACTGGAAACTGGATGCGCTGAGAGTACTTCAGGCCGAATTGGTCTCCTTATACGGCTTTGACAAAACGTTGATCGAGACGATGCAAGAGGGGATGGCAATATTCGCCTCGAATGGAGAATTGCTCTCGAGCAATGTGAGTTGGAAAAACTTTTGCCGGCAGTACCAGGCCACACCGTCCGACCTCGAGGAGTTCATTGCCTTGATCGGCGAGTGGCAGGCATTCCGGCAAGTCTGCGCCAAACCGCCTGACTCGCCAGCGCTGACAGCATTCGATGTCGAAGACCGGGCCTGGGTCGAAAAAGAAGTTCCCCTCGGTAGTGGACTCTGGCGGTTTCGCGCAGTTAGGTTGCCCTGGACGTCCCACGCAGAGGAAGGGGCAGTCATGGTGGTTCTTGACGACATAAGCGCACACAGGCAGAGAGACGAGGCGCGCTCGGAAGCTCTAAGTTTTGTAACGCACGAACTGCGAACCCCGCTCATCGCCATCCAGGGATTCGCCGAACTGCTGATGCGGCACCCAGGGTCGCCGAGCAACAGCGAGGCTCCAGCCACGATCTTCCGCGAGTCCCGCCGCCTGGTCGCCATGATCAACACCTACTTAGAGGTATTGCGCCTGGATTCAGGAGTGCGTCCATTGAAGCTCAAGGAAACAGATGTTCCGCGAATGGTCGGTCATGTGGAGCAGATTGTGCAACCTCTGGCTTACTCCGCGCGCATCCGGGTGAAGACGGAATTTGTTGGCGAGATAGGCTCGATCGAGTGCGATGAGGGCCTGATTTCAGGCGTCTTGCTGAACCTGGTAAGTAATGCCATCAAATACTCCCCGCCAGAAAGCGAGGTATCGATGCGCGTCATTAAGCGCGACCAGCACCTTGATTTCGAGGTCTGGAATGTTGGGCCAGTTATTGCTGCCGACGAGCTGGATCGGCTCTTCGATAGGTTTTACCGCTCGCCGCAAAATAGCGAATCCATTCCCGGATGGGGACTCGGCCTCGCGTTTGTTAAACGAATCTGCGATCAGCATGGCGGGAAGGTAGAAGTTAGCAGCGATTCAGTATCAGGCACCTGTTTTCACTTTGCCCTCCCCCTTTCAGTTCATGCAGTCTCGGAGGTACTCACATGAAAAGAAACAAAATCTCGAACCCGGCAATTGTTCTTGTCCTGTTGCTCTGGTGCGGCCAATTTGCGGGCATGGCGGCTGCGCAGCAGAGCACACTTTCGCACGCGAACGCTCCGCTTGCCGGCGCTACAATCTCCGACTTTAAGGGAAGAGTCCGGGTGCAATTGCCAAATCAGGCTGTGGCTGGACCCGTTCGTGGCGAGACCTTGCCCCCCGACACAGTCATTACAACGGAAGACGGAGGCCTGCTACTTCGGCTTGTGGATGGAAGCGAAGTAATTGTGCGAGCGCACACGAGCCTGGTGCTCAAGCAGCCCGCGGCCCACGATTGGCGCTACCTGCAATTAATGATTGGCCGCATCCGGACCGCCGTACAAAAACGACTGGACGGCACCTCGCTGTTCGAAATTGGGACTCCCAGCGCGGTGATTTCTGTTCGAGGAACGAGGTTCGACGTCGAAGTGAATCGGAGGAATGTAACCGAGGTGGATGTACAGGATGGGGTTGTTCAGCTGCAAGGAGTCAATGGCCTCGGCGCACCCGTACTGATCACTGCGGGAATGTCCAGCCGCGTCGGCATCGACAGCGAACCGGAAACGCCGCGGCCGACAGAGGAGTTCCGTCCCGAAGTTGAACCGCCTGATAACAACGAAAAGGGAAAAGACCTCGAGGGCGATTCTGGCGATCTCATCGGAAAACTGCGCGAAGAAGATCGGGAGCTGGAAAAAGAGATGGAGAAGGAAATACCTTCTGAGACAGGTTCGGAACAACAGCGCCAACAGGAGGCTGAACCTTCAGATCCACGGTAGCAGAAGCTCGGCAGGAACCCGGCTATCTCCCATTTTACCGAGCTTTGTTCATCCGCTACTTCACTTCAGCTAATTTTCATAAATCAGAGGAAACTCCAACACTCGTTAAAACGACCAGCGTGAGGTGAACTGACACACAACTGTGTTCGATGCACCCAGCTCCTGCCTCCATCATTTCCGATTTTTCATTGAAAACAAATCATTTAGATGCCCTATTGCCCTTGGCATGAGAGCTGCTTTAGGAAGGGTGGGCAAGGAGATGCAGGCGTTAGCCAGCGGCCCTTCCCGAGGGGAGGAACCATGCGAAGGCTCAGCAGGTTGGTGATGATCGCATACATGGCATGGCTGACAGTTTTGCTGAAGAGACGTTCGCATTGGGATCCCGTCGAACACTTCCGGCGTGCGGGAGTGCTGTAGGTATTTCAGGACACGATGTCAGAGAGGACACAGTCATGAGATCGGAGTCGAAAACTTTAGACAATCAAGTGTTCGTCCCCTTACGGGACGCGGTGCTTTGCTTGGAGTGCAGCTTTATTTCTTCAGGTCTTGAGGGCACGTGCTGCGTTTGCCACGGCGACGCGCTGTTGAGCCTCGCTGAAGTTTTGCCTGTGCGCTTGGCGAAGCTCTCGGCCCGCAAAGGTTCGGGTGAAACTTTCGCATCCAGTGAGATTGCGTCATCGAAGGCTAACTAGGTAAATGGACGCGACTCGAACAGTTATCAAGTGAGACTGCCCTCTCCGGGGCAGTGGGTGAAGAGAACCCCAATTTTTCAAGGAGAAAAGGTATGTTAGGAAATCACACCAAAACTTCATCGATCCGAGCCGTCCTGCTCGCAAGCGAGGCTGCAGGCCGTGCCATCGGTGTTCTTTCGTTAGCAATGGCGTTGATCATCACAGGATGCGGAGGCAGCGGTTCGTCTTCGAATCCGGTCCCGGGGACCACACAAATCAAGATCGGCGATGCTCCGGCAGACTCGGTCATTGCGCTCGAACTCACCATTACCAACATCACATTGACCAACCAGAATGGAAGCAGCGTGACGGTGCTCTCGAGCCCGACCGAGGTGGAAGTATCGCACCTGGCAGGCACAGTCGAGACTTTGACACTCAGCAATGTTCCCAACGCGACCTATACGCAAGCCAGCGTCACATATTCCGGAGCGGAAGTGACTTACATACCGGCTGGAAGTACAACTCCAGTGGAGAAGCAGCTTGCGGCAAGCGGCACCGTCAACGTCACGCTAAACAACCTGAGCATTGGCGGCTCTAGCGTAGTGAGCTTCGACCTCAATGCCTCGCAATCACTGGCTTTTGACGCCACCGGCAACGTAACTTCTCTCAGCCCGGTTTTCGCGGTATCGGCGATGAGCGTAGCTCCTGAAAACCTGCAGGAGGAGGAATCGGGCGGGTTTGAAGCGGTAGGCGCGATCAGCACCGCCCCGGTAAACAACGCCTTCGTGCTGGCACTCGAGATTCCGGGACAGAGCGCTATGCTGCATGTGAACTCAAACACCAGCTACAGTGATGGATTAAACACCTACAGCGACCTCAAGCAAGGGATGCTCGTCGAAGTGGAAGCAACAACTCAGGCGGATGGTTCCTTGCTGGCCAAAGAAGTCGAGTTGGTCGAGAACCAAGGCGTGGAGGCGGAGGGCGTCATCACCGCTCTAAACAATCCTCTCACGCAATTCACGATGGTGGACGACGATGGAATGGGTTCTGGCTTCGCTTCTGCAAACATGGGCTCGAACATCAACGTGGGCGTGAGCGCGATCTCAACCCAGTTCCGGGCAAATCTTCACAACATAGACATGTCTGGACTGAGCTTCACGTTCAATAATTCCTTGAATGTGGCAAAAGGACAGAACGTGCAAGTCGAGAGCAGCGCAGGTATGCAGACGAACAGCACGATCAACGCTGATAAGGTTGTCCTGGTCAAACAGTCGTTGAGCGGTAGCGTAAGCAATTATGTTGCGAGCGGTTCTTCAGCGACGTTCACTTTGAACCTTTCGCCGGATGCCGCCTTCCTCAAATTGACCGGCGTCAGCGCAGTCAAGGTGTATCAACAATCCGGAACGGAACTGAAGGACCTGACAGCGGTTAGTAACGGGGCTACTGTCCGGGTTCGCGGTTTGTTGTTCTTTGACGGAGCGAATTATCAATTTGTCGCCGCCAGAATAAGCCTGCCGTAGCTCATTGAGACGTGTCCGGGCTGGGCAATTCGCCCCAGCCCGTGCCTCCAAGTAAGGTTCCAAAAATGGAAGCTAATGAGGGGGACGCCCTTAAAGCCATTGCACAATGCCGACTCAGTATAGCGAGAGTATTCCAGCATCTATTTGTCCGTGCAGGCATCATTTTGACGAGGCATATCTATGCGATTGCCCATCTACAAGATGTCTTGCGAAAAAGAACATTGTTTCGGCGCTCCTTTAACACCGAAACGAACGACTCAATGAAAGCATTTGAAAAGCTCGAAGGCTGTTTAAGACCATCGGAGTCAACATCGGACGGAGACCGCTTGTCTTCAAGCAACCTCTTTCTTTCTCCCTGAATGTTCTGTTCAGAGGGAGCAAGAAAACTCTAAAACAAGAGGGCCATTCAAGAATCAACGGCGGATCAGAGAGTGGTTAGCTGTTCCCTGCTTCCAAAATTCTAAGAACGCTCTCAGCTCTCCCGCAACTATGTCGAGGATTGGAAGGTCTGTGGATTCCCAGGCGGCAGGATCAGGTGCTGTGACAGGACACTACGCACTCTTGGCGTGGACCGTGCAAACAGTGGGGCCCGTACCGCTTACAGACCATTCCCAGTTCCGACTTTGTCCATGTTTCTTCTGAGGAGTGCCAAGCCCCGTGGTGTGGGCAGGAAAACGACAGAAACCACGCCCTCCCGTTCCAATCTCAGTGCCGCCTCGCGGACAATCTTGGAACGCGAATTGGCGTCGTGCATCACAATGAGTCCTGATGGGTTAAGCTGGGGCAGAAAGCGACGCACTTCCTGTTCCCGGATTGGGCTCTGTGTATCGCTAAAGAGAAGATCGATTCTGCCGGCAACTTTCATCTCGAGACTAGACTCATTCCGCAACTCAATCCATTCGCTGAGTCCTGAGGCTTCAATTCGCTGCTTTGCCTTCGCAAAGACGAGAGGATCGTAATCACAACTAATGATCTTGCCAAACCCATTCTTCTGCATTCCCATGGCCATATAAAGGGTACTCAGACCCGTAAACGTTCCCGTTTCCACCACCAGCTCGGGTTTGACAGTAGTGATCAGACACTCTAGGAATTCCAGAACTTCGACTTCGGCTGTCATTGGATCAAACATTCGCCAGCGCTCCGGATTGGGGCATTCTCGCGTGGGCCGATAGTATTCCGGCTGGACCGATTCTCCCCATCGATCCGTGTGCCTAACAATGCGGTGCTGCTCTCTGCCCCTCAAGAAACGCGGAATGATCCATAACAGGATCGTCCCTCCGGCCAGCATCAGAAAGACAGCCGCGGTCTGCCCACGAGAAAAACGCCCCGGCCTGTCGTCTTCCAGATCAAGCACGGCGTGCACTGCAAAGTACGTTGCGCCCGCTAAGATCAGGAACTGGGCAAAGACAACGCCATCAGGACGCTGAAGCTGAAGCGTGCGTGTACCCTCACGCCACAGGTGATACGAAATCGCGAATCCTGCGGTCGCCTCAGCCAACCAAGCCAGGTTCAAGCTAGGATGCGCGAAGGAAATCACGGTTGGAGAAATATGGGCGAGGGCAATGCTGGCGAGGCTGAAAGCAGCGGCAGGGCAAGGCAAGTCTAAGGAACTAAGAGATGGATTCTTCCAGAATTGGGTCCCTGCGACTCTTCGCCGATGCACCTCGGCCCGCAGCAAAACCAACCCACCAAGCACAGCAAGTAACCCGGCAATCCAGCTAATTATCAATGACCTTTGTCTCCCCCGACGAAAACGCGGCGGATAAAAGACGCTATCCGTTTCTACATGTGCGCGGGCAAAAAGGGAACACCCATCTGAGCTTTTTATGAGGTGAGAATCGTTCCCAATCAGGAGCGTCTCGAAGATAGATTCTGCAGGAGTACTTTACTGAATTGGGAACTCGTACTGGGGAATGCCCGCCGTACGGAATTTTAGGGCGCACCATCGAAACGGCGGCATCGGAACGAAATGGGCCTGCCCCTCTTCCCTGGCTGCTTCTACCGTCATCGTGTTCCAAATGGGAACGGATTCCTCGATTCGTACTCAATAGCAGAACGCAGGCCCTTCACAGCTTTGTTTGATGCAAAGTCGCTGACCAACTCGGCAGCATTCTGAAAAACATCTACGTTCCAGAGCAGGTGGTCACCCCGATCGTGGAGTCTATGAGGGGAGATCAAGCTCGCGTCCACAAAAATAGGCTGCTTTTGCCCTTCCATGCGGTCCCATCACGCGATCTGGAGTTCGACGCCTCGACGGCTCTGCGTTTTCACTTTGGTGAAATGGCCTTATCCGTGCCGTGCCGCGCCTTGCAGATCATCGTCTTGGGTGTTGACTCCACGGCATTGCATAGCTGGCATCGCTTCCTGGCGCTCTCAATCCTGTTTTCATCACCCCAACGTGCGTCTGCCGATTTCGCTAGAGCGGTTTCTAAGCCGCTTGATCGTGACGCCACGAATGCATGGAATTCATGACTCGCAAGTCAACGAGCAGTGGACGAATTGCTCGAGCGGCCTGGCACTCTGGGATTACATTCTCGGCACGTACCGATTCGATGTGCCTCAGGAGTCACTCAGGATTAGACTCGAAAGAGTGACTCAGCCGGAACAAGTGGCATTGTATCTCCACAGAAAAAATTTTGCCTTAGGCGCGGATTTTTCACGAATCGATGGCCATTTAGTAAGAGTAGAGAGCATTTTTTCCAAATGCGATGTGTCGAGCCGGATCAGCGACTTTCGTCGCACGGCCATCAGCGACTTTGTTCCGAGCGACCATTTCCCCGATTCGATGTGCAATAGGAGGGGTAGAAGGCTCGCGTAGCTGCAGAACCGAGGAGTCAGGGGTTGAGTTGCCGCCCTATTCAAGATTGGCTAGTCAGACATTCGGCTGCGGCGGCGTTGCCGCCGCCAGCCGAATGGTCGACGACCAATCGATTCGCAAGCCGGCAAATCTCTGCCGAGATTTGCCGACAAACGGGGAGGTACAAATTTCCTTTATACCCTTCCTGTTACCGGTACCTCCTCGTGGAGGTACCTCTATCCGCCAATCGGGGAGCACAGCTAGCTCCCCGATTGGCGTCATGCCGCTCGCCAGCCGGGCCAATGCTTTGGCCCGCGTCTGTTCCGCTGGCGCCGATACGCCGGAGGGGTGCAGTGTTCGTTCGGCGGAATGACAGTCACTTCGTGTGTAGATTTTTCTAAGCCAAAAATTTTCTGCCATAAACGCGACCATTTTTTCCGAGTCGATGTGCAATAGAAAGATTAGAGGCAGTGTCTCGTTTCTGATAATTGCCTCGAGCGGTAGGGCGATCACAGACGGGCAAGGAATTTTTTTTGGACAAGGCGCTCGTTTTTTCCGACTCGCTGTGCATTAGGAGATATAGGGGCGGTGTCTCCACTGCCAAACTCGCACAGGATTAGCGACGGTCGGCAATGACCCAAAATTTTTCTCCCCTAGAGCGCGACCATTTTTCTGGATTCAATGCGCATTTCGTAAGAGTGGAGGGAGCGATGATCGAGGAGGAGCTATGTAGATTTTTCTAAGGCAACATTTTTCAGACTTTTTCATCTTAGACGCGTTCGATTTTTCCAAATTGATGGGCATTAGGATATGTAGAGGCTTTTTTCTGGCCCGCCGATTGACAGACCTATCGTCCGGGCAACCTGATGACAAAACCGAAGGCTGATAGCCTTCACATTAAACACTCCCTCTCAGCCAAGGCGTT
>CAZLIE010000121.1:0-13730 GCA_964559345.1 uncultured Terriglobales bacterium
CGACGAGTGTAGCTCCCGTGTTCCACTCGCCGCCCATTCCCAACCCGAGCACAAACCGGACTACCGCGAGCATCAGCACCGAAGTCGCTAGTCCACTGGCGAACGAGCAGACCGAATACGTAAGAATGCTCATCATCAAAGCGCGAGTACGCCCGATGCGGTCGGCGATGAAGCCGAAGAGAACTCCGCCTAAACCCGAGGCCAGCAATGTAAGCGAGTTCAACAATCCCGCCATCTGCTTGCTCATGTGCAGATCGCGGATGATGTAGGCGATTACCAGCGAATAGAGCATGACGTCGAAGGCGTCGAGCATCCATCCCAACGCTGCGGCTAACAGCGTTCGCCGCTGTGCAGGAGACGCTTCTGCGATGAAGTAGAGCGGGTTTCGCATGGTGAATGCGGAAGAGTAGCAGAATGGGGATGCTTGCGCGGTGTCTACGCGGATGCGGCAAGCTCGCCGCGATTTAAAGCGCGGGCACGGACGCACGCATTCACGTTTGTCTGGATGGTGCCAGTTTTATTTCGAGAGCGGGAAAGTGCCTTACTGGCGAACGTTTGATAGAGAGAAAAAGCGCTTGGCTCGCGCAACGTCTTTACCGATCTGCTGCTTCAACGCGTCGGAGTCGGGCCACTTAACTTCCGGCCGGAGCCACTTGAAAAATGTGACTTCCACTTCCGTGTCCCGATCGAGCGAGATGGGATGGAAGTTCAGCAGATGTGTTTCGATGGCGAAGGACTCACCGTCGAAGGTCGGACGGGTTCCGACGTTCGTCACCGACTCGAATCGCTCGCCGCCGGCGCGCGTACAAGTCACGTACACACCGTTTCTGGGGATCAGGCCGGCGTAGGGCGCGAGGTTGATCGTTGGAACTGTATAGCGTGTGCCGTATCCGCGACCAGGCGCTGGAGGGCTGACGATCGAGAATGGCCGCCCGAGGAGAAGCCGGGCTAGTCCTACGTTTCCTTCGCTCAGCAGTTGGCGAATGCGGCTGCTGGATACCGGTTGATTTCGCAGCTCCATCTGGGGATAGACGACGACGGAGAAGCCAAACTTCTTTCCCAGTTCGCTTAAGTTGTCGCAATTGCCTTCGGCTCGATGTCCGAAATGGAAATTTTCGCCTTCGTGAACTTCTACCGCCTTCAGACGGTCACAAATGATTTTCCTGGCAAAGTCAGAGGGCGTGGTGCGCGCGAAGTCATCGGTGAAGGGAATCACCAGAACGGCTTCGATTGCGGTTCGCTCCAGTGCTGCGAGCTTTTCCGGCAACGGTGTGATGAGGGCCGGAGCATTTTCCGGTCGCAAAACCCGGGCCGGGTGTGGATCGAATGTGACTGCGAGCGAATGGGCATTCAATTGGCGCGCTCGCTTAAGGACGCGGCCCAGCACATGCTGATGGCCACGATGGACACCGTCGAAGTTGCCGATACTGATAACGGTCTTTTGCCAATCGGCGGGCACCTCGTCCAGATTGCGGAAGACGCGCATGTCAGATTTCGAACTCCAGCTTCAAACCGTCATGAGCGAGCCGGACGTGTGGGGGCAGCGTGCGATTCGTCTCCTCATGGCCAAGATCATGCGACATGTGCACGAAGAAGGCGCGCTTTGGATTCAACTCTTCGACGATTTTCAGCGACTCCTGCAGCGACGAATGCGTGGGGTGGGGACGGTGTCGCAATGCATCGAGGAACAGCAAGTCCAGCCCTTGCAATTCGTTCATGGCGGCTTCTGGAATGGTGCTGAAGTCGGTTATGTAGGCGGCGGACCCGAAACGATATCCGGTGATCTCGGTATCGCCATGCAGCACCTTCAGCGGACGGAAGGTGGCTCCGAACAGGTGAACAGAGCCATTCAGCCGGTATAGCTCGACTTGAGGCCGCGTCGAGTACGTTGAGTACGGATCGAAGGCATACGCGAACATGCGCTCGATGATCTTCGCCGTGGCATCGTCAGCGTAGAGGGGAAGCTTGTTCTCGCGACGGAAGGTGAGCGGACGCAGGTCGTCGAGCCCAAGAATGTGATCGGCGTGTGCGTGCGTGTAGAGCACTGCATCGAGGCGGGTGATCTTCTCACGCAACGCCTGCTCGCGGAAATCGGGTGTCGAGTCGATCAACACTGCACGATCATTGAAGTGGACCAGCACCGAGGGACGCGTGCGCCGGTCATGAGGGTCTAGCGATGCGCAGACCTTGCAATTGCAGCCGATGGTCGGCACCCCCATCGAGGTCCCGCTGCCGAGGACCGTGAGCGTCGCCTTCATTTCGCTATGGGAGTATTGCTGGCGGCTCCGGGGGCGCGGGTAATTGCGTTCGTGAGTTCAAGAAAGGCCATGCGCAACTCGAACAAAATGTTCTGAAGCAGGTTCTGCTCGGCAGTGGTGAGATTGCCTTTGGTTTTGTCCTTGAGAACGCCGAGGGTGTCGATGGTCTGTCGCGCGGCGACAATGTCCGGGCGCGGCGTCTCTCCTTCGGGGTGCATCATTCCCATCTGGATGAGCGCGCTCACGTACAAAGACTGGATCAGCCGGTCGAAGGTCATCTCGAAATCTTCGGCTTTGCCATGTCCGCCGGCACTGAGGAGGTCGTCGAGCTTCTTGCCGGATTCGCGATACTCCGCGCGTTGGGACTCCTGCTCGGCATGAGACGGAGGCGCGGGCATGGGGTCAGAAGCTAGAGGCCGTTGCGTAGAAACATTTGCCTGCGGAGACTCTTCGCGAGTCTCAGTGCGCAACTCGCCCTCATCGGTAAACTTTCGGCGATCACTTACAACGAATTCTGGTTTCTTCTCGGCCATATAGTCTCTCTTCAAGATGCCAGTGAAAACGGTACTTCAGCCGGTTTGGCCTCGCCTCCGGAATAGGTGATCTTGGCGCCGCGCTCGAGCGCCTCGCGCCGGATATATCCCAGAGCAACTGCACGGTCACCATTGCTGGAAGGAATACGATCAACGCTGGTGATTTCCCCCACATCTTTGCCTTCGGCTTGGAGCTTGGTTCCACGTTCGGGAGCCTCACCGTTCAGCAGGAATCCATGAAAAGTTCGATGGACATTGCCGCGGGAACGGATGCGTTCCACGATCTCCTGCCCTACATAGCAGCCCTTAGTGAAATTGAGAGCGTGTGTCTGTTCAGTCTCCTGAGGTAAGTCACGCTCGCGAATGTCAGTCCCATACTTGGGAAAGCCGATCATGATGCGGAACTTCTCGAGTGCCTCGCTGCCGACCGGCACGGCTCCTGCTGAGATCAGCGCGGTCCAAACCTGTGGACTGTTTGCAGCAGAGAGCCAGATTTCGAACGTCAGGAATTCTTCGCTCGCCATGCGAGTAACGGAGACGCCGATGCCGTTCCAGGTGAGATCCGCTACTTCCATCGCTTCAAGATCAGGGACGTCAATGCCGGTCTTCTTCAGCCCCTTGAGCGAATCAGGTCCCTGTATGCCGATCGCGGTAATTGCGTTGCTTTGATCGCTCACCTCAACGTCGTCCATGATGATGTAGTGGTCGAACAACTTAAGCAGAGTCTCAATTTGTGACCGCTCTGTGTCGATCAGAATGTAATCGCCGCGGTTGTAGGCGTATAGGTCGCCGAGGATTCGTCCTTGCGGGCTGAGAACAAAGCTGTAGTTTCCACGGTTCTGCGACAGATCTCTGATGTTGTTGGTGACCATGCCATTGAGCCAGCGAGTACGGTCCGAGCCGGTGAGCATAATCTTGGCGCGCCAGCCCAGATCGTAGATAGCAGCGCCGGAGGTGAGCCGCCGGAATTCCTCTGCCACATCGCCAAAGCGAGTCGCCGTCTCCACTCCGGCGTACTCACCCATCTGGGCGCCGGAAGCGGCGAGCGTCTCATAGAGTGGAGTTCTAGCCATAAGCGAACTCTTGATTATATCGAAGGGCAGGTAGACCTATGTTTGTGGTTTCTCAGTGTCCTTCGTGGTAATTGACGTTTCTGGTATGGTCTCTCCGGTGACGAACAAGAAAAAACGAATCGCAGTTGTTCCCGGGGATGGAATCGGTAAAGAGGTCATAGCTCAAGCAGTCCACGTGATCGAGAGCACGGGAGCGAGCGTCGATTTCACGGAATTTGACTGGTCTGCCGATCGTTACCTTCGAGACGGGACTACGATCCCACCGGACGGCTTCGCCACCCTCACTCGCGACTTTGACGCAGTATTTGTGGGTGCGTTAGGCGATCCCAGAGTTCCTTCCAACATTCATGCCAAGGACATCTTGTTGGGCATGCGGTTCAAGATGGATCTCTATTCCAACGTTCGCCCGGTGAAGTGCCTGGACGACTCGCTCTGTCCGCTCAAGAACGTTCGTGCCGCTGACATCGATTTCGTGGTTATTCGCGAGAACACCGAAGGCCCTTACGTAGATGTCGGCGGCGTGTTCAAGCAAGGCACTCCGGACGAGGTCGCCGTCCAGGAGGACATCAACACGCGCAAGGGAGTCGAGCGCGTGATCCGCTACGCTTTCGAATATGCGCGCCAGCACGGGCGGAAGACTGTCCTGATGAGTGACAAGTCAAATGTGATGACTTACGCGCACGGTCTTTGGCAGCGTGTCTTCAAGCAAGTTGCTTCCGAGTACAGCGGCATCGCTGCGCAACACATGTACGTGGACGCTCTGTGCATGCACATGGTGCGCGATCCGAGGCAGTTCGATGTGATCGTCACCAATAACATGTTCGGCGATATCGTCACCGATCTGGCGGCGGCGCTGCAGGGTGGTCTGGGCATGGCGGCCAGCGGGAATATTCATCCGGGACGCACATCGATGTTCGAGCCCGTCCATGGCTCGGCCCCGCCATTCGCGGGAAAGGACATCGCCAATCCGATTGGCGCCATATCGACTGCAGCGATGATGCTCGACCATCTCGGGCTCAACGCTGAATCGGCAAAGATCAATGCCGCCGTTTCAGATGCGGTCCGGCAGAAGAAGACGACGCAGGACATCGGCGGCACTCTCGGCACAAAGGAAGCGGGCGCCTGGATCGCGGGACGGGTTGCCGGCTAAAGGTTAGCGCTCGGCGCGCGTCAATTGATTGGCGCGTTTCCTCTCCTGCTCCTGCTTGCGCAGGTCGCGACGGCGACCGGCATCTTCATACCGTTGCTTCTCTTCTTCGGTTTCGGGAATCACCGGCGGGACAGGAACTCTTCGGCCGCGACTATCGACGGCGACGAATGTGAGATAGGCGGATGCGATGTGTCGGCGAGTGCCAGCAATGTAGTTCTCCACCCAGCACTTCACACCTACTTCCATCGACGTGTGAAAGGCGCGGTTTATCGAAGACCGAAGAATCAGAAGATCGCCGACGTGTACCGGCGCCAGAAAGTCGATGTGGTCCATCGACGCGGTTACGACATAGCTCCGGCTATGGCGATGCGCCGCCATCGCTCCGGCAATGTCGATGAAATGCATGAGCCGCCCGCCCAGCAGGTTGTTCAAAGGGTTAGCATCGTTCGGGAGTACAACCTCCGCCATCTCAGAGACCGATTCAGCGACCGGTCGTGCTGGCAAGTGCGGGTCCAGAGTTTCCATACCAGAGTAGATTGGCAGGTGTTTGGCTTTGATTCAACTTCCAAAGCCTTTTACCAGGGAGGCACGGAGGTCACGGAGAAAGGCGGAAGGGAAGTCGGGAGTGTTGGCCGCTCTTAGGGTTTTCTCGTTTCAGCCTGCTTAAGCGGCGATAGCTTTGGTAGCGACGCGCCACTCGCTCTTTCGCTTGCGCTCGGCAAGTATTCTTTCCGAAGTGCCACTGTCAGTAATAGATGTGCTCCACTTCTGGAACTCAGACTCAACCTGTTGCATCAGGCCCTTGAGCTTCGCATCCCGAGACATAAACGAATACGCGAGCCGAATGAGGCGATCCGTCGCTCCGGTAGGAGGATTGTGATCATTCTCCCAGCGCGAAACCTGCTCTGGTGTAGCGGACATCATCTGACCGAATTCGCTGGCCTTCAGCCCAAGTCGCTTTCTTAGAAATTTGATTTCCACTCCGGTCAGCGGCGAGCATTTCTGAACAATGGCGCGTGCTAAAGCATTCGTTAACTCGCCCACGTCTGGTATTTCGACGCGCATCTTTTCACAACCCGCACACACCTAATATTTGACGCCGACGAGGTACACATTCGGCAGTGCCGAATCAAGAAAGTGATACGGCGCTTTGAGAGTCGCCTTAAGCTCTTTCGATGACTTCCGGCAATCGTTATCTAGCCGTTGATCCATCTTGTTATCCCCTCGAAGCTTTTATTTCGAGGTCCACTGCGATGATGAGAGTTAAGCTCTCTCCTTCGATTGTTTCCGTCTTGATCTCGTATTTGTAATTCCAGAAGTCCTCATCGAATTTCGGCAACGAAGCGAGTGCTCAAGGCTTCGCTAAGCCATGGCAAGACGTCGTTAAGATCAATTCCGCGTTCAACATGATCGTATCGAGCATGGAACCTCTCAGAATACGAGCCGCTTTCAATGGCTTCATCGAGGAGCTTCCGGAGCTCTTTCGCACTTAGGGGCTTTGGCTTTCGTCCCGCAGGAGTTGAAGTCTGGTGAACTGCAAAGCAACGAGAATGCGGGCCGGATGGGAAAACCAACATAACGTACACTGCTACGCGCATGTTTTCGATGAAGCAGCAACGCGACTAGAAACCCTGTGCAGTCAAATCCTCCACGGTGAGATTTGCCGGTTTGGAGCTTTGCCGCTCGGCATATCTCGCGAGCACATCTACTTCGATGTTTACATGATCACCCGGCGCGAGGGCGCGCAGATTTGTGGCCGCGAAGGTGTGCGGAATGATCGCGATCGTCACCCGGTTTCGATCCAGGTGTGCAACCGTCAAGCTGATTCCTTCGACCGTAATTGATCCCTTCTCGCCGACGTAGCGCGTGAGTGGCCCGGGAATTTCGATCTTCAGCCAGCGGTCTTCGCTATGCTCGCCTGCGCGCTCGAATGACAACAGTGTGCCGGTGCCATCCACGTGGCCTTGCACGATGTGTCCGCCGAGTGGGGCGCCGGCGGGAGTAGGCAGCTCCAGGTTCACGAGATGTCCGGGGCGTAAGCGGGAGAGGGAAGTGCGGGCAACCGTCTCCTGGGCCAAGTCTGCTTCGAAGGAATCCGCGGTGGGCGAGAGTGCTGTCAGGCACACTCCGGAGACGGCCACGCTGTCTCCTTCTTTCAGCTTCGGGCCGAGACCCGGAGCCGAAACTCGAATCCGCATGGTCCCGCTCTGATCGTTCAGGGCGGCAATCGTTCCCGTTTGCTGGATCAGTCCTGTGAACACGCGGGCCTCTCGTAAGGGTCCTTTAAGTATCCCTCGACGGCGAAATCCTCTCCGAACCGATGGAGAGTAATTGCGTTGACCTGCGCGGCCTCGCTGATTCGCGGAAAGCCCAGGCCACTGGCGAACGGGACTGACCCAGTTCCGGCCAGGATTTTAGGCGCATAAAAGAGAAACACCTTATCGACGATGTTCGCGGCAAGCGCCGTCCAGTTCACCAAGGCTCCCCCTTCAATGATGAGGCTCGTGATCTCGAGCTCTCCGAGCCTTTGTACGATGCGGGCCATGTCCGGACGCCCATCGGATGTGCCGTGCCTCACCTGCTCGACGCGGATGCCACGTGATTCGAGTTCGCGGCGTTTTTTCTGTTCAGCGAACGAGCAGAAGATGATCAAGTCGTTGTCGGCTGTCTTAACCAGCCGCGATTCGAGTGGCAGGCGCAGCTTGGAGTCGCTGACCACCCGTAGCAGTCGCCGCCTGCGGGGAAGGCCAGTGCGGTCGGTAAGCAGTGGATCATCGGTAATGACCGTATTCGCTCCCACGAGAATCGCATCGGCCGCGTGTCGCAGTTCCTGGACATGAGCACGGGCTTCAGGACTGGTGATCCATCCGCCCGCGGCGCCACCAACTCCAACGCTTGTGCCCGGCTCGGGGACAAATGGCGGAGCGATTTTTCCGTCCAGCGTCATGCCTGCCTTCAAGGTGACCAGCGGTTGCTTGTGGACGATGTACTTGGCGAAAGCTTCGTTGAGCTTGCGCGCTTGTTCTTCAAGCAAGCCGCAGTGGACCTCAATCCCCGCGGTCCGCAACCGCTCGAATCCTTTTCCCGCTACGGCCGGGTTCGGATCTTCCATAGCGGCGTACACCTTGGCAATTCCGGCGCGGATCAGCGCGTCCGCGCATGGGCCAGTGCGTCCCGTGTGGGAGCACGGTTCGAGATTCAGGTAGAGGCTTGATTCGCGCGCACGCTCGCCGGCGCATTCAACAGCCAGCACTTCCGCGTGCTTAATGCCCGCGTAAGTATGCCAACCCTCTCCAACTACTTCGCCCGAGGCATCCACTATCACAGCTCCCACGTGAGGATTCGGCGATGCCAGCGCGACCCCACGCCGCGCAAGCTGGAGTGCGCGGCGCATTATGCGCTCGTGATCGATCTCAGGCATAAGTTATTCGAACAGGGAGTCGACGAAGATTTGCGGATCAAAGGGGAGCAGGTCGCCAGTCTTTTCGCCGACCCCGACATATCGAACCGGCAGCCCCAATTCGCGGGAGATCGCGACCACAACGCCGCCCTTCGCGGTGCCATCGAGTTTGGTCAGGACAATGCCAGTCACACCGGCCGACTCTGTAAACTGGCGCGCCTGCTGCAGTCCATTCTGGCCAGTGGTTGCGTCCATCACCAGCAACGTTTCGTGCGGCGCATCGGGAATGATCTTTTGCGCCGTCCGGCGCATCTTTTCCAACTCGGCCATGAGGTTTTGTTTGGTATGCAGTCTGCCCGCCGTATCGACGATCACGTAATCGGTGCCGCGAGCCTTTGCCGCACTGAGTCCATCAAAGAGCACGGCCGAGGGATCGCCGCCCGGCTTCGTCTTGATCACTTCTACGCCGGTACGATTGCCCCATATTTCGAGCTGCTCGATGGCCGCGGCGCGAAAGGTGTCTGCGGCGCACATCAATACTGTTTTACCCTGGCCGCGCAGGAGATTCGCGAGCTTGCCGATCGTCGTCGTCTTGCCCGTGCCATTGACACCGACGATGAGAACCACTTCCGGTCCGTCCACGCGCCGTGCCGGAACGTTGGAAGCCCCGTTCAGAATTCCGGCGATTTGCTCTTTCAACAGATGCTTCAGCTCATCGACGTTATCGATTTGTTTGTGCGTGGCCCGCTCGCGCAGAACTTCAAGCACCTCATGAGTCGTCGTCGTGCCCAGGTCGGCGGCGATCAGGCTGGCTTCGAGATCGTCGAGGGTATTCGCGTCGATTTCTTTGTTGAAAGCGACGATCTCGTCGATTCGCTCGCTGAGGTTCTCACGCGTGCGCGTGACCGCCTCTTTCATGCGATCGAAAAAGCCTGATTTCTTCTCTTTTTCCTGCTCTAGGCTGCCAAAAAGCGTCTGAATCATGTGATTAGGGCGTTGTGGCGATTATACGGAAGATGGCGCAGAGCGATTTTCCGCCGAGACAAGCGCGGCTCAGCTTGTGAACCTCCGCGCTCTAAGAGGTTTTTCTGGCTAGACGGGCTGGTTGGCGGCTACGGCCTGCGCCTGCTCCGCTGAGACGGTCGCGGCGCGGCGGACACGGAAATCGCCACGTTCGAATACTTTGGTGAGTGCCGCCACAATTCGAGGATCGAACTTGGTATTCACGAGTGAAGTGATGATGCGCACCACGTACTCAGGGTCCATTGCGGCTTGATAGGGACGATTCGTCGTCATCGCGTCGAAGCAGTCGGCGACCATGATGATGCGTGGGATCAGCGGGATTTCATCGCCTTTTAGCCCGTGAGGATAGCCGCGGCCGTCCAGCGATTCATGATGCAGCTCGATGCCCGGAATCATCTCCTTCAGCATTTCGACTGGACGCAGTATGCTCGCTCCCTTGGTAGTGTGCGTCTTCATGATCTCGTACTCGTCGGGGGTCAGTGCGCCGGGCTTTTTGAGGATGCGGTCCTCGATGCCGATCTTGCCGACGTCATGTAGCTGAGCCGAGATGCGGATCTTCTCGATCTCGTCTTCGGGAAGTCCGAGTTCCTTAGCAAGTAGGACGGAATACCGCGTGACACGATCGGAGTGACCACGAGTGTAGGGGTCTTTTTCGTCAACTGCGCCGGCTAGCATTTGGATGGAGCTCATGAACAGCGTGCGGTTTTCCTCGGCGGCGCGCTTCAGGTCAAATACGAAGCGCTCCAGTTCCGAGGTCATGGAATTGAAGGTATTGGCGAGCTCGCCGATCTCTGTCCGGCTGTTTACGTGGACGCGTTGCGAGAAATCGCCTCGCGAGATGGCGCGGCTCGATTGAGTGAGGATTTGTAGAGGCGTAGCGAGCTTTCTAGCGGCAAAAATGCCAAAACCTATACTTAATACGATTGCGAGTAGCGCAAAGATTGCCGCTTTCCGCTGCATTTCATAAACACTCTGATAAGCGTCGTCCTGCGTCTTCTCGGCGATCACCGCCCATCCCAGCGAAGGCACCGGACTGTATGTGCCCAACATTTGCAGCGTTTGCTTGGAGCGTTGCGTGTTGAATTCGCTGGTCGCTACTAGGCGCGAGTTCAGTCCTTGTTCGACGAAATTACGGACCAGTTGGTTGTCGAGCATCTCCTGGCCAGTTGCGTAATGTTTGTCCGTCCCTGCTACAAGCCTTCCTTGGTGATTTACAACGAAGGTTTCCAGTCCGCCCTGAGTAGCCTCTCTCAGGCTGTTGAGCAGATATTGGAGATCGACGACAACCCCGATCATGCCCAGGAAGTGCTGATTGCTGTTGACGGGTACGCTGACGAGCATGGTCGTGCGCTGATCGCTGCCCGAGCCGACCGTCAGCGGCTGGCCGTTGTAGGACCGGCCTTCTTTGGCTACTACGAAGCCGTGCTGCAGTTCTGCTTGGACGAATGCGTCGGGTGCAATTCTGCCGGCGGATACGCCTTTGCCTTCATCGTTAAGGATGGTGGCGTAATCGAGAATATCGGCCGACGAAATGAACTTTTCGAGCAACGCACGCATCTCGGGCGTGTTGACGTGCTCGCCATTGAGATCGCCGCCGCTCGCGACAAGCACGGCTGCTGAAAGATTTCCAAGCGAAGTCTGCAACGTGACCTGACGATGCTCGATATCGTCGCTCAGAGACTTCGTAACGGTGTTCTGCAGCAATTGCTCGTTTACTTTAAGGCGATCGCGATTGATCGCTACAACCTGCGTGCCGTAGAAGTAGAGTGGCACCACTCCGACCAGGATCAGAACCCCCGAGATCAGGTAAAGCAGCGGTATGCGATTAGGAAGACGCATGCGTTGAGCGGGGGATTGACCGGATTGTAACCTGAAGTTTCAGGAACTCTGGCGTACTACTTTGATATCTCGGGCATTTGCCTGATTACGTTAGTTTGCAGCGGTACATTGGGCGGGACTGGCCACTATTCTTCCTTACCTGGCCGGCTCATCAGTTCCCGAATGGCGTCTTGCGGCGACTTTTCTTCGTGCAAGACGGCGTATATCTGCTCGGTGATTGGCATTTCGATGCCTTGCTGCGCCGCCAGACCGAGCGCCGCATTGGTCGTCAGGACGCCTTCGGCGACCATTCCATGCATTTCCTCCATGATGTCGCGCAGCTTGCGCCCCCGCCCGAGTTCCACTCCGACCGTACGATTTCGCGAGAGGCCGCCAGTGCAAGTGAGGACTAGGTCTCCCATGCCCGCTAAACCTGCGAGGGTGTCCCGGTTGGCGCCGCACGCCACGGCTAACCGAGTAATTTCAGCGAGTCCTCGAGTGATCAAGGCTGCCGCGCTGTTGTGTCCGAGTCCGAGTCCTTCGATGACGCCGGCAGCGATGGCGATCACATTCTTCAACGACCCGCCAAGCTCAACTCCGACCACGTCGTCATTTGTGTAGATACGGAACAGCCCATCGCTGAACTCGCGTTGCACTGTGGCCGCCAGCTCTGCATCGGTTGAGGCCACGGCGATTGCTGTGGGATCTCCGCGCGCGACCTCCCTCGCGAACGATGGGCCGCTGAGCGCGGCAATCCTGGGCGGGGCTCCGCTGGCTCCGCCAATGACTTCAGCAGCGACCTCGGTGATCCGCTTGTAGGTTCCATTCTCAATTCCCTTGGTAGCGCTGACGATGAGCGTCTCTGGCCGGAGCATCGGGACCATCTGCTGAAAAAGTTTTCGCGCATGATGCGAAGGCATGACCGTGAGAACAATCTCTGCGCTGTCCAGTGCATCTTTGAGGACGTTGGTAGTTTCAATGGCAGATGGAATCTTGATGCCGGGAAGAAATTGCTCGTTGATCCGATTGCGAGCGATGGAGTCGCAGACTTCGCGCTCGTATGCCCAAAGCCGCACCTGATGACGTCCGCCTCGCGCGAACACAATTGAGAGAGCGGTCCCCCACGCACCCGCGCCCACTACGGCGATCCGGCTCAACCTCTGCTACTCCTGTTTGCGACGCAGTAGCGAGTCATTAGCTCTTGCCGAAGTGAAGACGATTTTCTGTCCCATTGATGAGGCGTTGGATATTGCTCTTGTGCTTGAAGATGATTAGAAGGGAGGCACCTAGCATGACTACCAGATAGATGGTCGAGGAACTCCCGCGATATAGATAGAAAGCCAGAATCGGGAATGCTGCGCTGGCTATAACAGATCCTAATGAGACATAGCGCGAGATGACAACCACAACCAGGAAGATCGCCAGAACGATTAGTACCGCGCGCGGCGCCATTCCCAGGAAGGCTCCGACTGCGGTTGCAACACCCTTGCCGCCGCGAAAGCGCAGCCAAACTGGGAAGACATGGCCGATGATCGCGGCCAAGGCTGCAATTGCCGCGGCAAGTCGCGGATCAAGCTCCGGATTCCGATGCGCGATAAGAAATGCGACGAAGACCGCGACGTAACCTTTGATCCCGTCCAGGAGAAGAGTCGCCATACCCAGCTTTGCGCCGCCGGAACGGGCGACATTCGTCGCTCCAATGTTGCCACTCCCGGTCAGGCGGACATCCTCGCCTCGGACGAGCCGCACTAAGATGAGCCCGAATGGGACGGATCCGAGTAGATATGCAATTGCGGCGATCGCGAGATATGACTCCATAGACATGAGAGTGCGCCCGCTACTTCAGCGAGAAAGTTCGAAGCTTGCTGTAACGCGATCCTTGGGGTGACAGCTTGCTCTCGTAAAGATGGAATTCTGTCGCCGTCATTGTACCGAAACCGGGTTGTGGCTCCGACGTCAAAAATGCCAGGTGGGTTTTGTTCTGGCGCTCATTGAATCTGGCGAGGGTCACATGCGGAGTGAATGCCCGCTTCTCCGCAGCAAATCCCACGCGAGTCATGGCTTGATCGATGCTTTCGGCCAAAGCTCCCAATTCATGGCCGGCTTTTAATCCAGCCCACAGCACACGCGGCGATTTTGTGTTCGGGAAGACTCCAACGTCTCGAACCGTCAACGAAAACTTCGGTGTCACGATCTTCGTTAGCTCACGCTCGATTTCTATACGACGTTCGTCGGCGACATTGCCCAGGAACTTGAGCGTGATGTGCAGACCCTCAGGTCGCACCCAACGGGCGTTGTGAAGTCCTGGTTTGAGTTTGGAAATGTAGGCATCGATCTTTTTCCGGATATCAGCCGCGATCTCAATAGCCACAAAGAGCCGCATCAGATCAATTTCGTCCTAAGCAGGTCGAGTGCCTGCTGGCTGGCAAACCACCGGATGCGTTCGCGGTCGCCCGGAAATCTGCGCTCGAGGAC
>CAZLIE010000122.1:0-13499 GCA_964559345.1 uncultured Terriglobales bacterium
GGGTTATGCCGTCATGGGGACGGCCACAGGACGCGGGGATCGACGCGCCATCGAGGCGGCGCAAGCGGCGATCGCGTCACCGCTGCTCGAAGTAGGCGCCATAGAAGGAGCCCGTGGCATCCTGATCAATATCACTGGCTCAAGTTCTCTGAAGTTGGCCGAGGTGAATGAGGCTTCCACCATCATCCAAAATGCAGCTCACGAGGACGCCAACATCATTTTTGGTGCCGTGCTCGACGAGAAGATGAAGGATGACGTGAAGATCACGGTGATCGCCACCGGCTTCAAGAATGACTATCCGCAGCGCAGCGGTCACGGACTGAGCGCGGCAGGCTCCGCAATTTCGAACATGCGCAGTGCCGCTCCGTTTGTGCCCAGCGCTCCTATCATCAGCAACCAGCAAAAGTCAGCATCCGTGTTTTCTGAAAGCGCAATGGAGGACGACGACGAAGTTGTCGTCCACGAACCGTCTTCCGAACCGGAAGCGGAGCCGATTGCGGTATCTATGTCATATCGCGCGGGCTCGCACTCAGGGTCTGAAGACACCCACCGTAACGGCACGGAGTCGTTCGATGGGGACGAGTTGGACGTACCGGCCTTTATGCGGAAGCCGGCACGGTAGTGAAAAACTTAGCGAGTCGCGCTACTCCGCTTCCGTGTCTCTGCATCTGACTTAGTGAGGAGTGTTACTCAGGCAGGGTAAGTAGCTCGATTCGCGCTTGCAATGATTCAGCAGCTCCCTTACCATCGCCAAAGCCAGCAGATACATGCAGTAAAGCGGTGGAAAACCGCTAATCTGATTTTGGAACTTGATCGCTGGAGAAGACCAGCTCCAGCTTGGGGATTTTGAATGCGCACGACCCGACTCTCACTCTATCTAATTGTACCGATTGCACTTCTGGCCTGGGCCACAAGTACGTTTGCAGCTTCGACCACGGTTTCATCAACCAGCACTTCTAAGCGCTCGACGCGGCGAATTAAGGAATCGAGCCGCACGCAACGAAAAATCAGTCATTTGCGGCACAGCCGGCGGGTCAGCTATCGCCGCCGCCATCGCCGCCACCGGTATTACGAGCACTTCACCGCCAATTCCTTCAGTGACAGCGACCTAACCGCCGGCGATATCACCGCGGGAGAAGACCCGGTGGTTCGTCAAGCCGCCATTGATGCCTTGGGGAATATGAACGGGACCGTCGTCGCCATCGATCCGACCAGCGGACGTATTCTGGCCATGGTGAACCAGAAGCTGGCATTGTCGGAAGGCGCTACTCCCTGCTCGACCATCAAGTTGTCGGTCGGACTGGCCGCTCTGAGCGAGGGCATCATTGATCGCAACACGCCGGTCAAAGTCGGGCCGTATGCCTACATGACTCTGACCCAAGCCCTGGCAAAGTCCAACAATGCTTACTTCGAGGCCCTGGGACGTCAGCTTGGATTTGAGCGCGTGAAGCGCTATGCCAATGAGTTCGGGTTGGGAGAGCTGGCCGGCTACAACATCGACGGCGAGCACCTCGGCGTTTATCCCGATGAAGTTCTGGAAGAGAAACTTGGCGGAGTCGGGCGCATGTGTTCGTTTGGCGACAGCGTCTCGATGACTCCGCTGCAGCTGGGGGCCATGGTCGCTGCGATGGCCAACGGCGGGACCCTTTATTACTTGCAGCATCCTACTTCGCCCGAAGAAGTGCTGCAGTTCCAGCCCAAGGTGAAGCGCACGCTCGACATCGCGCGTTATCTCCCAGAGATGAGCGACGGCATGGCCGCCGCGGTGCAGTACGGCACTGCACGTCCCCTGCGCGTGAATTTCTCTGAAGAGCAGATCCTGGGCAAGACCGGAACCTGCTCGAAGTCGGGTACGCGCTACGGGTGGTTTGCCTCGTACGCGAACACCAGCTACGGCCGGATTGTGACCGTTGTCTTCCTCGAAGGCGGACGTCCCACATACGGACCCAAAGCCGCAGAGATTGCCGGACGCATGTACCGCGGCCTCTACGATCACAGCTTCTTCATGGCGAAAAGCCCGGTCGAGAATATGGGAACCGCAACTACGGTCGGCGCATCGCAATAAGTTTTCTTCGTTCAAGTAGAACGGCCTCCATTTTGGAGGCCGCTTTAACTTTTGTGATTCAAAGTAGACGATCAGATCTTAGTCGTCGTCCTCGTCGTCTTCTTCAATGAGTAGTCCGCTCATTGCTTCGGCGGTGTCCATGACGCGCTGATAGCGGTCGTACCACTCGGTGGAAGCTTCATACAAAAAGATGTTGCCCTGATAGGCGAAGCCAAGCTGTACGAATCCTGTCTTGCCGATGTAAGTACGCAGCCAGCGCGCGTCGTCGAGTTCATCGGAGTAGTTTCCGTTTTTCAGACGATCGATGAGAAATTCCAGTTCTTCATTGGCAAGGACGACATGATCCATGGTGAGGAACGGAGCTCCGGCGGCCTTCGCCAGCTCGACAAAATCCTTCCATGCGTCGGGATTGTCGTCATCTTTCCAGAGAATGCTGGCGACTTCATCCCCGACATAGCCGGGGAAGCGACGCATACCATGACCTTCGATAAACGCGGTCATATCGTCGTTCAAAGTATGTAGATCGTCTGAAGACATCGCTCGAAAAATGCTCGTCGCCTCAACGCCCAGCGCGACGAAGCTACCTGAAAACTCTACACGAAATCGACATGCATGGCTTCCGGTTTGACGGGCCCAGAGCGCGATTTTAGCTGTGCTACACTCGAATGTTTACCCCCGCTATCGCGAAGGAAACATGCTGGTTTCCAAAGAATATGTGGGCTATTTGGCCCGCCAAGTCACAAAAAAACTGATTGCAGGCGAGTTCATTGAGGCCCCGGACGTGAATGGGACGGTGGAGCGCGTCAATGCCGCTCTGCTCGACGAACTTCAGCTCGAAGACCGCATTAACGATGAGGTCCGGCTGATCCTCGAGGCCTATCAGGACGAGATGCGCACCACCGGCGCGAGCTATCAGGAGATGTTCAAAAAGGTGAAGCAGCAACTCGTGCAGAAGTACAAGGCGGTGCTGTGAGGATCTCGCGAGACAAGGTAAATAAGCTGGCTCACACCGTCGCGGATGCGCTGGCGGCGCTCGACAATGTCGAGTTCATCGAAGACCGCAATACCATTCGCACCGAGGCGCGAAAAATCCTTGAGGAACTGCTAAAGAGCGAAGAGAGGATCGACGCCGCGGCCCGCCAGAAAATCGAGAGTCAGAAACGAATCATCACTGAAGGCACTCAGGAGTGGGACATCCTCTACCGCAAGTACTACAACGAGGAAGTCAAGAAGCTGGGAATTTAGCATTTGAAGCAGGGTGTTTAAAGTACCTCGCGTTCGCTCTCATTCCTCCTTCTGGTTTTGGCGCTGTTCGCTTCGTGTCCTCAGGTTGTTCCTTCGTGTCCTTCGTGTTAAGTCCCGGCCGCTAGTAACCCACGCGCTGCTTCTCCTGCGAGTTCATGCTGGCCCAAAGTGAGTTTCGGCTGCGCTCGATCCAGACATTGCGCGGTTCCTTCTGGTGTGCACGCGAGAACCACTGATAAGCCGTCACCTTGCTCTGAGTTACGCAGGTGCCGGTCCAGTAAAGTGCTCCCAGCTTCACATCGGCCGCCGGATTACCCTGTCCAACTGCCTCCCGCAGAAGATTGATTCCCTGCGAGCAGTTTTGCCGCACTCCGCGGCCCTGGATGTAGTTCTCGGCTTGAATGATCAGTGGATCTTTGTCTCCGAGGGGCTTTGCCGCTGGGGCACGAGAAGCCGCCTTCGAGCGTCGGGACTCGTCGGCAGAGGCGTCTTCTTCTACCGGCGCTGGTTTGCGGGTTGCCCTGGTCGCTTTCGAAACCGGCCCGTCGGATTCGGAACTTGCATTGTCACTGGCCTTCGAATCTGCTGCGGCACTCACGTCGGAATCGTCGGTGTTCTTTGAGGATGACGCAGTTTCGTCTTTGTCCGGCTTGCTGGAAGCTTTTGATTCGGGAACGCCCGAATCTGTGTTGTCGCCGGCGACTTTCTTCTCGTCACCCTTCTTGGCGTCAGCGGCTGCCGTCGGAGCCGCGGCATTCGCGTCCGTGTCATCCGCATTCGGCTTCGCAGCTTCCGTACCTGCGGCAGATTTGGCCGGCGGCTCTTGCTTGCTGGGATCGACTGCCCCGGGCAAGGATTTCTCCGCCGTGGTGGCGGCGCCATTTCGGTCGAGGATCGATGCTAGGTCCGGCCCTTCATGACGGGACGCCTTCCACTGAATGTAGGCCAATGCTCCGCCCACAAGCAGAATTGCAAACAGCGCCCATGCTCGCCATGACACCGTGCGGCCGGGTTGTTCGTCCAGCAAATACTCAGGAGCCTCTCCGTCAGTGTCGTAAATAAAGCCGTCGTTTCGCGGCTTGTCATAGACGAATCCTCCATTGCTTGCGCCTGAATCGTAGCCAATTCCGAGAAATGACGGGCCGCCAATTCCAGTTGAATAACTGGTCTTGCGGGCGCTCGTGCGTTCCTCTTCAGCTTCTTCTTCCGGCGTAGTAAGAGAAAGGGCGCGTGCAGCGGCGGCCGAGATCGTAGATGTCCGAGTGTCGCTGACCGGATTCTGCGCGGCGTGATCGCGAACGATCTCGCGCTGCTGGTCAAGAGCGATTCGATCTGCTGTAACTGCGGGGGATTTGGTCCCGTTCTCGACACGGTATTGCGGCGTGGGAGTTTCCAATCGGCCCTCTCCTTTTCGTGGCATCGCTGTAAAAGCGGGAGCAGGCGCGACAGGGCGCGCTTCCAACCTCCCACCGCACATTCCGCAGAATTTATTGTTGTCGGGATTTGTATGACCACACTGCTGGCACTTCATAGCGGAAGATACCTCGGGTTGCTCTATTCGTGGTTAGATTCAGTGCTGCTGGCCAGAGGCTTCCTATAAATGCGGAAAAATCGAGAGTTCCTGGCTCATAATATGCCTATTTGAGCCAGCTTGGTCGCTCTGATACCGGTTCCGGAAACCCGGCATTCCTGCGGAAAATCCCCAAGGTGCCTGCACACCTCAGGCGCCCGCGCCGATAAGCCTGGATTACCGATATCCACACCCGATCTGCGCTATTCTCAACCAAGGTTCTCATTGCGCTGGGTCCTAAAATCTTTCGACGATCAGCTTGCGTCGCGCATTGCCACCGATGCGCAGATTCTGCCTCTGATCGCGCAGTTGCTGGTCGCACGCGGAGTGAAGACGGGCGAAGAGGCCTCGCGTTTCCTCGCTCCCAAGCTCGATCATCTGCATTCGCCTTATTTAATGAAGGGAATGCGAACTGCCATCGAACGCATTCAGCGCGCCGTCGTGAGTGGCGAACGCATGCTTATTTATGGCGACTACGACGTGGACGGGACCACTGCCATCGTCATTCTGAAGCGCGCGATTGAACTGATCGGTGGCACTGCAGAATTCCATGTTCCGCATCGCATTCGCGACGGTTATGGAATGAAAGATGACGTGATCGAGCGCGCTGCTGCCGACGGCGTGCGCCTGGTGATCAGCGTCGATACCGGAATCCGCGCGTTTGCGGCAGCCGAGGCCGCCAGGCGAGCTGGCCTTGAGCTGATCGTCACGGATCATCATCTTCCCGAAGATGGACAGCTTCCGCACGCGCTGGCTGTCCTCAATCCCAATCAGCCGGATTGCGAGTATCCGTGCAAGCAGCTTTGCGGCGCAGGCATCGCCTTCAAAATTGCGCAGGCGCTGCTCGAAGCGAAGGATGAACAGGACGCAAGACGTCGGCTGCTGCCATCGTTTCTGAAGATGGCGGCGATTGCGACCATTGCCGATGCTGTGCCGCTAGTGGGCGAGAATCGGGTGATCGCGAAGCTCGGGCTGATCGGGTTGCGCGATCCCCGCAATCCCGGACTGCGCGCCTTAATGACGGTTGCGCAACTTGCGGAGAAGCAGCGCCAGCTGACCGCCACGGACGTTGCGTTCAGGATCGCTCCCCGCATCAATGCGGCCGGTCGCATGGACGTCGCGCAAACCGTAATCGAGCTATTCGAAGTGCGCGAGGAAGACAAGGCGCGCGATCTGGCCGCCAGACTGAACCAGCTTAATTCCGATCGTCAGCAAAGCGAGCAACAGATCGTGCAGAGACTCGAGCAGCGCCTAGCCGAGTCGCCATTCACCGATATGCGATGCATTGTGCTCGACGGTGAAGGATGGCATCGCGGAGTCATCGGGATCGCCGCTACGCGGGTCGTGGAGCGCACCTATCGTCCGGCGCTGGTGATCAGTCGAGAGGAGGGCGAAGGACACGGATCGGGCAGATCCATTCCCGCATTCCACCTTCTCAATGCTCTCGAAAGCTGCCACGAACTCTTCACCCGCTTTGGCGGACACGCGCATGCAGTCGGCTTTTCGCTGCCCTGCGAAAGAATTCCTGAATTGAGAGCGAGACTCGACGCCTATGCGCGCGAGCGCCTCACGGCAGAAGACCTTATTCCTGTCCTGCAGGCCGAGTCGGAATTGTCGCTGTGCGACATCACTCCCGAACTGATCCGCATAGTGCAGCGCATGGAGCCTTTCGGCGTAGGCAATCGCGAACCGGTGTTCGTGGCTCGGGACTTACAACTCATGCTGCCGCCGAAAATCCTGAAGGAGAAGCACGCGAAGTTACGAGTGTCGCAAACCAACGGACGCGTGCGTAACTTTAATGCCATGGCGTGGCGTATGGCCGAACGGATCTCACAAGAAGGCATCCTCGCCAATGACACCATCGATCTCGCCTTCACTCTCGACGAGAACCCACATCCCGACTTCGGCGGGATCGAGCTGCGCGTCTGTGATTTTAAACGAGCCGAATCGCACGTGAGAGCTGCCCAGACGGCCGTTTGAGTACATCGGACGGTGTAGCAACCGGCCAGACACAACGATTTCTTACGTAACTTGAGAACAAATTGCCGGAGTCCGCGGTGACTCCGCCGTAACTCCTTGCACTCCAGTACGACGTTCGGACTATGTCGTGCTCTATCCAGATTGGGCAGTCTCCCCTGGTCAAGCCCGTCAAGGAGGAAAGATGCCCGAACGAAGCAACACTTCACTCATGTGTTTCAACACTGGCGGTCCTTTTTTCCACCGGCCAGTGTTACTGAATCGTAATAGAAGACTGTCAGACTACTCGAGCTGTGACCTGTATATGCTTTTCCAACCTGAAAACTCGAATGACGATAAAGGCTCGCAGAAGTATTCCCAAGTTAGGAACGAGCCGATGGACGAGACACAAAAGAAGTTGCGCTCTGAGTTGCAGGTGATCTTGCAACGCGCACACGAAACGTATCGCGCTTTGAAGCAGAGCGCCTGCTGACAGCTCACGCCACATGGTTCCGGTCGACCCCGGCCGGGCCTGCAGATCGCGACTTACAACGTGGATGCGGGCGCCCCGCCCGCGCTCTTTGTGCGCGCCGTAGAAATGAGCGCTTTGCCAGGCTGCCGCTCCGTCAGCCAGCAATTCTTCGTAATCCAGACCTAGTTTCGCTGGACGAACCGCCTGCTTCCGGCTAGGATAGCTCGCGCCAAAAAAGCCTCTCAGGTTCGAATTGCAAGCTAGCCAGAAGCTGAGCGCACGGTTCTGTCCCGGAGGTCCTTTCGTGAAACGCAGATTCTTCCTTCTGCTCCTGTTGCCAGTCTCCTTTTTATTGGGCGCGCCAGCAGCGCAAGCCCAGGTGCCCGCAAACGTCGAACGAATCCATTACCACCGCTTCGATAACAACTACGCGGGTTGGACTGCTTATGCATTCAACGACACCACGGAAGACACCGGCAACTTCAATGGCGGCCCGGTGCAGGTCACGGGAATCGACGGCTTTGGCGCATTTTTCGATGTGGGTCTAAAGCCGAATGCGCAGGACCTCGGCTTTATCATTCATCTCGTCAACGCCAAGGATCCCGGCCCCGATCAGCACGTGAATCCTCAAACACAGGGACACGAGATCTGGGTCATCTCCGGCTCGACAACGATCTACACCAGCCAGCCAGTGATCCCTCCGCCCGGACCAGTGGCTGCCAACAAAGAACGCATCCACTATCACCGCTTCGACAATACTTATTCCGGATGGACGCTATTTGCCTTTGGCAACACCACGGAAGTCAGCGACTTCAATGATGGTCCGCTTCAGCCCGCCGGCATCGACAGCTACGGCGTGTACTTCGATGTGGGACTCACATCGGGCGCCACAGATTTGGGATTCATCGTCCATTTCGGTGGCTCCAAAGATCCCGGGCCGGACGAGCATGTAAACCCGCAGACACAGGGGCATGAGATCTGGGTGATTTCAGGCTCGACCACCATCTACACAAGCCAACCCACGATTGCCGCGCCGGGACCAGTCGCCGCCGATCATGAACGCATTCATTACCATCGCACCGACGGCGTCTATGCCGGCTGGACGGTGTACGCCTTCAACAACACCACTGAAAACACCGGTGACTTCAATGACGGACCCGTGCAGCCGACCGGCATTGACAGCTACGGAATCTTTTTCGATGTCGGACTCACCGCCAATGCGGCCGATCTCGGATTCATCATCCATCGCGGCGGCGAGAAAGATCCCGGCCCCGATCAGCATGTAAATCCGCAGACTCAAGGCCATGAGATATGGATCATCTCCGGCTCGACCAGCACATTCACCAGTGAACCAACCGGAGCACAACTGCTCGCCGGACTCCTCGGACGACTGCAGGCGGTCTGGATCGACAGCAACACAATTGCGCTGCCACCCTCAGCGGTGCAGGTCGGCAATTCCTATTCGCTCGCGAGCGATCTCACTGCGTCCCTTGTTCTCAGCACTTCCGGCATCAGCGGCGGGACCACGTACGCGCTCACTCAGGACGCCGGCGGACTCACGCCGCAGCAGTTGGCGGAATTTCCCCAACTGCATGGCTATCGCGCATTTCACCTGCCCACGCTGCAGACGTCAGCTATCGATGCTGCATTGAAGGGTGAACTCATCGTGTATGGCGTGAACGGCTCCGGCCAACTTGTCTATGTCACTCAGGTCCAGACCTACGGCGTGCTCGACGATCTGTTCGCATATTCGGGATCCTTAGGCGCCGTAGTCGAGCGCGGATCGACCGCCGTGAAAGTGTGGGCCCCGACCGCACAGTCCATGGCGTTGGAACTGTTCGACGGCGCAAATCAGACCATGCCCTCTGCAACGATTCCGATGAAAGAAGACAACGGAGTCTGGACTGCGCTAGGCAACCCCAGTTGGAAGAACAAGTACTACCTCTTCGACGTGCATGTGTATGTCCCGTCGGCGCAGAAGATTTTGGAGAACGTGGTCACCGATCCGTATTCTCTCTCGCTGTCGCTGAACAGTCAGAAGAGCCAGATTGTGGATCTCGACGATCATGCGCTCGAGCCGCCGGGATGGGACGGCAATCGCGCTCCTCAACTCAAGCGCCTGAATGACCTCTCGATTTACGAGCTGCACATTCGCGATTTCAGCGCCAACGATCAGAGCGTGCCTTCCGCATTACGCGGAACGTACCTGGCGTTCGCCAACCCCGATACCAACGGCATGCGGCATCTGCGCCAGCTTGCAGACGCTGGATTGAAGGCAGTCCACCTGCTTCCCAGCTTTGACATTGCGAGCGTCAACGAGGATAAGTCCACGTGGAAGGACCCCGGCGACCTAAGTGTCTTTGCGCCCGATTCGACTCAACAGCAGGCCGCGGTGCAGAACGTGAGAGACCAGGACGGCTTCAACTGGGGATATGACCCGTGGCACTTCCTTGCGCCAGAGGGAAGTTATGCTGCGAACGCAGACGATCGCATCCGCGAATACCGCTCGATGGTGATGGGACTGCACCGGGCCGGGCTGCGAGTAGTTCTCGATCAAGTGTTCAACCACACCAGCGCGGCTGGTCAGGATCCGAAGTCGGTCTTCGATCAGATCGTCCCGAATTACTACTACCGCCTCAATCCGGATGGGCAGATTTACAGCGGAAGTTGCTGCCCCGACACCGCCAGCGAGCACGTGATGATGGAGAAGCTGATGATCGACGCCCTGGTCACCTGGGCGAAGGAGTACAAGATCGACGGCTTCCGCTTTGACATCATGAGCTTCCATTCCGTGGCCACGATGCAACGCATCCAACAGGTACTGCACAAACTCACTCTGCAGAGTGAGTTTGTGGACGGCAGCAAGATTTATCTGTACGGAGAAGGCTTTAATTTCGGTGAAGTCGCGAACAATGCTTTCTTCGTGAATGCGTCGCAAGTGAATCTCTACGGAAACGGCATTGGATCGTTCAATGACCGAATTCGCGACGGAATCCGCGGCGGCAATCCTTTCGGCGATCTTCGCGAGCAGGGATTTGCTACGGGATTGTTCACCGATCCCAACCCGAACTTCTTGATTGGCGATCAGTCGGTCCAAAAGGCGCGCCTTCTGCATGAGGCTGACTGGGTTCGCGTCGGCCTCGCTGGCAATCTGCGCGACTACCAGCTCACTGACAGCAACGGAAACACCGTCACCGGGGCCCAAGTGGATTATCAGGGCCAGCCAACCGGTTACGGTGCCACTCCGATCGAGTCAATAAACTACGCCTCGGTCCATGACAACCAAACGCTGTTCGACGCGGTGCAACTGAAGTCTCCGCTTTCGGACTCGCTCGATCAGCGCGTCCGGCGCCAAAACTTGGCCATGAGTCTCGTCGCTCTCGGACAGGGTGTTCCGTTCTTCCTCGCAGGTGACGACCTGCTGCGATCGAAGTCGATGGACAAGAACAGCTACAACTCCGGAGACTGGTTCAACCGTCTCGACTTCACTTATCAAAGCAATAACTGGGGAGTCGGGTTGGCCATCCAGAGCGACAACAGATCCGATTGGCCGATTGAGCAGCCACTCTTAGCCGATGCCTCAATTCATCCGGGACCAAATCAGATCGCCAGCAGCCGCGAGTGGTTCAAGGAGCTGTTGCGCATACGCAATTCCTCCAGCCTCTTCCGCATGGGGAGCCTCGCGGAGATCCAGGCCAACCTGCAATTCCTGAATACTGGACCGAGTCAAGTTCCTGGACTAATCGTGATGAAGTTACAGAATCCTCGTGGTGGAACGATTCTCGTCATCTTGAACGGCAATACACAAACGCACAGCTTCCAGAACGACGCGCTGAAGAACTTGAATCTGCAACTGCACCCGGTTTTGCGGCAGGCGAGCGACAGCGTCGTGAAGCAATCAACCTACGCCAACAGCGGCACAGTCAACGTTCCCGGACTGACGACTGCAGTGTTCGTCAGCCAGGACTTTCGGGAAGGTGAGGATTGATCTTCGGGTAAAGAGAGTCAGCCGACATTAACGATCGACTTCCAAACCCTGTCATCCAGGTCCCAGGATGACAAGGTTTTGATGTGGGGTGGCATTCGGGATTTAGAAGCGCTAGATTTCCCGCTCGCGTTCCTGCCGTGCGATTTCGGCGGCCTTTTCGTCTGCCTGCTGCCGGGACTCTTTGTCCAACGAGGCCCGCTTGTCCTTGCCTTTGCGGATCACTTCAGCGAACTTGCTTTCGGGCTGTTCCTTGGGCTTTTCCATCGCAACAGCATGACACATTTTGCAGCTCCGGTACTTATCGAAGGCGAAACTTAGGAGCTGAAGTCAGAACCAAAGGTGCTGAACCTGTCCAGAGCAGCAGTCAATGCCTGGGCGACCATGCGGGCCACGCGCGTACAGAGTCTCGCAATCCGTCCTTCGGGTTTCCCCATGCGCGATCCCCGGCCGTTTCTCACTTCAGGGGGTCACCTCACCATCCTGGGATCAGTTGGGGATCTTGGCTTAAAATCCTTTAAACGCGCGGATCGACGTGAATTTTGAAATCTGCGAGACAAAAAGTTAACGAAGTAGTAAATCTTCGGGCTGTGGCTCGGCGAAGTCAGAGCCTCGCCGGTTCAGCTAGTTATTGGCTTTCCTTGGTGATTCTTGCGACTGCCTGACCGAAGCTCTCCCGCTTCGGCTTGCCCTTGGATTTGGAGATCTGTTGTGCCTTCTGGCGGACTTCGTATTCGGCATTCAAGCTGGCAAGACGCTTCTTGGATGCTTCAGAATTGGACTTTATTCGGTCCCTGGTTTCCTGAGAGTGCTTATCTGAGTTTGATGCCATTCCGCCATCATATAGCCGAACCGGTTCGACAGGTTCGGCAAGAACACTGAATGGCTACTGGCTATCCCTTCACGTTCACGCTGGAGAAGGCAAGCACGACGCGTCCGCTCGAAGGCTGACCAAATGCTCGGGCGGGTTCGAACGTCGTGAAGATCAGCGCGTTGTCTATCTTGACGCGCAACGAATCGGCGTCATGCGGACCGGACAGGATCCGATAATCCTCGAGCCGGCCAGACGCATCCACATTCGCTTCAATGAGCACGGGCGATTCAAGTCCGGGAATCTCATACGGACCTGAAGAGAGCTTGGGCGGAGTATAGAGAGACGTGGGTACATCGTCGCTCACCGAGGGCAGGGCAAAGAAGCCGATCAGCACGCCGAACATGATCACCGCCGACAACAGCCCAGCGGTCGCTGGAAGCATGAAGGTGTTAATGCCGTGCTCGAGCTGCAAAGCAAGAGCCTGCAGCATGCGCTTCGGGGTGCGCGCCCGTTCACGCTGAATGGCCACACGCAAGCGCAGCTCCAGATCCCTGGGCGCTTTGCGTGTCCCCAGCGAAGACAGCAGGGCTTGCGTGCGCTGGAGTGAGCGATAGTTCTGGCGGCAGTCCGCGCACGTATTCACGTGCGCGGAAACCGCGTGCATCTCCTGGCCGCTTACCGCTCCATCAAGATAGGAGGAGAACATCGACTTGGCTCGATTGCAGTCCATCACTTGCTTGAGACCTCCGAAGGAAGGTGCGCTTGCGACGCCACTTTGAGCCCTAACTCGCGTCCGGCCTCTTTGGCATACGCTTCGAGGCGCTTCTTGAGCGCAAATCTTCCACGCATCAATCTGGATTTCACTGTGCCCAGCGAGATCTGAAGGATCTCGGCAATTTCTTCGTACGCCAAACCTTCAATATCGCGCAGGACGACCGTCGTGCGATACGGCTCCGGAACCTGTGCCAGCTCCGTCTCGACCTTGCTGCGAACTTCTTCGTGCGCGGCGTAGTCAAATGGCGACTCGCTCTCGTCGATCAGTGTGTCCTTTAGCCCGAAACTCTGGCCGTCTTCGTCGCAGGTCTGCGGCTCCATCGTCGTCTCACGGCGCTTGTGCCGGAACCACCAACGCCGCTGATTGGAAGCCTCGTGCAGCGCGATGCGGTAAATCCAGGTCTTCAGGCTGGCCTCGCCGTGGAACCTGCGAATGCCGCGGAAGACTTTGAGAAACACGTCCTGCGTAGTGTCGGCGGCGTCTGCCGAATCGTTAAGAATGCGATAAACCAGTCCGTACACCGGCTGGTGATAGTGCGCGATCAGCCACTCGAATGCCTCTTCGGAACCGGCTTGCAACTCGGTCACAATCGAAGCCTCTTCGGGTCTGGCGGATAC
>CAZLIE010000123.1:0-13227 GCA_964559345.1 uncultured Terriglobales bacterium
TCCGGTGACGGGGTCCTTGCGGAGTTCGGGCAACTCTGGTCCTTTCCCTCTTTCGTGCCTGACTACATTTTATGACAAAGAAAAAGAATTCTTGAAGAGGGTTACGTCCGGAGTGCCGCCCGTCTCAAGATAGCACTGACCAGGTCGAAGCGGATGGCTGAAGGTTTTCTACTGGCATGCGGCAGTTCGCGGGCGCACTGGTGGGCCAGCGAGGGCAAAGTCGCACGCTTATTTTCATCGATCGCCCCTTCGGCAGCCTTGAAATTGCGGCGGCTGCGGGTCTTCACCTCCACGAAGCAGAGGCAATCCTTGTCCCAGCCGATGAGATCGATGTGGCCGCGACGATGCGGCGAACGAAAGTCGCGCGCGACAATCGTGTACCCGCGCTTGCGCAGGTGAAAGTACGCTTCGTCCTCGCCGCGTGAACCGGCTCCGAGGTGGGCGGCGCGCTGTGGCGACTTGCCGAGCCGTGCGGCCACACGGTCAAGCGCGCGGACGATGAAGCGAGCGAGAGACATCGGATGCCCATTCTCTCACCGATGTGTGTGATGGCGGACCAAAATGGCCCGCCATCCACCTGACCTATTTCTCAACTTGACCGATGCACTTTTCGAGCACGTCAAGAGCGTAATCGGCCTGGGGTTGCGAAACGATGAGCGGCGGGGAAAGACGGATCGAAGTCTCGCCGCAGCCTAGCAGGAGCAGACCTTTTTCGAATGCAAGCTCGACGATGCGATCGCGCTCTGCAGCCGCCGGCGCCTTTGATTGTTTGTCCTTGACGATCTCCACCGCGAGCATCAGGCCTTTGCCGCGCACATCTCCAACCATAGGATGACTCTTCACCCATCCCGTCATGCGCTGCTTCATGTTGTCGCCGACCTTCGCCGCGTTCTCGCGACCTTCACGTTCGATCACGTCGATGCTGGCGAGCGCAGCCGCGATCGCTACAGGATTTCCGCCGAAGGTCGATGCGTGCGAACCCGGAACCCAATCCATTATGTTGGCCTTTGTCATGGTGATTCCGAGAGGCATCCCAGACGCAATGCCTTTGGCGATGCACACGATGTCCGGTTGCACTCCGGAGTGCGCGATAGCCCACCATTTGCCGGTACGCCCTGCGCCTGACTGCACCTCATCCGCGACCAGCATGATGCCGTTCTCGTCGCAAATTCGGCGCAGCTCCTGGAGAAACTCCTTCGGAGCGGGAACATATCCGCCCTCGCCCTGAATGGGCTCGACGAAGATTGCCGCCACATCTTCCGGCGGCACGGTCGTTTTGAACAGACGCTCTTCGATGAACTTGGCGCAAGCGATTCCGTACTCGCGCTCAGTCTGGCCTCCGCCGAACCGATACGTGTACGGATACGGAACGTGGGTGACTCCGGGTACCAGCGGCGCGAATCGCCGGCGCTGCTGCGGTTTGGAGGCTGTGAGCGACAGCGAGCCCATGGTCCTTCCGTGAAACGCGCCGTAGAACGCAATAATCGATTGCCGCTTCGTGTGATACCTGGCCAGCTTGAGCGCGCACTCCACAGCTTCGGTGCCGGAGTTGCCGAAATAGAACTTGTGCGGTCCTGGCATGGGCGCAACGCGACTGAGGCGCTCGGCGAGCAGCGTCATGCTCTCGTAGTAGAAGTCGGTGCCGGACATGTGGATCAACTCGGCAGCCTGCTTCTGAATGGCTGCGACCACCTCAGGATGGCAGTGTCCCGTGGAGGTAACGGCGATGCCGGCGGAAAAATCCAGAAATAAGTTGCCATCCACGTCTTCGATGATGAGTCCGCGACCGCGTTTCGCAACCAGTGGATACGAGCGCGTGTAACTTGGCGAGATCAGCCGCGCGTCTGCATCGATCAGGCGCTTGGCATTCGGTCCGGGCAAAGTGGTCTTGATATTGGGAAGCGCATCGGCGGACGTTGCGCGCGTCGTTGTTTCGGCTGCCATAGGAATCTCCTCGCGAGAGAAAGCGCAGTCATCGTGCACTAAAAACTGATTTCGGGCGTCAGCCCAGATCATTGCGAGGTCGGGAGTTAATCGCCGGCAAAGAGATTCGGCCGGACGTTGGACGGCAGCACTGCGAGATAACGACGCGGTCGAACAAATCGCGTGGCCGCAGAGCCAGTCGCGGTCGGGTTGTTGCTGAAAACGGACATTGGGTTTCCGGCCATCATTATAGTCCGGGAACTTAGACGGGAGAACCCCCTCCCAATGGTGCCCGTAGTTACTTCAGAACCTGCACCTGCACGCCTTCAGGACGCTTCAATACGAACTGTTCGTCGTTGATCGAAGTATTGATTTGGAGTTTCTCGATTGCTAGCCGAATCGAATACTCCTCTTTCGGACGATTAATCGTGATCACCGAGGGGAAGTTGACACCCTCGTAATTCGTAAAATTCTCGTACATCGCTTCGGTGGCGACAGCGCCTTGCGCATCAAAGATCTGCTGCCGGTCAGGATTCAGGTCGAGACGACTGAACGCTATTTTGCGATCAAGACGCCACCCATCTTTGTCCCGCCCGACTATGTCAACAACGTAGTCCGGTATCTGCCAGCTTTTCTTCTTGTTGGTCTGATCTGGCACTACTTCGGTGCTCTGCTCCAGAACCGCTATCTCATCTTCGCGAGTTTCATGCAACAACAGTGAATCGAAAAACACCTTGGGCCGCAAATTCTCGAGCGTGTTCTTGGACGGCGTCGCAGGTTCGTCTGCCGGGCCCTCGATCCATTTGTTAGTGATCGAGATGTAGAGCCTGAACGTCTTGCCGTCGCTCACCATATCGAAGGCGCGATTGCGAACGATCGGGAAGAGTCCGATCACACGCAACATGTCAGGATCTTTCGCCAGAATGTAACCCTTGATCTGCTGGTACTCCCGTACCTGCCCCTTCTTTGCGCCTCCTACCGAAGTCGCGATTTCGACCGTCGCGTTGAGCGTGTGGATCTTCTTCGCGTCCGCGTTAATCCGATTTACCAGATCCTGCAAGGTTGCGGTACGCAGGTTCGACGTGTTCACCATTCGTCGGGGAACGGTTCGCGTTCGCGAGAGGCATCCTGTCAGCGAAAGTAGCAGGATGAGAAGCGCAGCTTGTCGTGCCGCAGGGGATATGCGCATGAAGAAAAACGAATCAGAATGAAACAGCAAGTATATAGGAGCGCGGCGAAGCAAACGCGTCTCGCCCCCCTCTTATGGCCTATTGCGCTGAAACGCTGGCCTCTCGCCGATACTCCGCAACGTTCTTTTGATGCTCTTCAAGCGTGCGGGAGAAGCGATGATGTCCCTGATTATCGCTGACGAAGTACAGGTAGTCCGTTTTGGCTGGATGCATGGCGGCGAGCAGCGCGTCGTTGCCTGGGTTAGCGATCGGGCCCGGCGGCAGACCCGCATTGCGATAGGTGTTGTACGGCGATCGGAACTGGAGGTCAGAAGCGTAGATGGTCCCGCGATAGCGGCCCGCCAGTTCGGATGCGTAAATCACGCTGGGGTCCGTGTCGAGCGCGATGTGCTGCGTCAGTCGATTGTAAAAAACGCCGGCCACCAGTGGTCGCTCTTCCGGGACAGCAGTTTCTTTTTCGACGATAGAAGCCATCGTGACGATGCGATGGACGTCGCTGCCCAGCGATATCGCATGCGCCTCCTGATGAAAGCGCTTCACCATTGCTGCGATCAAGTCAGGAGATTTCTGCTTGCGCGCCACTCGATAAGTGTCGGGGTAGAGATAGCCCTCGAGGGTGGGCGTCTGCGGGTCGAGATCGCGAACCAGCGCAGTTTGAGTTCGCGCCTGCTCTAAAAAATTCTGTTGAGAATCGATGCCGGCCTTTTCCACCGCTGCGGCGATGTCGAACATGTTGAAGCCTTCGGGAATCACCAGCACTCGGGCGTAGGTCTCGCCGTGCGCGATTTGCGAGTAAACCTGATTCAGGCTCTCGGCATGACCGAATGCGTATTCCCCGGCTTTGAGCGAGTGGTGTCGGTAGAGATGCAGCAACAGAAACGCTGTCCGGCTGCGGATCACGCCTGCCTGCTTCAACTCCGTCGCAATCCGTCGCGCAGAGGAGCCGTTCTTGAATTCCACAAAGCTCTCTTGCATCGGCTTGGCAGGTCCGTACGGGACAAACACCGCCAATGCCAACCAGCCCGCGCAGAAGAGCAGGAGAGCGAGTGCCAGCAACGCAAAGGGCTTGCGCATGGTGAGATTTTAATCGAGGACGGCGCTTGATTTTCGGCACGGAAGTACGTGAGCGATGGTTATGAATACCAGGAGGGTACGTCGTTAGATCAGCAGATCTCGCATGGCGTCCTCGTCGATGATCGCGATGCCAAGCTCTTTGGCCTTGTCGAGCTTCGATCCCGCGTCGCTACCGGCCAGCACGTAGTCTGTTTTCTTGCTGACGGAGCCGGAGACCTTCCCACCCGCATCTTCAATCATCTTCTTAGCGTCGTCGCGGCTCAGGCTGGGAAGCGTGCCGGTTAGGACGAACGTCTTGCCGGCGAGCTTTGTGCCGCGTTCCTTCTTCTTCCCTTGGAACTGCAGGCCGGCTTTTCGCAGTCGTTCGACCAACTCGCGATTGCGTGGCTCGGCAAAGAATTGCACGATCGCTTCTCCTACCCGCGGGCCGACTTCGGTCACCTGCTGCAACTCCTCGGGACTGGCGTCCATGATCGCGTCGAGAGTTCCGAAATGTTCCGCCAGCAGCTCGGCTGTGCGCTCGCCCACGAATCGGATTCCTAAGCCCAGAATCACGCGCTGAAGCGGCAGCCGCTTGGAATTTTCAATCTCCCGGATCAGATTGGCCGCCGATTTGGCTCCGATCCGTTCGAGCTCCAGGAGCTTCTCGACCGTGAGCGAGTAAATGTCGGCGACATCCTTCACCAGCTTGCGATCGGCCAACTGGTTCACCAGCGATTCGCCCATGCCTTCGATATTCATCACACCGCGAGAGGCGAAGTGCAACAAACTTTCGCGCAGCTTTGCCGGACATTGCGCATTCACGCAGCGATGGTCGGCTTCTCCTTCGGCGCGTACCACCATCCCGCCGCATTCCGGACATTTATCGGGGAAGTGGAACTCGCGAGAGCCGCGTGGATGATCTTTGTCCTGGACGACCTTTACGATCTTTGGAATCACATCGCCACCGCGCTCGACCAGCACCCAATCGCCGATCTTCACGCCGAGCCGCCGAATTTCGTCTTCGTTGTGCAGAGTGGCCCGCTTCACCATCGTTCCGCCGATCGGCACGGGACGTAGCGCTGCCAGGGGCGTCAGCTTCCCGGTGCGCCCTACCTGCACGAGGATGTCTTCGATCTGCGTGACGCCCGAACGCGCAGCGTACTTGTAGGCGATCGCCCAGCGCGGCGCTTTGCCCGTAAATCCGACCTGCTTCCACACCGCGGCGGAGTCCACCTTGATGACGACGCCGTCGATTTCATATGGAAGTTTTTCGCGCTGGGATTCCATGCGTTGAATGAAATCAACGACCTCATCCAGGTTGCTGGTTCTCAAACGATGTGGGTTGACTTTGAATCCTGCTTTGTCCAGAGCTTGTAGTGACTGGAAATGGCTGGGCAGAAGGCTGGCGCCATTTTGGAGAAGAAAATACGCGTAGAAGTCGAGACGGCGCGCCGCTGCGATCTTCGGGTCAAGCACGCGAATGCTTCCCGCAGCCGCATTGCGAGGATTCGCGGCGCGCGTGAGTCCCTGCTGCTCCCGTTCCTCATTCACGCGCAAGAACGAGTTGTATGGCATCACCACTTCGCCACGAACTTCAAAGTCCGAAGGAATGCCCGCTGCCTGAAGTCTTTTTCGATCGATGCGCAACGGCACCGAGCGCATGGTGCGAACATTGGTGGTGACATCTTCGCCGACAGTCCCATCGCCTCGTGTAAGACCGCGGCGAAGCTCTCCGTTCTCGTAAGTGAGCGCCATCGACATGCCGTCGAGTTTCAGCTCGCAGACGAAATCCACTTTGCTCTTGCCCGAGAGTTCGAAAACCCGACGCGCCCACTCTCGCAATTCCTGCTCGTTGTACGCGTTGTCGAGCGACAACATAGGACTGGAGTGCTCGGCCTTGGCGAAGCCCTCCCTCGGCTTGCCGCCTACGCGCTGCGTAGGCGAGTCAGTTGTGATCAACTCCGGATGCGCGGCCTCTAGCTTCTTGAGCTGCTGCATCAGCAGATCGAATTCGGCGTCGCTGATCTGCGGATCGTCCAGCACGTAGTAGCGATACTCGTGATGGCGAATCTGATCGCGCAGAGCTTCGATGTCTGCTTGCAGGTCGCTGGATTTAGCCGTTGGTGTCATGCAAATGGCAGAAGCAGAAGAAACAGTTTATCGGGTAATTGCCGCCGTCTCGGGCTCAGCTCTCGAACGCCACGTGGCAAACGCGCCCAACGATCAACTCTGACGGTTGACTGCCGTTCAACACGAGCGCGGCGCCGGGATGCGACTCATTGCGCGGACGCAGAACAAGGTGATCACCATCACGCTCTACATATTTGATGGTGCAAGTGTCGTTCCGGCGGACGGCATACATATTCGGTTCATTCCGCCTATACGGCTGTGGCAAATTGAAGTGACGATCGATAAGCACGGTCGCGCCCGGCAGCAATCGTGGATACATGCTCATTGCCTCCTGCGAGTCCAGTTTGACGAGTACAAACCTCTGCCACTGCTCGCGTTCTGCGGCCGGCGCAGGACGCAATCGCTTGAGAAATCACCGCTTGAACTTCAAGATGTCGCGAATGCGGTCACGCTTGATGATTGGATCTTTGCCGCGACCTCGGGATCTGTGAGAACAACGTTATCGAACTCGCCTTCCGGCGATGGGGTCGCACTCGGCCGTTTGTTGATCTCCGCATCATCGAGCAGGTCGAAGATCGACAGTTGCTGCGTTCCGAGCAGCCGATCCATGCCTTCCATGCTCAGCGAGCGCTTACCGCGCAGGTAGTTCGAGATGTGCGCCTGCTCAAAGCCGGTCTGCCTGGCCAGTCCAAGGCCAGTAAGCTTGCCGGCGTGGATGCGCTCCCATAGCACTCGGCGCAGCTCTTCCTGCAAGGCACTGGCATTCACCGGAACAGCATAGCAGGGAGATATAGATGCTCAAAGGGGCTATATCATTCAATTGATGGATGAGCTTTCCAGGTTTTTCAATTCCCCAATTTCGAAATTACAAATTACGAAATCGCGCTTATCCGCCGCTTTCTCCTCGAGCGCTGTCGAAGAGAAGCTCCAGGCTGTCGGGTCCAGGATGGTAGAGGACGAATCGGCTGCCGCGGTCGTCATAAGCGCGGAAGAGCAGCTCGCCTCGGCCTTTGCCGTTGGCATCGAAGGCGTCCACCAGCTCCAAGCGGGGATAAACGTCGAGATGGGCGTCATCGGTGATGCGAGTAAAAACCTTTCGCAGCGTCTGGTCGATCTCCTCCCAGGCGGCAACGGTGATGTACTTCTTAGTCCCGTTCACCACCGCGCTGGCGGAATAGACCATTATCGGCGCATTGTTCGAATTCACGTCGTATGCTGCGAAATGCGCGTCCTGAAACTGCAATACGGGAGTCGCGGATTGAGTGTGGGATTGTCGCGACGCTGTTCGCTTGCCGGAAGCTGTCGGCGCGACTGAATGTGTACCGACATTCTTCGCGAGTTCTGCGCGCGCGAGCCGCTCCATGGCCGCACGCAGATTTGCCTCCTCGCCGGCCTTGTAATGGAAGGTGAAACCGTGCGGCTCCGGCCCAGAAGAATCGGAAACTGCCGGGAGCAGATGCATCTGCGGAGATTGAATCGTGCTCTCCCAGTCCGAGTTCTTCGGCGGACCCAACTCCGACTGAGGCGCGCCTCTCTTCAGCTTGGGACGATTAGGATCACGATCGATCTTGGCGAGTTCTGGATTGTCCTCGAGCTTCGGCGTTGCGGCAGGAGCGGGTCCGCGGCGAAGTTTGGGACGAGTATCGTCGTTGGATGAGGTAGCTTTCGTCGATTTCACTGCGGATGGCGCCGGCTTCGCAGAGCCACCTTCCGGGCCCTTCGGATCGAAGATGCCGGTGCCATACCACTCGCCCTTCTTCTGCTGCGCGCCGCCTACGTTGAACGTGCCGATCGGTTCGCCGTGATCGAGCACGTCATAGATCACGCCCGTGTCCACCGCCAGCGGAGCCGGTTGCGCCTGATATAAGTTCGCATCGTAATAGCGGCCTTCATCCAGAACCGCGATTGGGATCAGCACCGACGTGTAAGGCTTCGGAGCCGGCGTATCGTCGCTCCACCCAACCACTGAGATGGCGCGCGGGCCGTGTTGCTTCTTGCCCTGAGCGCGCACTGCGAACGGATGAACCAGCACGCCGATGATCACGGCCGCGATGGCGATCAGCATGACGGCCGAAGCGGGTGTGCGATATAAAAGAGCACGGAATTTTCGAAAGGAATTCATCATGGAAGTGAATGACAAAGCACCTGAGTTCAGTGTGCCCGATCAGGATGGCAAACCGGTAAGCCTCAAGGATTTTCGCGGCAAGCCCGTCGTGCTGTTCTTTTTCCCTAAGGCCGACACCCCTGGTTGAACGATCGAAGCCTGCGGCTTTCGCGATCAGTTCGCGAAGCTGCAACGCGCCGGCGCGGTCGTGCTGGGCATTTCAAAGGACACTCCTCAAGCGCAAAAGAAATTCAAAGATAAATATAGCCTTCCCTATACGCTGCTCGCAGACGAAGAAAAAAAGCTCTGTGAAGCCTTCGGCGTGCTGAAAGAGAAAAACATGTATGGGCGAAGCACCATGGGAATCGAGCGAACAACATTTCTCATCGACGAACAAGGCAAAATTGCCAAGATCTTCACCAAAGTCAAACCCGAAGGGCACGCGGAGGAAGTGTTAGGCGCAATGAAGGAGAGAGGGTAAGGGCGATTGTTGATTTTGTGAGTTTTGTTTCGTGAGTTTTGATTTCGTAATTGTGTAATTTCGAGACTTTCTGATTTGAATGTGGCAGAAGTCTCGTTAGAGCATTTCGGCTTGTGAGGATGATGGGCGGTTCTCATCTTCTCTTCGTTGTCGGTGAGCGATAATCAGCCATGCGTCCGCTGGTCAATCCCTATCCGAAAACTCGGAGAAGCGCCTACCTCGGGCTTTCCGTCGCGATCATCACCTTTGCTCTTGGACTGTTCGTGGACATTTTGCAGTCCCGCTACAACGTGAGTGGATGGCCTCTGTGGGCGGACGAGGCTGTCGCTGCCATGACAGTCGGCGCCGTAGTGTTCACGTATGAGCGTCACCGCGAGAGGGACCTTCTGCAAAAGCTGAAGGTCATCGAATTGATGAACCATCATGTGCGCAACGCGCTACAGCCGGTGATGTGTCTGCCCTACACCAGCGACAAAGACGACGAGTTTAAGACCATCGAAAGGGCAGTCGCTCGTATCGATTGGGCGCTCCGCGAAATCCTGCCCGGCGCAGGAGAAGAGGGACGGCCGTCAAGCAACGCTGCGTAATGAACAGTTGTCCAACAGAAAACGCGGGCTATCACGCCCGCGCTTATTCTTGTGGAAGTAGCTCCTACTTATGCGTATGCCGGTTCGAGCAGCTCGGCGAGCGATTCGAGTAGCAGCCGGTCTCCATCCTGACGCGAGTCGATCGCCAGATCGACTTCATGATGCTTGCCGCTGGCGTGGATCACTAGCACGCGCGTATTCGGATTGGCTTTCTTCGCTATGTATGGCAGATGATGACGATCGTCACGCGTGAGCGTATGTCCTAGTACAACTACATCGAACTTCGCCTGACTGAGTGCGTTTTGTACTTCGCGACGCCCCACGGCGCGCTGCACTTCATATCCCGCCTTGTGCATCGTTGCGGCATGCGCCTCGATGATTCTGGCATCGCCTTCGCCGTAAAGAACCTTGGCTTTGTTCGCAACCTTCTTCATTGCAGTCCTCCGCAGGGCAAACAGTAACAAGCAGTCAGACGACCGCGTCAGATAACCAAAGAACACGGCCCGCCGACTGCACGAGTAGCTACGAATTCACTTCGGTTACCGACGTGCAATTGCGTCCATTCTTTTTCGCGCGGTAGAGGGCCTTGTCAGCTGCACGCAACACCTGATCGGGGGTGAGCTGCTCTCCGTCATGTGCAGCAGCTCCAATGCTGACGGTGACGGTTACTTCCTTCTTCCCATGGGGACGCGATTTCCTCTTCTTTTTTCCCTTCTGACGGCGATCGATGTCGCGCACCTTGAAGTTAGTCTCTTCAATCGACTTTCTCAGCGTTTCCAGGCTGGGATACGCCTCATCCATCACCTTGTTGGGGAACATGACTGCGAATTCTTCGCCACCGTAGCGAAATGCCTTGCCCCCGCCGGAAACATCGGCCAGCCGCGAGCCAATCATCTGCAGCACCTGGTCTCCGGTTTCGTGTCCATAGGTGTCATTGAATTGTTTGAAGTGATCTACATCCACCATGGCGAGCGTGTAAGTGTCGCCAACCTTGAGTAAGGATTCATTCAGTGCGCGCCGGCTGGGAAGCTGGGTGAGTTCGTCGCGGTAGGCCATCGTGTACGACGTCTCGAGCACGGCGATACCGAGGATCACTCCGCCCGTCGCGAAATATGCCGAAGACAGATGGCCAGCACCGCCGGCATTTAATGCGATGAACGATGTCACCAGTGCCCAGAAGAGACCACTCTCGACAGGTCTGCGCCGATAAAGCAGGTAAACCAGCATGGCCACGCCCGCGAGCACGAAGGCCAGCAGAGCGGGCTGCGAGATGCGGCTCCACTCCGCGTAGCGCTTGGGAACAATGGCTTGATTCATCGCGCTTGCGGCAAGCACCTGCACTGGACGAACCAGAACGACAAAGGAAACGATGGCGATCTGCGCGGCGATGAAGGCTACCCGACGCCGGCCCCGCATCGAGATGATTCCGCGGTCACGCATGAACGAAAGCGCTAGCAGATTCAGGGGCAGCAGCAGGGCGATTGCGTCAAAGATCGTGCGATGAACACCGGCTGTCGCAAGCCTCGGCGCCAGCCATACGAGGGCACGATCCGAAACCGCGACGATCAGAATCGCAAAGAACAGCCTGCTGCGGTTGAAGATCGCACTCAGCAGCAAGCCCGCTCCAAAGATGAAGTATGGATAGTTGCGCCAGAACGAAGCGTTCGCACTCTGAAGCGTGCCCGCATTTACCACCAGCGCAGACACCAGCAGCAGCAGGCCGCCAGGAACTATAAAGCGATAGACGGCGCGCAGGATTTTGCTGCCCACGGGCATACCTCCGAAAGAGAGAAGATTCGGGGATAGTAGGGCGACAGTAATTCCGAGCGAAAGATGCCTTCGGTGACTGTCCTGTCCAGCAAAGACTCGGATAGCCCGTAAAGCCAAACGAATCGCAACGCTTAGTTACCGGCGTACACGGCCCACCGTGACATCGTTTCCCGTGTCTGAAAGCCCTAAGCTGCTGATGGAAAGCCGCTCGTCTCGATTTGCGGAAGTGCAAAAAATCCAAAAACCACACATCACCTGGGTGAACAATCTGATGAGAGCAACTCTGGCAATTACACTTTCAACATTCATTACTCTCGCTGCCGCCGCGCAGAGCGCGCCAACAAAGGCGCAGAATCAGGACGAAAAAGGCTTCACGTCGTCCATGAGCTTCGAAGGGAGCGCGAACTCGCAAGAGCGCATCCTCGATCTCGACTCCAAAGTCGGTTACAACTTCGACGATCACTGGGGCGTTGATGTAGGAGTTCCCTTGAACTTCGATTCGTCGTCATCCACCGCGACCACGACGACTCCTGCTGCTCCGGGAAAGTCAGGCAGTGGGTCTGGAATTACATCGACTTCGACATCAAGTTCTTCGAATGGCGTCGGGAATGTATATGCCGATCTGCGCTTCACCGAGAAGGCCAAGGTTGCCAATTACAGTTCGGCGTTAACCGCAGGAGCGCCAACCGGTAGCACGTCAAAGGGAATCAGCACCGGACGCGCCGCCCTCTCATGGAACAATCACGTCGAGCGCGATTTCGACCGGCTCACGCCTTTTGTTGAAGCGGGGTTCAGCAACGGCGTGATGGACTCAAGATTCTTTCATCGTCCGTTTACCAGCTTGGGCTTCACCAGTCAGTTCACCGGCGGTACGACGGTGGACATCGGACACAACCTTACGATCGGCGGCAGCCTTTACGATGTGCTCCCCTCAGGACAGCAGAAGGTATTCAGCAAACTGGTAGGCAAAGGCTCAGGAAAGAACGCCGGCAGCGGCAAAAATGGTCGTTCGTGGGAATTGGCGGCCGAGACCATCGGCACCTCCGCGTTGACTCATGACAATGGCGGGGCCGCCTGGGTAGGGTTCTCGTCCAGAGAAATCTTTGATTTCCAGATCGGATACACCCACAGCGTCCACTACGCTCTCGACACTATCGCATTCAGCGTAGATGTAAACCTGGGCAAGATGATGCGGAAGAGTCAGTCGCGCTAGGCAACACCGAGGCACACTCTTTTGCGCACGTCTCGTAAAAAACCTTATCATCGTGAGCGCGCTGGTGCGCGCTCATGATGACTGCGCTATTGGAGATACCTGCCGAATCGCATCTCCGGCGATCTACTGAACGGTCGCGCTAAATACTTCCTCCATCTTCAATCCAGTGCGGCAGCCGGTTGCAGCCTGCTGTTTGTCGCGGCTATCGGTCCAGATCGGATGCGAGACGCCTGCATAAGAAACGATTCCTTCGTAGTCACCATACTGATTGCCATAATCGATCGCAATGCAAGGAAAAATGCCATTGCAGTCGTGTTCGTTCGAACTGGCTGAGCTCACACGAGTATTCGGACTGCGCCACGTGCTGCCGCCATCGAGTGATTGCGTAAAGTACACATCGGTCGTGAATCGCGCACCTGTGACGTCGTTGCGCGTATCGTAAAAGCTGACGTTCACGCTGCCGTTCGTCTGGTCAACGGAGATCCATTGGTAGAAGCGATCCACGGGACGGGCAATCACATCGGTTACGGCCTGCGGATGAGACCATGTCGTTCCTCTGTCGTCAGAGAACGCAGCGAAGATGTCGGTCACTCCGGGAGAAGTCAGATCCATCCAGGAGCAGTAGAGACGTCCATTGTGAGGGCCACCGCTACGGTCGGCGTCGCAAGCGGGATATTCCAATGCGCCACGGAATGAAATTGCCGGAATAGCGATATCGAATGCAAGCGTCTTATAAGCAATGACAACCGGTGATCCCCACGTCTTACCGCCAT
>CAZLIE010000124.1:0-13187 GCA_964559345.1 uncultured Terriglobales bacterium
GGGAGTACCACCCAGTAACACGACGCTTGTAAACCACTTTGTCACCTGGTGAATCTTTCAAAGATAGGGGCTGGATCACGAGCACGCGCTGAATACTATGACGAGCAGAACCAAGACTTCGCTGGTCTTAGCCGTGGCTCTGGCCGGAATTGCATTAGTCTGCCTTTTCCCAGCGCGATCTCTAACTCAAACCCAAGCTGATGAGAAGGATGCCACGACTCTAAACCACGCGAATTTTACGGAGCTGCTCGAGCGGCACGTAAACGAGAATGGCTGGGTCGATTACGAGGGTCTTTCCCGTGACCGAGCAATGCTGAACACGTATCTTCAGCAATTAGCCTCCGCTCAGCCCGCGTCTTTTCCGACGGACCATGATCGGCTCGCGTTTTGGATCAACAGTTATAACGCGAACATATTGGCTTCGGTGCTGGATTGGGTGTACGGGAAGGCGAACGGGGTCAGAGATGTTCCTGGCTTTTTCAACCGGGAACGCCACACTGTTGCCGGCGAACAACTCACGTTGGATCAGATTGAGCAGCGGGCCCGTGATTTCCACGACCCTCGTGTTCACTTCACGTTAGTCTGTGCCTCAACCAGTTGTCCGAAGCTGCAACGGTTCGCTTACACCGGCCAAGAGTTGGGCACACAGTTGCAGCAGGCGATGCGTGAGTTTCTAGCGGATCCAATGAAGGGTGTGCGCATGGATCCAGGGCATAATCGGATCTATTTGTCTTCGATCTTTAAGTGGTACGCCGGTGACTTCACGGGGAAACCCAGTGCCACGGGGCAGTTGTTTGCCCGGGCTAAAGCATACATTTCCGGCAGTAATGTTCTTGAGTACATCAAACAACACTCATCCGGTGATGTGACACACTATATCGAGGAGAAACACCCGACCGTCGAATACTTCGACTATGACTGGTCGCTTAACTCGCAGAACAATCATCCCACAATGAAAGGCCGGTCAGGCGAGTAACTTCACGAAAGACAAACTGGTTATCGGTTGTCCCAGGAAGGGGCGCGATTTAGGAAGCGGCACTGACAAAACCGTTCGCGCTCTCGCAAAGAATCACTGTCCGTATTCCCGCACTGAACGAAGAAAATCCATCGCGCACAGACTGGAACATTCCAAAAGAGATCTGCCGCTCGACCATCGTGATCGACAACGGCAGCACCGACTGTACTTCGCAAATTGCGGCGGCTCCCGGAGGAGTCGTAGTTACTGAACGGAAGCGTGGCTGTGGTTCGGTTTGCCTTGCGGGGATCAGAGCAATACCAGCGGAATTCGATAATCGTCGTCTTTCTGGATGCCGACTACAGCGACTTCCCGAAGGAGTTGGGGCAAGCTGGTGCACCTAGTTTTTGATGACCCGAGCCGACTTGGTGATTGGAACGCGAATGCATGATAGACATGCGCGAGCGACGCTTCGGTTCCACGAAGGCTGGGAAACTGGCTAGCTACCCGTGTGCGATCCCTGAACAGAAGATTCGCGATGCTCCCAGGCTACGTCTAGCGCCTATTTTTCAGCAGTTCCGTCGGTGAGGGCGCCGGCCAATTCGGTTAGGTCAGAAACGATGAAATCCGGCTTTGGCGTGAGTTCATCCAGAACTTGTCCCGGCCTGCGGATGAAGCATGCCCGGCAAGCTGCGCGCGTGGCTCCAGCGAGATCCCAGGAATGAGCGGCAACTAGAAGCAATTTACCTGTCCGTACGCCGCATTTCCTGGCGGCCATGCGATATGGCTCGGGCGCAGGCTTGAGCCTCTTTACATCCTCAACGGAAAGGATTTTTTCAAAGAAGTGCGAGAGGCCGGCGGATTTAATCGCTTGTTTTGCGGTCTTCTGGCCCCAATTCGTCAATACGATCAGGCGAGAACCACTGGATTGCAATCGCTGCAATCCAGGTGCCACATCGGGAAAGGCCGGGACTGTGTTCAACAACTGAAGAAGTTTCTTGCGCTGTATGCCGGATAATTTGTGCTGATGTCTCTCCTCAATCACCTTCAGCGCGGCTTCCGCAATATTCGAAAAACTCTCATATCCGCCCGCAGCAGTAATGGCCAATGCAAGCTTCAGTACTTCGGAAAACCACTCCCTCCGTAATTGAGAATCGCCGAACTCGGAATGAAACGCATCGTCCAGTCCACTTAGGTTGAGGAGCGTGCCCATGAGATCGAAGACAATGACGGAAGGTGCGGCCATGCGATGTTATGCAGCCCTTTTTGCGTTTTCGGCGATGTTAGGCGTTGTTAGATTCCGCAATGCGGTACGGGCTTCGGGAATGACCAGTGGGACCGTGGCAAATGTCGCGGCTGCGGCGACTAAGCACCAAATGCAGAATGCGCGATGTTTCGTCCACTGATCGACTGTGAGTCGGCCGGCGTTGTACACGTCGTAACCCGTTTTGGCCGCCAGCGCGAGTGGAATATACGGTTGAGATTTCGCGCGAGCGGAACCGCCCATTGCCGCCAACCCCATGGACGCGGCATAACTGCCTATCCCAAGCACAGCATCAGGCATGGAGAAGCGCTGGTATGCCTCTGCCGATGCGTCAACCTTCTCTGCGTCCATGTAAGACCAATCTGGCTGAGGAAGACTCTTAATAATTCCCATCTGGTAAAGAGCGATCAGCCCAAGTGGAGCTCCGCCCAGCATGGAGAGGGCGATCACACCGCGTCGTCTCCGCATGTCTCCGGAGTTGTCATTACGCAGCTCAGCGCTAAGTTCCTTCGCGTCGCCTTCACTCAGTTTTACGATGGACATCATCACCTCCGCAGCATTCGCTTTGGATAGGATTCCCACGGCTTAAAGGAGTTTGTCCCAGATGCGGTCGAATGTCCTCAAACCACTGTTTAAGGCGGGTGGGCGCAATTCCCAGATAGTACCCTGCCTGTAAGAGAAAGACGTGCGCGATGGTGAACCAGACGCCTCGCGCCAGGAAGCGGCGTGCTGAGATCGTCACTGGGGATGTGATCACAGCGAACCGTCCCGCCTTTTTCATCTTACGCACCAGTTCATAGTCTTCGAACAGGGGCCAATCCGGGAATCCGCCGATCTCATCGAACGTCGATTTGCGAATGAACAGCGCTTGATCGCCGAAGGACCTGCGCAGGATGCTGGAACGGGCATTCATTCCGCATGCAAGAATGTGGAGGGAAAGAGGCCGGTGCTCGGCAAAGCGAACGAAGAAGCAGCCACCAACTTTCCGCGGATCGCGTAGCGCCCTCGCGAGGCGTTCTCCGGCATCGCGAGGCAATTGACAATCGGCGTGGAGGAAAAGAAGCGTCTGGCCGGTGGCAATCGCGGCTCCGGAGTTTTGTTGCGGGCCCTTTCCCCTGGCGGACACAACCAACCGAATATCCTTTCGGTTCTGTAGCCATTCGATACTTCCATCGATGCTGCCACCATCAGAAACAACGGTGTCCGCCTCGGGAATCGCCTCTCGAATGGAATCGAGCGTCGCCGGAAGACAAGCGCGCTCATTCAGCACGGGAATTACAACCGACACCTTCATCTCGGCAAACCTGGAATCATTTCGCACCGGTCGATTGCAGCCGCAAGATGCGGAGCTAGCAATTTGCCGCGCTGAAGCAACATTCGGGCTCTCTCGAAATCATCCATCGTGTCCAGGTCAAACCAACGCTCAGCCAGCAAATGGGAATACCCGAATTCATTGAGCTGGTGGATTGTGTCGCTGAGGGTGTATGTCTGACTCCAACGAACTCCTTGTAACAGCCCGACTGGGCACCTCTTCATTGCCAAGAGATAGTACCCGCCATCTTCGGTTGGCCCCAGCACAGCATCGCACGATTCGAGCTGCTGAATGGCTGCTTCGATCAGTTCAGATCTCAATCCCGGCGTGTCTGCTCCGATTGCAACAGCACAGGGAGCTCCGGCAAGCGCTCTGTGCATACTGCTTTCGATGCGACTGCCTAGATCGCCATCGGGCTGGGACCACTGAGGCACCGCCGGAAATGGCGGGAGGTCAAACGGACTTGTAACCGATAGGACTACGTGAGCTCCATTCACCTGCATAGCTGCAGTGATCGCGTCTTCCAGCAGGGCCTGAGCGATCATGGCAGCGCGCTCTAGACCGAACCGGGGCGCGAGTCTGGTCTTTACCTCCCCAGCGCGGGGTGGTTTAGCAAAAACACAAATCGTTGCTCGCGGACTCATCTTCGCATTTCAAAGAAGCGGGTCAGCAGCCTCTTCATCCAGGGCTTAAGACGCGACTTCATCGAGGCGTCGCCAAGACGCTTCACGACTTCGGCTTGCGTCGGATATGGATGGACTACGCCACTCAGATCGCGCAATTTCTTTCTTTCTTGTATTGCCAACACCAACTCGCCGATGCTCTCTCCCGCATGTCGGCTGACCAACGTCGCGCCCAAAATCCTTCCCGATTTAGCATCAAAGTGTACGCGGCCAAAGCCATCCGTGTCGCCATCAACTATGGCCCGGTCGTTTTCTGCAAGCGGCACGGTGATGGTTTCTATGGCAAAGCCTTTCTGCCGTGCCTCTGCTTCGTAAAGGCCAGCATGCGCAATCTCAGGATCGGTGTACGTACACCAGGGAATCACTAAATCACTGACCTTCTTACGTCCAAAGAAAAGCGCGTTCTGCAGAGCGATCCTTGCCATGGCTTCGGCTGCATGGGTGAATTTGTAGCGAGAGCAAATATCGCCGGCCGCGTAGACCCGCGTGTTCGTAGTTCGCAGGCGATCGTCCACTTTGACGCCGGTGGAGTCGTACTCCACACCTGCCAATTCCAGGCCGAGTCCTTCTACATTAGCAGCCCGGCCGACCGCCACGAGGATCTCATCCGCGACAGCCGTTTCCAGCTTCCCATTTCGGTCGAACACGACAGCTTTTCTGGAATTCACGCGCTGTACCTGGCGGATTTGCGCTTCGGGAACCAGCCTGATGCCCTCGGTTTCGAAGCGCGAGGCCAGAACTGCGGCGGCGTCAGGATCTTCTTGTGGAAGAATCTTTTGACTATCCATCAAGATCACGTCGCTCCCAAGCCGCCGAAATGCCTGAGCCAACTCGCACCCAATGGGCCCGGCTCCGATGACAATCAATCGCGAAGGCAGCGCTGTCAGGGAGAAGACCGTCTCGTTGGTGAGATAACCGGTCTCCTTCAGCCCGGTGATTTTAATCTCCGCGGCTCGCGCGCCGACGGCGATGATCGCCTTGGAGAACATCAGCCTGCGTCCATTGACCTCGATCGCATCCTCAGCCACAAACCGGGCGTCTCCCAAAAATACTTCGGCACCGAACGAGCGAAAGCGTTCCGCCGAATCGTGGTGAGAAATCTCTGCGCGCAATCGGCGGACCCGCTCCATGCAGGCAGCGAAGTCGATCTTGCGCTCGCCAACTGTAATGCCGTATTGCGATGCTTCCCGTAACGCGTAAGCGGCCCGCGAGCAAGCAATCAGCGCCTTCGATGGAACGCACCCATAATTCAAGCAATCTCCACCCATCAAGGCCCGCTCAATCAGGGCAACTTTGGCGCCTAGAATCGCTGCGCCCGCGCTGCTCACCAGACCCGCCGTTCCGGCGCCTATTACTACGAGGTTGTAGCGGCCGCTCGGTTCTGGATTGATCCAATCGGGTGGATGGACATTCCGGATTAACTGCTCGTTGAATTGATCGGGGGGCTGGAGATCGAGAGCGGAACTCATGCTATGTTTCCTCTCGCCTGGTCGCCGTCGAGCTGCTCTTGCAATGCGCGGCGAGCGATTCGTACGAAAACGAAGACAAGAAGTAGAGCCGCGGCAAAGCCGCCCCAGAGTAGTCCCCGACTCCAAATGTTGTGCTTATAGTTACCGTGTAATAGATGGGCTGCGTCTCCAGCGATGGAACCAAAATAGACGTAAAGTACGGTAGCAGGAAGCATCCCAATCCAAGATGCAGCGATGTACTCACGCAATCTAACTCTGGTCAGGCCAAGCGCATAATTCAAGAGTGCAAATGGGATGAAGACCGGCTGCAGCCTCATCAGCAGGACTACCTTAAAGCCATTCTTCTCAATGGCACGATCGATTGCGGCAAACTTCGGATGATTACGCAGCTTGGCTGCCACCCAATCGCGTGCGACATACCTTCCGATCAGGAAAGCGAGCGTAGCTCCGAGAACGCTGGCCGGCGAAACGACTAGCACTCCGACGAGTACTCCATAAAGAAGACCGGCCGCAGCCGTCAGAAGGGTGCCCGGAATCATGAGTACTGTTCCGCCGGCATAAACCAGGCCATAGATGAAGGTTCCTACTATTCCGACGCCGCGCACCCATGCGATTAGCGCCTCGGTCCACCTCACAACTGGGAAAAACACAGCAGCGATTACAATTGCGGCGGCGATTGCAATCAGCATCGCCCAGCGGGCAAACGAGCTTCGCTTCATTTAATTCCCGCTGTGTGGAGGAAGAAGAGGGAGAGGATGGCAAGTAAAGCGGCTACCGGGAGAGTTACAAGCCATGCGAAAACCATGTCGCGCACGACCGCAAGATTCGCCTTCCGCTCTCGAGAGTTGAGGCCAAGAAGAGCGCCCGAGGCTACATGGGTTGTGGACATCGGCAGGCCAAAGGCGGCTCCGGGTCCGACCAGGGCCGCAGTGATCAGATTCGCAAGAAATCCTTCGCGATGATCCATGCGAATCACCTTGCAGGCCAGGACGCCGGTGACCTTTCGCCCTGCAAACCAGCTTCCGGCCAAAATGCCAGCGGTAATCACAGCAAACATCAAAAACGGAGAAAGCGTCCAAGAGTCGGCGACGAGCATGCCTCCTATGATGAGGGCTACCATTTTTGGCGTGTCATTGAGACCCCTCGAAAAACTGGTTCCGGCGCTCGTCAACCAATGCAAGTGATCGAAAGTAATGCCGGGAACAGAAATGTGCTCGGCGGCTGTGCAGGTGCTGAGATGCACAACTGGTATCGCGGTCGGGATGGGGTAGTTGGCAGACAGCAGTGGCTGAGCCGCTTCGACGCACAAGCAGTCACTCTGGGGGGCGAGGGCTTTGGTGATGCGAACCGCTACCGCCGTCAGAATCAATGCCACTGCGGGACTCAGGAGCAGCGGCAACGCGATCTTCCACATAAGAGCGGACCAGTTGATTCCGGCAGGGCCGAATCCTATCACCGCAATCCCGACGACAGATCCCACAATCGCGTGAGTAGTTGAAACAGGCAGGCCCCTGAGTGTGGCGATCCCCACCCACAACGCCGCTCCAGAGATAACGGCGATCGCCATTGCCAAAGTAGGATAGACACCGGAGGCAAGCAGGCCCTTCCCAAATGTCTGCACCATGGCTTTCGCCACGAGCGCGGCAGCAAGGCCTCCCAATCCAGTCCAGATCGTGCCCCAGGCAATAGCGCGACGGAAGTTCGTTACACCGCTCCCCACCAGCGTCGCTATACCCTTTGAGACGTCGTTTGCGCCATTTACGAATGCAATGGCGGCGCCGGCGAGGAAGACCAATACCAGTGAGATCACGCCAGCGATCCTCCACAGCTTGAGCCTGCTCCCGCGGTGCATCCGAAACAATGGCTGCCAGTTGCAATCCGCCTGCCTGCCAGTCCGCTGAACGTATTGATTGACCAGATTGTGCTGACGTTGGGCATTTCGAGATCGAGCATCTGGTTGAAATCACAGTCATACAGCTTTCCGTCCCAACCGACGCTGACCAGCGAGCGGCACATCAGGCCCTCGACGGTCGCGGGATTGAAATGATTTACCAGCAGTGACATGTACTGCTCGGACTTGCCGGCTCGCGAGAGATACTCTGCGAAGCGTTTAATGGGCATGTTGGTGATCGTGAAAAGCCGATTGAACTCGATCCCAAAATGGTCATACAGCTCCTGCTTATAATCGGCTTCAAGTTCCTCTTGTGGCGGAGGCAGATATGCTCCGAGGGGGTTGTAAACCAGATTGAGGGTCAGGCCAGAACCGGACTTTCCATACCCAAGTTCATTGAGAATCTGCAGTGCGCGAATGCTCTTGTCGAATACTCCCTTTCCACGCTGTTTCTCGACATTCTCGGCGGTGTAGCAGGGCAGACTGGCTGTGATCTCAACTCGATTCTCAGCCAGGAACTCCGCGAGATCGGCCTGTGCTGGTTCGAAAAAGACCGTTAGATTGCAGCGATCAATGACTTGTCGGCCCAGGCGCCGAGCCCCGTCCACTACGCGACGGAACTCTGGATTCAGTTCAGGCGCGCCACCCGTAATATCTACACTCCTGATCGTGGGACTGTTTACGAGAAGGCCGAGGCAGCGATTGGCAACGTGCCGCGGCATGATTTCGCTGCGCTTTGGGCCGGCTTCAACATGGCAGTGATGACATGCTTGATTGCAGAGCTTGCCCACATTGATCTGCAATGTTGTGGTCTCAAAACGTAGGAGAGGGGAAAGTCCGTGATCAGCAAGTACGCCGTCGAAAGTTTCGGCGATACAAGGTTGCCCGAGAATGGGAAGTATGTTTGTGATCGTTCCCATCAGGAGCAGTCCCCATTCGGTCCACAGCACGGCTGCGCATCTGTAGTGAGCTTGTAATCGCGACCCTTCGTTTCTCGCGGATCGCGGATTAACATCCCCTTTGCGCAAGGGAACGGGGCGGCTGCCTCTTCTAAAGGAGATTTGTCGTATGGCTCAACGAAATTGAAATGCTGCTGATACGGTTCGCGGGAGTAGATGCCAAACGTCTTTTCACAAACTGCTACGCGAACGCCGCGGCGAAGGACATGGCCGTCGTCATCACGAACTTCTTTGAATGGTCCTTTATAGATGACGGCCTGCTTCTGCTCCCAGCACGGCCCCTCCTTGCCTTTGTAGGCAACCAGGGTCATGCTCCGGAACTCGATTCCTTCAACTGTGCGCCAGGGTTTTGCCTGGCGCGAGAGCACAGTGATCCCGTAGAACCCGGCATCTTCGAAGGCTTGCAGAAACCTGTCTTCGCGAAGTGCGCCAGAGATGCAGCCGCTCCACAGATCGGGATCGGATTGCAGGTGCTCGGGTATGTCTTCATCACTGGTTATGTCGGAAATTACCGCCCGCCCACCACGGCGAAGCACGCGGAAGATTTCATCGAAAAGCTGCTGCTTGTCCTCGGGCTTGACGAGATTCAGCACACAATTCGAGACAACAACGTCGATAGATTCGTCAGCTACCATCGGCTGGTTTTCACGAAGCATTCGTTTACGAATTTCCAGCATGTCGAGATCCCCACAGGAACGCACTGGATTGAGACTAAGCCAGCCCTCTAGCGCATCCAGATCCAGTTTGAGATCCTGGATCTTCCCCTTTTTGAACTCGACGTTCGCATATCCCACTGCTTCCGCAACGTAAGGCGCATTCCGGCGTGCACTCGCAAGCATCTGGTCGTTTACGTCAACACCGATCACTCTGCCCTCAGCACCGACAATCTGGCTGGCAATGAAGCAAACCTTACCTGCGCCAGACCCGAGATCAAGAACAATTTCACCCTCTCTCAAGTGCGGTGAGGGATCGCCGCAGCCGTAGTCGCGCTCAAGGACTTCCCGCGGGATCGCGTCCAGGTATCGCGGATCACATTGATTAGTAGGACAGCAGAGATCTGCTTCAGGCTGTGTAGCTCCTTGGGAATATCGCTCGCGAACGGCACTCTCCACATCGAGAATCGAAACAGTGTTCAGAGACATAGGCTCCCTTCATGAATTCAAGATGCACGCCGGGCAAAGAGGTTACGGCTGTAACAAATATCCGCGCGCGTGCATCCTCGTTACTAAAGATGTCTGAAGCCAAAGGAGTAGAAATGAAGATGAGTTCCGGCGCAAGTTGCCGGACAGAACTGCCCAACATCCCTGATTCCGATATGCAGCTCTGGATATCCATTGCTGAGACCTTATGGGTAGCGGCGATTGAATCGAGGTATCTGATGAGCAAGGAAAGCTGGCTCCCCGGAACGAAGACAGATGAAAAACCTGCATAGGGCCTTAGTTTCGCTTGGCGTGCTTGCAAGCTTCGTCTGGCTGGAGCGAAAGCGACCATTGCGGCCAGCAGCGGAACCACAGCTCCGACGCTTGGCACGAAACCTTTCCCTTGCTGCACTGAGTGCGCTTGCGATCCACGCCATCGAAACTCCCATCGTCTTACCGGTGGCGCGGTGGGTCGGACGCTATGGCTTCGGTTTGCTCAAGTTGCGCAAGCTGCCTCGGTGGATGGAGATTGTCGCCGCCGTGATGTTGATGGATTACACGCTTTTCCTATGGCACATTTTTGTTCACAAAAACCAATTTCTCTGGAGGTTTCACGCCGTCCATCACGCCGATCTTGATCTGGACGCATCCACTGCGCTGCGCTTTCATTTTGGAGAAATGGCGTTGTCGGTACCATATCGGGCACTGCAGATAATGATCATAGGCGCTGACGATCAGGCTTTTGCGATTTGGCAAAAATTTCTGGCCCTCGCAATTCTGTTCCACCACTCCAACTTGCGCTTACCGATTTCTGCGGAACGATATTTGAGTTGGTTCATTGCTACCCCACGAATGCACGGCATTCATCACTCGCAAGATTTCCGGCAGCAGTGGACGAACTGGTCAAGTGGATTGGCATTGTGGGATCGTCTCTACCGTACATACGTGTTTGACGTGCCTCAAGAGAGGCTCGCCATTGGAGTAAAGGAACTTGCGGCAGCGGAACAAGTCACTTTGGCGAAGCTGATCGAAATGCCATTTCGCTTCAGCGCGGCCTGTGCGCCGGAGTGAGTACACTCTCCGCGGCTGTCAGGATCAGTTAGCAGCCGTTTTCAACTTGCGATTCGCGAATGCCCGAGGTCACCAATAAACGCGCGGACCATGACGGGGTCCCATAGGAGAAGAACTCAATGTGGATACGAACAATTGACGAACAGCAGGCAGAAGGACGGCTTGCGGACATTTACAAAGAACAGCGCGGAGAAGCTGGCGCTGTTGCCAACATTTTGAAGGTACATAGTCTCGCTCCTAACATTCTCGAAGCTCATCTGCGAATTTACACGGAGGCAATGCACGCGCCCGGCGAGCTCAGCCGGGTTCATCGCGAAATGATCGGGGTGACAGTTTCGGCCGCAAATTCATGTCGATATTGAGTGCGACACCATGGGGCAGGTCTGCTCCGGCTAACAAAGAATTCAGAGCTTGTTGCCACTCTAAGTCTCGGCAGCGATTGGCAAGGTTTAACTCCCGCCGAATGCGCTATGCTCGGTTACACACGAAATCTGACAGTCGATCCCGCTTCGATCACCGAAAACGATATAGCGGCTCTACGGCTGGCTGGCTTTTCGGATCGTGCGATCCTAGAAATTAATGTCGTAGTGGCATACATGAACTTTGTGAATCGAGTAGCTGAGGGCTTGGGAGTCCACGTCGAAACTTCTTTCTCCGCATTCACCCGGTAAGGGCTTTGGTTCACTCTTCAACCGTATGGGCCGAGTTGCGGAATGCTGGATCAGACGCCCGAGACATGGGAACCTTACATCTCGGCTGCAGGTCTTCAATAATCCATGCTGGGAGTTGTGTAACCTTTTTGGCTGTTGAGTATCTTCCATATCGAGGAGCAGAGCTCGTTAACCGTGACGTCCACCAAAGACGGTGCTGTACCCGAGCCGGAGTTGATCGGCCGGATTGTGCGCGGCGAGCGCCATCTGTTTCACGATTTGGTCCGTCCGTATGAGCGAGCGGTTTATGTGACCACACTTGCAGTCCTGCGGAATCACGCGGACGCGGAAGAAGCTGCCCAGGAGACATTTGTCAAGGCACTGACGCACCTGAGCCGCTTGGAAGACCGCAGAAAATTCAAGCCGTGGCTCATGCACATTGCGCTGAACGAAGCGAGGCTGAAACGCCGTGGCCAGCATGCTGTACTGTTTGAGCCCATTGATGATGGTGTTAGCGATGAGAATGGTATGTTCATGCCACGCGATTTTGCGGACTGGCGTGATATTCCCTCGGAGACCTTGGAGAAAAAGGAAATCCGTAATCTCATCGCCACGGCCCTTCACGGGCTTCCACCGCTCTACCGCGAAGTTTTCGTCTTGCGCGACATCGAACAACTGAGCACCGCCCATTGTGCGGAGACATTGGGAATCTCCGAGCAGGCTGTTAAAGTCCGATTGCATCGAGCGAGGCTGCAAATTCGAGAAGAGCTGGCGCCGATATTTCGGCGAAGTTGGTTTGCGCGCCTTGTCTCGATTAAGGGAAGAAAGCCGTGGTAAGCTGCGAAAAGGTCCTAGAGGAACTCTCCAACTTCATAGACGGAGAGGTCGATCCTGCTCTACGCGTGGAGATCGAAGCTCATTTGAAGATGTGCCACCGCTGCTCCGTGCTGCATGATTCCCTGCGAAAGGTATTGATCATAGTCGGCGATGAGCGCGTCTTCGAGGTTCCCGCCGGCTACAGCGAACGCCTGCATGCATTTATTGATCGCATCATTTCCGCATCGAACGGTGACGATTGAAATCCATTTACATCTTGCTCCGGACACGAACTTGGATTCGAGCTGTATTCCTTATCCCTCTTGTCTGCGCAATGGGCATGGGTCAAGCAAAGCCTTACCCCAAGCCTCAAATCGCTTCTGCTGTCGGGCAAGCCGCACCTGACTTCACGCTTAAGGATCAGCAAGGGAAAGATTTTCGTCTTGCTGATCAGCGCAGTCATTGGGTGCTCCTGTACTTTTATCGCCGATATTGGTGACCGTATTGTATGAATGAACTGCGCGAGTTCGCGCGGCACAGTGATGAACTTGAAAGTTTAGGAGTGCTAGCGCTACCCATTAGCGTCGATGACCAACAGCACGCGTGCGACGTCTGGGAGAAAGTGGCCGATGCCAGATATTGGTTTTTTGCCAAATCGGGCGCAAATATCGTCCCAAGGGTTTCCTGATGGGCCTATCCACAATTATGGTCTTGATTTCGTTTGTTAAGAAAGCTTAAAAAGTGCACTCGCTTGCGGGACGGAACTACATTTACTGCATGCGGATAGCTATTTATGTTGCACCGGCCTCAGCCGCAACACCGGCTAGTTCACAAATTCAAAACCAAGAGGTGATCTATGCGACGCATGTTTTTGATTTCAATCGTGGTTGTATCCCTCGCATTAGCAACAACCGCACAAACCTTCCGTGGGGCAATCAACGGCAGCGTTACCGATCCTACCGGAGCATATGTTCCGAA